>JBDUBA010000381.1:0-9798 GCA_040004335.1 Gemmatimonas sp.
GGGCGTGTCGTCCCGGTCCCCGTTTCGGAAGTAGTCGGACAAGGTCCACGGTGGTCGTGGACAAATCAACCGATGCAACAGCGGGCGGAGCCGTAGGTCCGTCACCGCCACCACCGCAGCTTGTCAGTGTGGTGAATGCGAGCAGCGCGAAGGCGCAACCGAGAGTGCGAATTGAAGTGTGCATGAACAATCACCGTGCCTCGAATGCGCGAGCGATCGCAACGGAGTGTTGCGCGGAATCAGTCGCATACCTATTTCACGCGCGGAATTGTAGCCTTTCCCATCAGGAGGGACAACCAGCATTTGATGGATCGTCTGATCAAAATTCCGATTCAGCAATGTGCCGCCGTTCGTTGCATACCCATCTGTAGGACGGCTCCGAACAGCCGCTTGCACACGGACCATAATTCCCGTATGCTCCACGCGAGCGCGAGGGGCGCCACCAGTCCGCGGAAAGGGCCGAGCCCACCCACAGAGCGAGAAGTGTCAGCATCGACCCTTCTTTCAGCCTGAACTATGCGGACGACAGGCGCAGTGAAAGGAGGTAGTATGGATTCGACGGACAACGTCGACGGCGCCCACTCGCCCGTCAACACGCGCATCAACCTGGAACAGTCCAGGAAATTGGCAAAGGGTCTTCTCAAGGCATTCAAAGCCGGCGATCGCCGGGCGCTCGAGCAAGTACGATGGAATCATCCGCGGTTTCGCAAAGTGCCGCCCGCGGTGTTTCTCTCGCTGGAGTTCACGCTCGCCGATGCGCAGTTGGTCATTGCGCGTCACCATCACATTGAAAGTTGGCCGAAGCTGTTGCAGCATGTCAAATCAATGGAACGTGCCGACCCAACAGTGAAGCGCTTCGAAGATGCTGCCGACGCGATCATCTCGGGCAATCTTCCGTTGCTGCGACAGATGTTGAGCGAGTCACCTGAATTGATACGCGAACGTTCCACGCGCGCGCACAACTCGACACTACTGCACTACGTGTCCGCGAACGGTGTTGAAGGCTATCGGCAGATCACGCCACCAAACATTGTCGACATCACGCGTTTCCTGTTGGACGCTGGTGCCGAAATTGATGCGAAAAGCAACGCGTACGGCGGCGACAGCACCACCCTGGGATTAGTCGCAACCAGCGCGCATCCACGGTTGGCCGGCGTGCAGATCGCACTCATCGACCTGCTCATTGATCGCGGTGCTTACGTCGCACCAATCGTGGCGGGTGGACGCACTGCGCACGACTGCGTTGCAAACGGATGTCCGGAAGCCGCTGTCCATCTGGTGAAACGTGGCGCAACCGCTGACAATCTGTACGGCGCTGCGGGATTGGGGCAATTGGACGCGGTGCAGCCGCTGTTTCCGCGCGCAACACACAAGGAGCGCAAAAGCGCGATGCTGATTGCTGCGCAGTGTGATCAAAGTGCGGTTGTGGAATTCATGGTGAACAACGGCGTTGATGTAGATGCGTTCGACGATGGCATGACCGCGCTGCATTGGGCCTGTGCCAACGGAAACCTGTTGCTGATGGACGTGTTACTGCAACGGAACGCACCACTCGAGAAAGAAAACGAGTTCGGCGGAACGGTGCTGTCCAGCACACTTTGGTTTGCCTACCACGCACTCCCGGTAGATTTTCCGGGACGCAACTACCCCGCGGTCCTCGATCGCCTGATTTCCGCGGGCGCGCGCACCGACTGTTATCCAACGATGCAACAGGATATCGACGGAGTGCATCAACGATCGGCCCGCTGATTGCCGCAACTCGCCACACCATCGTTGTATCAACACGCCTCATTTCGCTATCGTACGAGCCATGTCTTCTGCCGCCGTTCTCGAACAATACCGCCCCGCCCTCACCGGGCACTGCTACCGCATGCTCGGCTCCGTCCTCGACGCCGAAGACGCGGTGCAGGAGTCCATGCTACGCGCCTGGAAGGGACTTGATCGGTTTAACGACCAATCGTCCATGAAGACATGGCTCTATCGAATTGCAACCAACGTCTGCCTCGATACCCTGGCGTCGTCGGACCGCCGGCGCATTCGCCCAGTGGAGAGTACGGTCGCACCTGCACAAGTACGCGATGACATGACGTTGCCGCAACGCGAACGCGAGTATTGGGTGGAACCAATTCCGGATGTCCTTGCGTTGCCCGCAGAAGCCGACAGCGACCCCGAGGAGCGCGCCATTCTTCGCGAGAGTATTCGGCTCGCATTTGTCGCAGCATTGCAGTACTTGCCGCCACGGCAGCGCGCTGTGTTGTTGCTCACGCAGGTGTTGAACTGGTCGGCGGCCGAGACGTCTGAGACTCTTGAGATGTCCGTGGCGAGCGTGAACAGTGCGTTGCAACGCGCGCGCGCCACGATGGATGCACGCAATCCGTCCGTTGTGCCGCGTGCACTTTCCAGCGAACAAACGCAACTCGTTGCCCGTTACGTGATGGCGTTTGAGACATACGATGTGCAGGCGTTGGTCAAACTCTTACACGAAGAAGCCACGCTTTCCATGCCGCCGTATGAGATGTGGCTGCAGGGTCATCTCAACATTGAACGGTGGCTTTCGACGTTTGGTATTGGCTGCAAAGGGTCGGTGCTCGTGCCGGTGCAGGCTTCTGGCGGCATTCCGGCGTTTGCCCAATATCGCGATGGCGGCGAGACGCCGTGGGCGATTCTCATGCTTGACCTCGGAGAGAACCAGATCATGGGGATGACATCATATCTCGATGTGGATACGCTATTTCCGCGATTTGGGCTGCCCATGAAGTGGTTGGCCTGACCGCCTTTCAAACCGTGAAATTTGAAGCTCAGAAAAAACTTTTGGCAGGACCGATGAGTTTTGACGGCCCCCCCGGTCTATAGGGCATAACTCAAACCGGAGCCTGTCATGAGCGCCACAGTTCTGCAATCCGTTTCCGCTGCACCGTCCACCGCCCGTCGCGTTTCGAAGTCTGTGATCGCTGGTCGCGTCATCACTGGTCTTGCACTTGCCTTCATGACGTTCGATGTCACGATGAAACTCGCGCAAGTCAAGGAAGCTGTTGAAGGCACTGCGCAACTTGGATTCGACCCGAATATCATCCTTCCGCTCGGCTTGATCCAGCTCGCGTGTTTGATTTTGTACGTGATTCCGCGTACCGCTCCGTTGGGCGCCGCGTTTCTGACGGCGTACCTGGGTGGCGCGGTGGCCATTCACGTCCGTCTTGGCAATCCGATGTTCACGCACATTTTGTCACCCGTGTACGTAGCGATTTTCCTGTGGGTCGGACTCTATTTGCGTGACCCGCGTGTGCGCGCTGTGCTTGGCCGCACTCGCTGATTTTCACCCCCAAATTCGCCTTTAAACGGCATCCACATCCATTCGTTTTCAGACAACTTCTACAGCAATCGGAATATTCCCATGTCAACAGAACAAGCGGCTGCACCCACCATCAAGAACGCTGGAACCGTACCAATCAAGGCGCGGAAATTGTTCGTCAACATCCCGGTAAGCGATGTACAGAAATCAATTGAGTTTTTCGAGGGGCTTGGTTTCGCGTTCAACCCGCAATTTACCGATGCCTCTGCAACGTGTATGCTCGTTGGCACTGACGCCTACTTCATGTTGATGGTGAAGGATCGTTTCGCAGGCTTCAGCAAGAAACCAATGGGCGATTCGCAGAGCGAAACGAATGGGATCTATGCGATCACGATGGATAGTCGTGAGGAAGTCGACGCTCTGTATGCCAAGGCGTTGGCTGCAGGCGCCACCAAAGCCGCCGATCCGCAAGATCACGGCTTCATGTACGTACAAAGTTTCTACGATCTCGATGGACATCACTGGGAATTGTTCTGGATGGATCCCGCCTCCATCAACGGATAAGCAGTTCGATGCAGAACTTTTGGACTGCGCTGGCAATCGCGGGATTGTGCGTCTCCTCCGTGAGCGCGCAAACTCGCAAGCCGGCGCCGTCCGCGCCCAAACCCAAAGCGGCAGCAACAATCGACGTTTCAAGACCAAAAGCCGGAACGTTGTATCGACTGCGCATCGCTGATACAAAGTGCACTACAATCGGCTCCGCATTCGTTTCGGGCGAACCATTACATGTTCACACAGCGGGCGACACCGTATTCGCGTTTGCGGGCATTCCAATTGATTCAACTAGCGGTGTCTCGCTCACTTTGCATTGCGCGAACGGCGACTCCAGCAAAACCCGCATTGCCGCACAGCGCAGCACCTATCCGCTCGAAAAATTGACCGTCGCACCAAAGTTTTCCGCAGAACCCGACTCGGCGCTGACACTACGCATGAAGAAGGAAGCCGAACAGGCAGCCGCAGTTTCACGGGCGGCTCACAACACACGACGGCTTTGGACGAGCGCGTTTGAAGTTCCGCGCACGACGCGTATCACGAGTGGATTTGGCGGCGGCCGCACCTTCAACGGCACGGTTACCAGCCGACACATGGGAACCGATTTCGCCGGGGCAGTTGGTGATCCCGTGCGCGCGTCCAATCGCGGCGTGGTGCGGTTGATTGGCGCGTTCTATCTGGGTGGCAACGTGATCTACATCGATCACGGCGAAGGGATTGTAACCGCCTATCTGCACTTGACCCAACAACTCGTTGCTGTTGGCGATACCGTGCAAAAGGGCGACATCATTGGAAAAGTTGGAGCGACCGGCCGTGTGACTGGACCACACCTGCACTTTATTGCGCGTTACGGCAACATCACAGTCGATCCGGCAAGTTTGTTTGGGGTGCGATAGCACTCACTATTTCTTTCTGAAATTCGTAGGTTTAGTTCGTGTCCCCCCAACAACCCAATTTCAGACCCGATCTGGAAGGACTGCGAGGCATCGCCATTCTGCTGGTGGTGATGTTTCACGTCGGTATGACTGGCGTTGGCGGCGGCTTTGTGGGTGTGGATGTGTTCTTCGTGATGTCCGGGTTCTTCATCACAGGTTTGTTGGCGCGCGAAACGAGCGAGACCGGCGGCATCAACCTCACGAACTTCTACGCCAGGCGCGCGCTGCGATTAGTGCCGCCGCTGCTGGTTGTGCTGATGGTGACACTGGCTGTGGTGATGTTTCTGTACGCGCCCATCGATCGCGTGTCAATTGCCGGCAACGCACGCGCGGTCGCGATGTATTCCGGCAACATGGCTTTCGCCAAGGGATCCGTCGATTACTTCTCGGCGGGCGAGAATCCGTTGCTGCACACCTGGTCGTTGGCGGTGGAGCAACAGTTCTACTTCTTCTGGCCAATCTTGTTTGTGTTGATTGCGCTGGTGTTTGAACGTCGTACCAGTCCGACGGCGTTTGTTACGCCAACAACGCGAGTGGTGTCACACAAGCCGTTGTTCATCGCAATGGGATTTGCCGGGCTCGTATCGTTTGCGATTTCATTGATTCTCACTGGCGTTGCGCAGCCGTGGGCGTTTTTCAGCATGCCCACGCGCGTGTGGGAATTTGCCATGGGCGGCGCGCTGGCCTTGTGGATGCAGGCTCCCATAAACATCAGCATCGAATCAAGTTTTTTTGGCAAACCGCGCGACATCACCGTGCTGGTTTTTTCCTCGCTGCAGATAGCAGCGCTCTTGGCAATTGGAATCACGGCCGTCGGGTACAGCCGTGCCACCGCGTACCCGGGTGTGGCCGCACTATTGCCGGCCGTCGCCACAATTCTGTTGCTTGTTGGTGGGGCGTTCACGCCGACCGGCATCGTCACGCGTGTGTTGGCAAACTCGGGGCTCCGGTGGCTGGGTACAATGTCGTACGGCTGGTACCTCTGGCATTGGCCGCTTGTTGGTTTGGCCGGAGTGTTGAACCCGGCCATCGGCGTTTGGGGAAAGTTGGTGTGGTGCGTAGTTGCACTTGGGCTCGCGTGGTTGACGTTTCGATTTATTGAGATGCCCGCGCGCAGCGGAAAACTCTCTACCTATTCGCCCGGCCGTATTGCCCTTGGAACGTTTACGGCAACGGTGATAGTTGCGTTGCTGGCGCAGGGTGCATTAATGGTGGCCGAGCGAACGGTGCACGAACCGGCGCAGCAAGCCTTCGCATCCGCGCCTGAGAATCGAGTGGATCATGGTTGCTGGGGGACGACGGTTGAGGAGATCAAGAGCCCTTGCGAATTTGGCGATACGAAATCCTCCACGACGGTCGTGTTGTTTGGTGATTCGCACGCGGAACATTGGTTTGGTGCGCTCGACCGCGCCGGAAAGGAGCGCGGGTGGAAGATTGTACTCATGGTGAAGGGTGGCTGCCCGGTAGCAGAGGTCCCGGCACTCATGCGTCGCCAGAGTTATTATCACGAATGCACTCGTTACCGCGAAGCGATGATGCAGCGCATACTCGCGCTTAAGCCAGCCGCCGCCGTTCTGTCCAGTTGGGATCACTACATTCCAACCAATGGTGAGAAGGAAACAGCGTGGCAGGTCACGACCGAAATGTGGCAAACGGGACTGCGTCGTACGTATTCGCGTTTGTCTGCGGCCGGCATTCCCGTTCTGGCCATTCGCGGAACGCCGCGTACTGGATTCCGCGTACCCGAATGTTTATCCAGGCGCGATGCCGGGCTGCCGTTCGCGCAATCGTGTGAATATGACCTCGAAACGTCACTGATTCCCGATGCAATTGCCGCGCAAAACACGGCCGCTCGTGGATTGGGTGTGCGTTTTGTCGATATGAACGACCAGGTTTGCTGGTCAACACCGTGTTCTGTGATGCGGAATGGCGTCGTCGTTTTCACTGACGACAACCATCTTACGGTAACATTCAGTCGGTCAGTTGCGAACGTGTTCGGGCAACGCGTAGCCGATGCGGCCCGGTCGCTTGGGAGCGCGCTGCCGTAGATAGTGGGTTTCCGCCTTGGCGAGGTTGGTGTTCATCCGAATAGACGCCGGCCAACACGGCCAGCGCTGTGCGTAGCGCCAACGCAAGTTCCGCCGGCGCTCGCGCCGCATCGAACATCTTCACTGCCGCCTGTTGCGTGAATCCGCCTTCTTCACGTTCGGCGTGGTACACGATACCCATTCCGCCTTGTCCAATGATTCCCGTCAGTCGCCACGCACCGACACGTTGCCCGGTTTGTTGTGGGTTGGGGAACAGGTCGTCGTTGCCAACACTTACCCAGCTCCATCCTGGCCGATCAAACAACACGTTACTGCCGTCCAACGCCGCGAGAAGTGCACTGACCCGATCGCGAACAGCCTGATCGGCAATCGCATTCAACTGCGACGCACGTTTGGACGCCGGGAGATCAGCCAGCACTCCCACCATCGTGGCGATCGTGTCCCAGTTCGCGTCCGGAGTTTTGTCCGTTAATTCATCATGCGGAACCGCGTGCCGGAACGATCACTTCGGGAACCTCGGGCCAAGTTCTACGGCCAACCAGGCGCGCGGCCGCCCAGTCGCGCGTAACCGTCGCGGTTCCAACGTTCAGCAGCTTGGCGACTTCGGTTGCGTCCAAGCCGGCAAACCACCGAAGCTCCACCACGCGTGCACGTCGTGGATCGATTGCCGCGTACACAACCGTGAAGAGGCGCTCGTCAGCGATCGCATCGCCGGCTGCCGCTGCCCGTAGCAGTTCCGTGATCACTCCCGGAGATTCATCATCAGTCACAACGAGAAAGTACGGCGTGCACCCGGGAGCAATTAATGACTCTACCAGCCAGAAAGCGGCGACTGGCCGTTCGACTCGCACATTTGCCGGCCTACGTCCGACTGTTCGCGGCCGTGCTCATCGGAATATCATCGGCGTTTGCACTCCCCGGCGACTGGCCGAGGGCGGTGCGACTGGTTGCGTCGTGGGATGGTTTTGCGATTACGGCGCTCCTCACCACCTGGTTCACCATCCTGTCGTTGCGGCCCGCCCACATTCGTCGCGTCGCGCGCATTGAAGATCCCAGCCGAATGCTCGCGCTGGTGTTGGTCGTTTTGGGAGCGGGGGCAGCAATGCTCGCCGTGTTGGTGTTATTGCAGTCCAGCATGAACATGGTCCCATCGCACAAAACAGGCGCAATCATTCTCGCGCTCTCCGCCGTTGTGTTGGCGTGGTTGCTCATTCACACCGTGTTCACGCTTCGATATGCGCACCTGTATCACGGTGTCAACGACGGTGAGGGCGGACTGGACTTTCCGGGCAACGAAACCTGCCCCGAGTATCTGGATTTTGCGTACTTCGCGTTTGTTATTGGCATGACTGCGCAAACTTCTGACATTGCCGTGACAACGCGACGTATGCGCATAAACGCGTTGATTCACGGGATCATTTCGTTTGCCTTCAACACGGCCGTTGTTGCCCTCAGCATTGGCGTTCTGACAACGCTGTTCTAACGCCAATTCAACGGCGTCGTTTGGGCGCGCGACTCCGTGCTACTTTTGCAGTTTCTTGATTTCGTTCTGCGCGTCTTTGTGGCCGAGGTCAAGCGCTTTCTTGAACCAGATTAACGCTTGCGCCGGCGATTGTGCGACGCCGCGTCCGTCGCGATACCACTTGCCCACGGTCATTGCCGATTCTGCGTCACCCAGTGTCGCCGCGCGTTCGTACGCCGCGATGGCCTCGGGTTCACTTTTGGGTCCGCCGTCACCCTTCTCAAACATGTGCCCGAGCCGCCGCGCCGCCATGGAAACTCCCTGATCGGCAGATTTTTTGTACCACTCGCGCGCGGATGCCTGATCCTTCTTGAGCCCATCGCCTTTTTCCAACGCAACCGCGTATTCAAGCTGCGCCGCTTTGTCGCCACCCTCGGCCGCAAGTTTGAACAGCTGCGCTGATTCTTTGTCGTCGCGCTTCACGCCGTTGCCATCGCGCAATGCGTAACCCATGAATGTTTGCGATTCGTGATCGCCGGAAGCGGCGCTTTTGCGATACCAGGTGACGGCGATCGCCGCGTCGCGTGTGAGGCCAAGTCCCTTGGCATACATGCGGCCCATGCTGGCTTGGGCAGATGCGTTACCGGCGTCGGCCTCCGTCGCACAAGTTTCGTGCGCCGCGGCGAAATCTTCGATGCGCATCAATTCGCGACACGATTTTTTCGACACGCTGTTGGACGGCGTGTTAACGGGGGTTGGCGTTGGCGTATTGTTCGTTGGGGCGGCCGCGACAACAGTCGCGACGAGTTTCGGCGCCCATTTCACCGTGGCACCTGATGCGATCGTCACCTTTTCCTTGAATACTTCGAATCCCTTTGCCGTAACGGTCAGTTGGTGCGCGCGTGCAGAAACCCGCAACGTTTTGCCGCGCATGGATCGACCGTCGACGGTAACGCGAGCGTCCGCGGGTAGTTCTCCTACGCGAATGGTGCCGGAGTCTGTTGGTGCGGCGATGGCAGGGGTCGTGGCGGCAACAGCTGGAGTTTCCGGAGCCGGTGTGGGTGTTGTCGGTGGCGGAGAACTGTCAACCGGCGCGACGGCGGCAACCGGTGGCGCTTTGATGGAATCAGCGACCGTTGGTGTGGTTGCAACCGCGCCCGTTCTATTTCCGCCGCGAAATGCGATGTATCCAACAACGGCAAGGAGTGCAACAACAACGATTCCAATACCGGATTTCGATATCAAGACCGTTTTGCCCATCGTCAGAGGCGCGGCGTTTGCATCGGGTGTTGATGCGTGGTGCTGAATCGCCGACAATGCAGCTGCTTGATCTTCGTACAGTACCGGTGAAGAATCGGTGATTGACGGCGGAATGTACGCGGCCGCAGCGGTGCTTTCGGCAACGACACGCTCGGCAGCGGCGCGGTCAGCGGCAATGCGTTCAGCCAAAGCGCGTTCGGCGTTGGCACGTTCAACCGCCGCGCGTTCGGCGTTGGCACGTTCAACAGCCGC
>JBDUBA010000102.1:0-9788 GCA_040004335.1 Gemmatimonas sp.
AGCGGACCTTCGCCGGTCGACAGCTGGTCATTGAGACCGGCCGCATGGCCAAACAGGCGGCAGGATCCGCCATGGTACAGTTTGGGGAAACGATGGTGCTGGCCGCGGTCACGGTCAGTGACAATCAGAGCAATTTGCCGTTTTTTCCGTTAACGGTCGAATACAAGGAAAAAACCTACGCCGCCGGAAAAATTCCGGGTGGTTTCATCAAGCGGGAAGGACGTCCCGCCGACCATGAAATCCTCGCCTGCCGCGTCATCGACCGTTCCATCCGTCCGTTGTTCCCGGAAGGATTCAAGAACGAAGTCCAGGTGTTTGTTTACGTCATCTCGGCCGATCAGGAAAACGACGCCGACATGTTGGCACTGCTCGCGACATCGTTCGCGCTGAACGCGTCCAAAATTCCGTTCTCCACGCCAATTGCTGGCGTTCGCGTTGGACGCGTGCAGGGCAATTGGGTACTCAACCCCACGTTCCAGCAACTCGCGTTCTCCGATCTCGAATTGGTCGTTGCTGGTTCGCAAGACTCCATCGTGATGGTCGAAGGCGGCGCGCTTGAAGTGTCCGAAGCCGACGTGCTCGAATCCATCAAGCTTTCACACGATGGCATTCGCGAATTGATCGACATGCAGAATGAACTGCTGAAAAAGACGAAAGTCGCAAAGATGTCGTGGGTCAAGACCGAACCGCTCGAAGGCGTCGTCGTCAAGACGAAAGCCCTCGCGTCCGGAAAAATTCGCGAAGCGCTCAACCAGAAGGACAAACACACGCGCATTGAAGCCGTCGAGCGTGCGAAGAAGGAGCTGGCCGAAGGGTTGTTGGTCGACTTCCCCGACAACTCGAAGGACATTCACGCGGTGCTTGGCGACATCGAGTACAACGAGTTACGCTCGCAAGTGCTCGACACGGGTTTCCGCGTTGACGGCCGCAAGTCAAACGAAGTGCGCGCCATCAGCATCGACACCACCGTGCTGCCACGCGCGCACGGAAGCGCACTGTTTACGCGCGGTCAAACGCAGGCGCTGGTTGCAACCACGCTTGGTACGGCGAAGGACGCGCAGCGCCTCGACACCATCAACGAACCCGGCGAAACCACGCGGTCGTTTATGTTGCACTACAACTTCCCACCGTTCTCAACGGGTGAAGTTCGTCCAATGCGCGGCACCAGCCGTCGCGAAATCGGACATGGCAACCTGGCCGAACGCGCAGTGCAGGGTGTGTTGCCCGACTTCGCCGAATTCCCGTACACCATTCGCATTGTGTCCGAAGTGCTCGAGTCAAACGGTTCGTCATCAATGGCGACAGTTTGCGGCGGATCACTCTCGCTGTTTGATGCTGGCGTTCCCATGAAGGCCGCTGTGGCCGGTGTGGCAATGGGGCTCATCAAGGAAGGCAAGAAGTACGCAATTCTCACCGACATTCTTGGCACCGAAGACCATCTCGGCGACATGGATTTCAAGGTGGCGGGAACGAAGGACGGCATCACTTCCATCCAGATGGACATCAAGATCGAAGGGCTTGATCTCAAGATCATGGAAGAAGCGATGGCCCAGGCGCGCGAAGGCCGCTTGCACATTCTGGCTGAGATGGACAAGGCGCTGAGCGCTCCGCGCGAAGAGCTGTCCAAATACGCGCCGCGTATCGTGACCGTGCAAATTCCGCCCGACAAAATTGGCGAACTCATTGGTCCGAAGGGCAAAAATATTCGCGCCATTCAGGATGAGAGCGGCGCCGAGCTGTCGGTCGAAGACGATGGAACCGTTACCATCGCGGCCGTTGGTGGCGAAGCGATGGAACGCGCGCGTCAGATGGTCCTCGCGCTTACGGCCGAACCCATTGTTGGCGAAACATACGAAGGCACCGTCAAGACCGTGACGGCCTTTGGAGCGTTCGTCGAAATCATGCCAGGCACCGAAGCGTTGCTGCACGTGTCCGAAATGAAACATGAACGCGTGGAGAAGCCCGAAGACGTCGTCAAGAAGGGCGATCGTGTTACGGTCAAGCTGGTTGATCGTGACGAGCGCGGTCGTTTGCGTTTGAGCATGAAGGCACTGTTGCCGCGTCCGGAAGGAATGCCGGAAGAAACCGAACGTCCGCCGCGCAGCGGTGGTGGCGAAGGCGGGGACGGTGGTGGTCGTAGCGGCGGCGGCGATCGTGGTGGCCGCAGCGGTGGTGGTGGTCGTGGACCGCGCCGCTAACGCGGCCGTCAGTCGAACGGATCTACCCAATGGACTGACCGTACTTTCGGAGCACGTTCCGGGAGTGCGGTCGGTTGCGTTTGGGGCGTGGATTCGCGCGGCCACGGTGCACGAAACGGAGCAGGAAATGGGTGTTTCGCATTTGCTCGAACACATGGTGTTCAAGGGAACGGCGAAACGTTCGGCGGCTGAAATTGCTTTGTCGCTCGAAACGCTTGGCGGATCGCTGGACGCGTATACCGAACGCGAACACACGGCGTATCAGGCGCGTGTGCTGGATGAACATCTCGAAACGGCCGTTGATGTCATCGCCGATCTTGTGTTTCAACCGTCATTGCGCGACAGCGACTTGAAGCTCGAACGCAAAGTGATTCTCGAAGAGATCAGCATGGTCGATGACACGCCTGATGACATCATCTTCGACGTGCATAACAAACAGTTGTGGGGCGATCATCCGCATGGCTTTCCCATTCTGGGCACGCGCGAAACGGTGAAGGCGTTGCAGGTTTCACATTTGCGCGCGTTACATGAGCGCGCATATCACCCGGGACGCATCGTGGTTGCGGCGGCGGGTAATGTGTCGCACGATCGCTTGCTGGAGGTGTTGCAGCAGACCGGATGGCACGATCAGAAGCAGGGAGACTCGTCGCCTTTACCGGTTGCGGCGGTTACGCCAGTCGCGGCACATACGCATCACGTGCCGCGCACGGACATTGCGCAAACCCATGTGGTGATGGGATCGCCGTCCATCACGCAAGGTGACCCGCGCCGTTATGCATTTGGTTTGCTCAGCATGCTGCTGGGCGGTGGCATGAGTTCGAAGTTGTTCCAGCGCGTGCGCGAAGAACTGGGGCTCGCATACAGTGTGCACACGTTTCACTCGCCGTTCAAGGATGCGGGCGTGCACGGCGTGTATCTGGCGAGTGCGCCTGCGTCGGCGCAGGAAGCGGTGGAGGCCGTTCGCACGGTGTTGACCGAAGCGGCAACCAACGGTTTGACCGAAGCGGAAATCGCGGCAGGTAAACGACAGCTGCGTGGGCAGCTGGTGTTGTCCATGGAAAGCGTGAGTTCGCGGATGTATCGCGCCGCTGCGTCGGCGTTGTATGGCGAGCCGGTGCGCACGCTTGAAGAAACGATGGCGCTGGTTGACGCAATTGACGCTCAAACTGTGGCTGCGGTTGCCCGGGACTTTTTTGCGCCGGACCAACAGACCCTTGTGAGCCTTGGGCCGCAGGCGGTTCATTAGCTCGCGTTTGCAACATCATCAGTTTTCCAATAATCCAGACACAGATGCGTATCGGCGTACCGAAAGAGATAAAGACGAATGAAAACCGGGTATCCCTGGTGCCCGCCGGCGCGGAAGCGTTGGTGGCCGCCGGCCATCAGGTGTACATCGAGACGGGCGCGGGCATTGGATCCGGTTTTGAAGATACGGATTACACCGATGTGGGCGCGACAATTGTCCCCGATGCGGCAACGGCCTGGGGCAACGCCGAACTCCTGCTCAAGGTCAAGGAGCCGATCGAAAAGGAGTGGCAGTTTCTCCGCCCCGACCTGACACTCTTCACTTACCTGCATTTCGCGGCCGACGAGGCGTTGATGCGCGCGCATCTCGCCAGCGGAGCAACGTGTATCGCGTATGAGACGGTTGAATTGCCGAACCGTGAATTACCCCTGTTGACCCCCATGTCGGAGGTTGCCGGGCGCATGGCGGTGCAGGAGGGCGCCAAGTACCTGGAGAAGCTGTACGGCGGCCGCGGTGTGCTGCTGAGTGGCGTTCCGGGCGTTCCGCCGGCAAAGGTCGTAATTCTGGGTGGTGGCGTGGTGGGAACAAACGCCGCCAAGATGGCGGCCGGGCTGGGCGCCAAGGTGGTCGTACTCGATCTCTCGCTCGAACGCCTGCGTTACCTCTCCGACGTAATGCCGGCCAATGTGCAGCTGGTGCACTCCAACCGGCATAACATTCTGGAACAGATTTCGACTGCCGATCTCGTGATTGGTGGCGTGCTGATTCCCGGAGCCAAGGCGCCCAAGCTCATTCGTCGCGCCGATCTCGCACGCATGCGTCCGGGCTCCGTTATCGTGGACGTGGCCGTGGATCAGGGTGGCTGCGTGGAAACCATCCATCCGACTACGCACGAAAACCCGACGTACACGGTTGATGGCGTCATTCACTACGGCGTCGCAAACATGCCGGGCGCGGTGCCGCGCACGTCAACCTTGGCACTGACCAACGCGACGCTGCCGTACACGCTGCTGCTGGCGAATCTTGGGTGGAAGAAAGCGCTCAAGAAGAACAGTGCGTTGCTGAAAGGACTCAACATGACGGGCGGCAAGCTGACGTACGAAGGAGTTTCATCCGCCTTCAACATGACATTCGAAGACCCGGCCAGTTTTCTCGACTGACGACGGGTAGATTACGGCTCTGAAGGGCCTGCAGTCGCACTAGAGCAGTAGTGATGCAGTCGGCTTGTTGACGTTCACGCGAAGAAATAGGTTACTGGATGTTCTGGCCCTTCAAGAAGTCGCATTCGTTGTTCCCGGCAAACGCAATTGCCGTCGATCTTGGCACAGCGAATACGCTGATCTACGTCAAAGGTGAAGGCATCGTGCTGAACGAGCCTTCCGTTGTCGCGCTCGATCGCGAAACGAAAAAAATCAAAGGCGTTGGATTGGAAGCGAAACGCATGCTGGGTCGCACGCCCGAAGGCATCATGGCGGTACGTCCCATGAAAGACGGCGTGATTGCCGATTTCGACGTGACGGAAAAGATGTTGCGCTACTTCCTGGCGCTGGTCATCGACAAACACGTCTTCAAGGTGAAGCCACGCGTCATCGTCTGCGTGCCTTCCGGTATTACCGAAGTGGAAAAACGCGCCGTGCGCGATTCCGCACTTGGTGCAGGTGCCAAGGAAGTGTTCATGGTCACTGAACCAATGGCTGCGGCCATTGGTGTTGGTTTGCCGGTTGAATCGCCAACGGGCAACATGGTCATCGATATTGGCGGCGGCACCACCGAAATCGCGGTCATCGCGTTGTCGGGCATCGTCTCCGATACATCCATTCGCACCGGCGGCGATGAACTCGACATCGCCATCGTGCAATTCATGCGCAAGAATTACAATCTGCTCATCGGTGAACCAACGGCCGAGCAAATCAAAATTCAGATTGGATCGGCGTATCCAACGGGCGATGAGCGCGAAATGGAAGTGAAAGGACGCGATCTCGTGTCCGGCATTCCCAAAACCGTGCGCGTGCACAGCAGCGAAATTCGTGAAGCCGTGCAGGAACCCATTCAGCAGATTGTCGACGCGGTGCGTCGCGCGCTGGAAATCACGCCGCCCGAACTTGCGTCGGACATTGTTGATCGCGGCATAGTCATGACCGGTGGTGGTGCGCTCATTCGTGGGCTCGACGTGTTGCTCAGCCAGGAAACCGGGCTGCCCATTCACGTGGACGAAGATCCACTCACCTGCGTCGTGCGCGGCTGCGGCAAAATTCTTGACGACGAAGAGAAGTACTGGTCCGTCCTGACTACTTGAGCGACCCGTGGCACGCGCAGTTCGCACCGCCAGTCAACTCGATACCGGACTCTTGCTCGCGTGCGGCGCCTTAGCCGCCGTCGCACTCGTCATGCCACGCTGGATGCAGGACTCCGTTGCCACAGCCATTCGCCGCACGGTGCTGGCACCGATGGTCAATCTGCAACAGAAAGCCGAAGTCATGCGCATGACCATTGTCACGCGCGATTCCGTGCAGCAGATCGTGGGCGCCGCGGTGGGTGCCACTCTTTCTGCGCCCGAACTGTCCGAAGAAAACGCGCAACTCAGAAAACTGATTGGCCTCGGTGCGCGAATGCAGCACGGATTTATCTCGGCCGAAGTACTGCGAACCGGAACGCTCGATCGCGATTTTACGCTCACCGTGAGTGCGGGCAGTAACGCAGGCGTTGAGCTCTTCGCGCCCATCGTGACGGCCGATGGACTTGTTGGCAAAGTGGTCACAGTCGATCCCACGTTCAGTACCGCAATCAGCTGGGCGCATCCAGATTTTGCCGTCAGCGCCATGAGCGTTGATGGTGCCGCGTTCGGTATCGTCAAACCGCATCTTGGCACAGGGGCGCAACGGTGGCTGCTGGAACTGAACGGCGTACCGTTTCGCGCGCCGCTCAAAGTTGGAACAGACATTGTCAGCTCCGGCCTGGGTGGCACGTATCCGCGCGGCATTCCCATCGGCACCGTTATCGGTGAACTACAAACCACCGAGAAGTGGGTGCGCACGTACATGTTAAAACCGGCAGTGCTTCCAAACACGCCTGGGCCTGTGTTAATCCTCATTCCGTCGCGCGCTGCCAAAGACATGAACGGCGTGTGGACCAATATCGCATCGTCCGATAGCGCGGCGCGCTCGATTGTGATGTCTGGCGATTCGATGGCGAAGAAAGCGGCGCTCGCTGAAATCGCGGCACGTCGGGCGGTCGATTCCGTTACGGTCGACAGTCTGCGCGGTGACAGTTTGGCCCGCCTCGGGTTGCCGCGCAACACGCCACTGCCCACACCCGACACAACGAAGAAGCCACTGCCGCGCGATACGACAAAACGCCCCAGGCCCGATAGCATTATTGGTAAGCCCAAGCCAACCACTGGGCCACCACCGCCATCGGAAGATGCGATGAGCGAGCATTCATGGCGGTAAGAACACAACCATCCGGCCTGGCAACGTCGGCACAAGCGGTCGTTGGGTTTCTGCTGTTGCTTGTTGCGCACTACACCGTGCGTCCGCTCATCGGTGGGCGCGCGCCTGTTGATTTTCTCGCGATTGCTGTGTTGTTCAGTGCAGTCCGGTTACGTCCCGGCGCTGCCGCGTTGCTGGGTTTTGTGATTGGCCTGACGATCGATGCACTGCAGCCCGATTCTTTTGGCGCGGCCACGCTGGCGTTCACGTTGGTGGGTTACGGCGCGTCATGGCTCAAGGCGGTGTTTTTTGCCGATCACATCGCGTTAACGGGCTTGTTTGTCTTCGCGGGCAAATGGGTGTATGACGGTGTGTACAATCTGGCCGGTCCGCGCATTGGTGGGTTGGACTTCGTGGTTCAGCTGCTGTTGTGGACGCCACTCGCGGCCGCGCTCACGGCGTTGGTGGCGGTGCTGTTGCTGACCGTGTTTCGTCCGCTGTACCGACCACATACCAAATAGGCGTACCGCGTACGACGTTTCACCCAGGATACCGCGAGTCCACAGTTATCATCGAGATGACCCCGGGAATTCGCGAAACAGTTTGATAGAACGATCATGAGCCATCATCCGAACGAAGTGTTGCAGCGCGCGCGCGTGGCGCGGAGCGTGCTTACGCTTGTGTTCGTGGCATTGGCCAGTGCGTTCTTTCGCGCGCAAGTATTGCGTACGGAGGAATTTGCGCTGCAGTCCGAATCAAACCGTTTGCGCGAAGTGCCGCTGCCGGGTGCACGTGCGATCATCTACGATCGCAACAAGGAAATTATCGCCGAAAATATCGCGGGTTATTCGGTATCAATTCTCACGCCCAAGGAGGATTCGCTGCGATCGGCCATGCGCGCGTTAGCACGCGTCGTCAATCTCGACTCGGCGCAGCAGGAACGGGTGATTCGTCGCTTTCGACAATCGCCCTATCGGCCCGCTGTGATTTTCAACGATGCCGCATTTGACATCGTGTCCGTGCTCGAGGAACATCGCGTTGAATTTCCGGGGCTCATTATTCAAAGCGCGCCCAAGCGATATTATCCGGATGGACCGGCCGTGGCCGCATTTGTTGGGTACACCGGTGAGATTTCGCAGCAGGATTTGCAGAAGGACAAATTTTCTGACTACAAAGCCGGTCAGCAAATCGGGAAAGCCGGCTTGGAATTGCAGTACGAATCGCGACTGCGCGGTACGGAAGGAATGCGCTATGTAGAAGTGGATGCGCGCAATCGCGTTGTGCGTGAATCGGGCGTGCGCCCCGACGTCGCGCCCGAAGCGCCGGCACCGCTGTACACGAACATCGACATGGATCTGCAGCGATTCGCGCACGACTACTTTGGTGACTCGCTGCAAGGCGCAATGGTCGCGCTCGAACCCGCGACGGGCAAAGTGCTCGCCTTGTACAGCGCGCCGTCGTACGACATCAACAAATTCATTGGTGGTGTTTCGGCGGAGTATTACAGCAGTTTGCAAGAGGACAAGCGTCATCCGTTGTACAACAAGGCCACACAAGGCAGGTACCCACCGGCATCCACGTGGAAGCTTGCCACTGCGGTTATTGGTTTGCAGAAGGGATACGTCACAATGGACACGCACATGGAGCAGCCTTGCAGAGGGGTGTTCTACTACGGCGGGCGACCGTTCAAGTGTTGGAACCATACAGGAGGTCACGGCGATATCAGTCTCGCGCAGGCCATCGCGCAGTCGTGCGACGTGTACTTCTACCAGCTTGGCCTCAAGATTGGTTTGTTGGATCTCGTAGCTGGCGGCGTGAAACTCGGATTCCAAAGCCAATCGGGAATCGATCTGCCGGAAGAAAGCCGATCGTTATTTCCCGACGGCACCAAATATTTCGACAAGAAATACGGTCCGCGCGGTTGGACCAAAGGATTTGTTGTCAGCATGTCCATTGGGCAAGGCGACAACGCTCAAACACCACTGAACATGGCGAAGTTTTATACCGCGCTGGCCACCGATGGCAAGGCGGCCACTCCGCGGATCGTGGACACCACCGTCGTGCGCACCGAAGCGCTTGGTCTCGATCCGGAAAAACTAAAAGGCCTTCAAAATGCGCTCGGAGATGTGCTGACACGCGGCACCGGCGCTGGAGCACGCATTGAGGGACTGACCATCGCGGGAAAAACGGGCACCGCACAGAATCCGCCCAATCCCGATCATGCGTGGTTCGTGGGGTACGCCCCGGTGGAACATCCAAAGATTGTTGTCGCCGTGTTGCTCGAATACGGCCTGCACGGAAGCGCGGCCGCGAAAATCGCGACCAAGATGATGGAGCGATATCTCAAGGCGAAACTCACGCTGACGTCCATCACGCCCGACGGCTGAGCACACGACAACGATGCTCCGCAAACAATCGATCGATTACCCGCTTCTCGTCATCGCGCTGCTGCTTACGGCATTCGGCATTTCGATGGTGTTTTCGGCGGGCCAATCAGATGTACCAACAGCGATCGCCGGCGTCTGGAAAAAGCAACTGGGCTTTTTCGCTGCAGCGTTGGTCATGTGCTGGATCGCAACGCGCGCGTCGGTGCGACTGCTGGAATGGAGCGCATGGCCCGCCTATGCGATTGCCTGCGTGCTGTTGTTGTACACGAAATTTTTCGGCGTTGGTGCGGGTACGGCGGCCAGCTCACATTCGTGGATTGCCATTGGCGGCCGTCGCATCGGTCAACCCGCCGAACTCGCAAAAATTGCGACGGTGCTCATGATGGCGCGCGTGCTGGCCTCGCAACGCGATTCGTTCAAGTCGCTCTTCGAGATGTGGCGGCCGCTACTCGTGATTGGTATCCCGTGGGTGTTGGTCATGCTGCAACCCGACCTCGGTACCGCGCTTGGATTCATCGGCATTTGTTTT
>JBDUBA010000081.1:0-30840 GCA_040004335.1 Gemmatimonas sp.
GACAACAGATGATAGGTCGCCGTTGCCGATGTGGTTACGTATTGCAGATAGTCGGCGGCGTCGGCCCACCCACCACTTACATTGATGAATTCACCCGTGCGCGCGGGATGATCGACAATGATAGCGTCGCGTTTATGGGCCGAGTCGCGTAGGAAGGGATTGTAGCCCGAGCGTTGCTGACGCATGTACGACATCAGCGTGTCGGCGAGACCAGCGTACACGTCTCGTGAAATACGAAAAACAGGAGAGGCGAACGTTCCGGCGCGCACGCGAAAACGGCCCGACGTGTGGAGTGCAGAGAAATTAAGGCGGTAGGTTTCGACGCACGGGCCGAAGGCCCCCGTTGCGTGCGCGGACGCAGCTCCAAACACCTCACGACCGGATTCTGTTTCGACGGAGAAGCGCGTGATGGTGACAGGTGCGAGTGCGCAGACCACCGCGACCTTCGGTGCGTCGGGCGCATAACCGACCTGGTTGATGCGGACGACGGCGTTGGGGTCTGTGGCTGGCACTGATGGAGCTCGACTGGGCCGCGGAGCGACGTGACTACGTGATGTGTTGGAGGCGAAAGCCGGAATTGCGATGAGCGATAGTGCGAGGGCAATCTGCAGAGTCGTGCGGAGTTGAGGTGATGATGAATGCATTAACTCTTCCCTCGCACTACCCGCACCTTTGCCAGCGTCCACGTCTTCGCCACCGGATCATTCTTCGCCAGATACACTACACCACCTTTGCCGAAGCCGGCGATCAGATACTCCGACGGAATTTGTACACGTTCATGCAGTCCCTCTTTCTTGTTAATCACGTCGTACAACAGACCGCCTTTTGACAGTGAAGTCGCCGTCGGCAACACCCACAAATTTCCATCTTCATCGGCTTTCACTTGACCGCGTCGAAAGGGGGTTGGGTAGTCGGCCATATCGGTCAAGGGCGCAAACTGAATCACGGGAACGACGGTGTCGGTCGTGGCACGTCCTCCGTCCGCACTACGGTTATACCGATACATAATTCCGTACGGCCTGCCTGCGGTGGTCATGGAGTCGATGATGCGTTTCATTGAGTCAACGCGTGTCTGCTTCATCACATCGGTTTGTCGCACCCATTCGTACGCGAGCTTTCCGGTTGAGGACTTGGTGCCATCGGGGCTTACCCAGTCAACGATGTAATCGTGCTCGCGCACAATCGCTAACGTGCCATCAGATAACACGGCGAATTCATCGGGACCGGAAAGGCCGGCATTGATGACAAGCGATCCTGCACTTTTTCCGTTCGGAAGTTTTGTGAGTACCATGTCCGGGACGCGCGGCACGCTGAACGATCCAATCGTGCCACTTGTGCGCGTATTGAAATCCGAACGGATAATGGTGATCGTGTCGCGCGTATCCGTAATCGGCGGATCGCCTTCCTTCCGTTGCGCTCGCGTCTCGCTCCCTCGGAGAATGAGACGGCCCAGATTGTCAGCACCGGGATGTTGCGCCCACGGACGCGACCCAGCAGACAAGTCTGCCGAGTTCACCGGCGCCATCGCGTGCGCAATCTTTCCACTTGGATCAATGACGACGTAAGTGCGTGCTTCAAAATCCACCATCAACGACGAGTCGCCGATGTACGGCATGAGCGGATTGATGAGGCCTGTATACGGATAGAGCACCCCAGTGGTGCGCGCACTGTCTGCCATGATGCTGAAGGTTGTCAGTGTTGAATCGAACACCAACAGTCGTTTCCCGCGCTGATCGTTCACCAACAGGCGCCCTCCGGGGAGACCGCGCACCGTTGGTGTAACCAGGATGAACGGCTCCGTCGAGTTGATTGGCGGCGTCACGGTGCGAATGGGAATTGGCCGCGTTTGCGCGTGTCCGACTGCCGATCCGGCCAATACACCAGCGAGCAGTACAAGCGAAATGGAAACGCGGGGCGGGGAATAACGCGTCATTGTCTTGCAACTCCGTGAAAGGTGGTCGGCACGCTCGCTCTGCTCCGACGATTGAAGCGAAATTCTCGCTTGAATTAGTGACCTCGGGACAGTCGGCGCAATCTTTACCAGGCAACTCCTCCGACTGCTCGGCACCCATGTCCCGGCGTGGGTGGGCAACCCACCATGATTGTTGGATTTCACATTGCAAAGTGGGTACATCTACAGCGTTAGCATTGCCTTCGCCCTGCCAACTCATTCGATGCGTGTTCTGGCTGCACAGGCACCGCGAAATATGCAACCCGCGACACCCGCAAACCGATCACCGATACGTTATCGGTGCCTACACGGTAATGCCGTACCGCAAAGACGGTGTGTCGCAGCCCCGACACGCACAGGTTCTAGTGCAGCGTGCGCGATGACGCGATATTCCTTGAGCGCAGATCAGCTAAATCGGACTCCACTCCATCCCACCCCACCATGTCACGCCTCCGCACTATCGCCGCTACCACCACTCTGTCATTCCTCGCCGGCGCTGGCGCGATGTGGGCGCAGCAACAGGCGCAGATGTCCAGGCGCGAAGAACAGTTCACCAACGACGAACTGAAGGTTTGGAAAACAACGGTGATGCCAAAGGCACCGCTGGCACTGCATCGTCACGAACATGGACGTGCGCTGGTGGCCCTCACCGATGGACAGCTGCAAGTGGTGGACAAGAATGGCAAGGTGCTAGACACTTACAATCTGAAAGCCGGCAAGGCGTTGTGGCTTGGCAAAGATCCGGCCGGGCAAATGCATGCGGATGTAAATCCAGGAACGAAACCCATCGAAGTCATGGTGGTGCAATTGCAACAGGATACGGTCGTCAAGAAGTAACACGCGTTCACGAATCTCTTACCTTCGTTCAGCACCATTAGCGCATCAATCGTGAACACATCCTTTCCACTCAACCTGCACGAGCTCCAGTCGCTGGCCGAGGCGAAACTTCCGCGGATGGTCTTCGACTACTTTGCGGGCGGCGCCAACGACGAATTATTGCTCGATTCCACACGAGACGATTGGAATGCGATCGCACTTCGTTATCGCGTCATGCGGAACGTGTCGTCACGGTCGCACACCTGCAAGGTGTTGGGCGAACAGCTTGAGTGGCCTATCCTCGTTGCGCCAATGGCACTGCAGCAGATGGCGCACCCCGACGGCGAACTCGCGACCGCGCGCGCCTCCGCACAATCGGGATGCGGGATGATACTGTCAACATTGTCCACGTTCGCCATCGAGCAGGTACGCGACGCGATGCGAGAACATTCCGCGACGACTCCGCTGTGGTTTCAACTCTACATCGAACGGGATCGCGGTCACACCCAGGCGCTCGTGAAACGCGCTGAGCTGGGGGGCGCAACGGCACTCGTGCTCACGGTTGATACTCCGGTACTTGGCCGGCGTGAACGCGATATTCGGAATCAGTTTCATTTGCCCGACGGACACGTCACCCCACACTTGTTCGAAACAACAAAGCTTGGCGAAGCACCGCAAGACAAGGCGTCGGCGCTCGCGACGTACATCGCGCGAAAATGGGACGACAGCATTGAGTGGCCCGATCTGGAGTGGTTGCGATCGATCACATCGCTGCCAATTCTGGTGAAGGGCGTTGTACGCGGTGACGACGCACTGCTCGCGCTGGATCACGGCGCAACCGGAGTAATCGTATCAAATCATGGCGGTCGTCAGTTGGATGCCGCAATTACAACGCCCCGAGCGCTGCGTGAGGTGGCCAACGCGATGAACGGCCGCGGCACACTGCTGGTTGATGGCGGGATTCGTCGTGGCGCCGACATCGTGCGCGCCATTGCGATGGGCGCGCACGCCGTTTTGTTGGGCCGACCAGTGCTCTGGTCATTGGCTATTGGCGGGGCAGATGCGGTCGCGTCTACGCTCGGGTTATTGCGAGCCGAGTTTGATATGGCGATGGCGTTGTGCGGGTGTCGGTCGGTTCCGGAGATTTCTGCAGATCTGATTGGGTAAACGAAACCGTGATCAGAGTGCTCGCATACGATTGTTTTTCGCGTTGTGCTCCAACTCGGCCAACCCTAACGCTTCAAGTAGCGGTGGCACGTACACGCCAAACCGTCCGCGCAACCCTTTCTTGAGGCCGTACCAGCCGCCGACGGGATTGTCGGCCGAACGTCCCCATGCCTCGACCGTGTCGTCCTTTGCGGGTTTCTGTTCGTCCGCACCACCCAACTCCATCCAGTCGCCGTGTCTCTTGAGCATCGCGTGCAGATCGTCAATGCAGCGCGCATTGTAGTGCAGCACCGTTTTCCCAACCGTGCACACAATCACGTCGCGTCCGTCACGCTCTTCAAGGTGCATCGTGTACTCCGACGTACCTAGTGGCGTTTTCAGAGCGAGTGGATTGGTTTTGGTGTTTTTGAATTTCATGGGAGATGTACTTGAGTGTGATGTAGTGGGATGGCGATTCGACGTTCAGGTCAGCGCCGGCGCATCGAATGACGCGGCCGCATATCGCCCAACCTGGTGCATCGTGGTCGTGACAGGCGCTGCATCACACCGATCGCGAATAGTTGACGTGAACGCGTGAAACTCGGTCAACCGTCGCAGGGGATTATTGCCTTCGTCGGCGACGCTCGCCACGTGCACAAATGTCACGCCGTCGTCCAATCGGTAGGACGCGTACGCGAGGCCATCGGGCGCTGTCTCTCGCAGCCTCTCGAACACTGCCTCAATTAACCGAATGTTTTCTTCCGCGTGTTCCGGGCGAACGGAGTACCGAACCATGACGTGTTTCACAATATCCTCCTGAGTGGGGTCCTGGATGAGCCATCTCCACTAAGTCGAGTTCGAGCCGTCCCAAAGATACGTGCGCAACGAAACTCCGTGGGACGTATCCTTTTGGGGGGCGCGTTCCGTCTGGTTCTGGGTGGGACAGGCGGGAGTCGGAAAAACAGCACTCGCGATTGACGTTGCATTTGCGGTGCTGCGGTTCCCATTTCGCAGCTGCATGTCGCAGTCAGTGAATCGAAGTCGTCCTGCCTTGCTTCGCCGCCGCACGATATTATTCGAAACGGCCGAACCGTCCTTAACCTATACGATGTCTGACATTCCAACTCGCCCGGAATTGCCGTCGGCGCTACAACAGTCGGTTGCACAATCCCGAAAGGTGTTCGTCTCGGCCATGGCCGACATACGGCCGCGCCTTCACAAATTTTGTGCGCGCATGTGTGGATCGACGTTCGACGGCGAAGACATCGTGCAGGAAGTATTGGCCGACGCGTTCTACAACCTGTCGTCGCTGAAAGACGCTACCAAATTCGAATCGTGGCTGTTTCGTATAGCGTACAACAAATGCATTGATCACCTGCGGCGGATGAAATCTCGCGCCGAGGATCCTTCGTTCACCGACGAACATGATGTCCCGGAATCGAACGTGGACGAAGAATCCGTCGCAATCCCTACCGACGATGCGCTCGTTGCCCTGATTGGTGAGCTCCCGCCAAAAGAGCGCGCGGCGGTGCTGTTGAAAGAAGTCCTCGATTACTCGCTGACCGAAACCGCGGAAGTTATTGATTCGACACTTGGTGGCGTGAAGTCTGCACTCCATCGCGCCCGAACAAAACTGAATGCAATGACGGTTGTGCCTCAAACATCGTCGCTGGACGTGCATCAGAAGCGACTCTTCACGGCGTACGCCGAAGTCTTCAACAAGCGCGATTGGGAAGCGCTGAGTCGACTCGTGCGTGCGGACGCCCGACTGGAAATTGTTGGCGAAGTGCGCGGCGACATGCGGGTGATTGGTGCAACGTATCACACGAACTACGAGCGACTGCCCTGGGAGTGGCGCTTGTCGGCCGAGGAGGTGGAGTCGCGTTTGGTCATCGTGCACTGGCGCCGAACGGACGGCAGTTGGCAAGTGCACTCAGCAGTTCAGTTGCTGTGGGATGGTGAGAGCGTAGTTGGTATCAAGGACTACGTTCACGTGCCTTATCTCTTTCGCGACGTGGCGTGGGCAGCGTCCGTCGCGTCGGTTGCTGTTCGAGCCCAAACGTAGGACTCGCGGAAACGCGGCTCATGCTTGTTTCACTACTTCCGGCGCGTCCTGCGCGATCCTGGATCGTCGCGGGTTGATACCGTGCGCACCGGGATGTTCTGCGCGAGCACACTCACTATCGAACCTGCCCGAGTGCGAATGCGGTGAACGCGAATGCAGCGCGCACATGTGAGGCGAGCGAAGAAGCCCCGGGCGGAGAAACCGCGGGCGAAGAAACCGCGTGCGTGGATGGCGCGGCCGCGGATGGAGCACGCGCAGGCGGAGCAGGCGAGGCGATTGACGAATGAAGTCCCGTCAACAACTGTGAAGTTCGCATGCGCTATACCATGTACAGAACGGGAACGATCGGGACCGTCGGCGAGCCAGATACTGAAAAGTACGTAGTTCGGAATGTAGCGCCAGATCTCAAAAGAAGATCTCGCGCCTGTCGACTTATGCCTTCGCCGTTCCGGCCATGGCCGCGATACGTTCCTGACGCGCGCGCGTGAGATGGGGCACGATACCCATCAGGCGTTCCATGACCATCAGCTGCCCGCGATGATGCATCTCGTGTTCCTTGAGGCCGAGCAACATTTCGAAGCGCGATTTTGGTGTTGGAGGCAAACCAACCTGCTCGGCAAGGGCTTCATCACTCATTGACTCGAGACCGCGCGCAAATTCTTCGCCATTGGCTTTGAGCGCAGCGACAATCTTCTCCTTGTTGTCGAGCTGTGCGGCCGCAGCGCTGGCGGTCATGTGGAATGTGCCAAAGTCAGCCATCCCAACTTCGTTCATTTTGTCGACCATGTGTACCTTGACGGCCCACAATGTGTTCGTTGCCATGTGCGCCAACAGCTGAGCGACCGTCATCGTGTCATCGGTCGCGCGAAAGTTGTATTTGTCCGCCGGAATTTCTTCCGCAATCTGAATGGTGTTATTGCGAACCGTACGCCAGCTGTTCGCCATGTTCGAAGCGCCGTAGTGTTTCATGATTGCGGAGAGATGTTCGAGGAGGGAGGAGCAGGATCGCCAATTCCAAACGCTATGAAAATGTAGCATCTGCGCGATGGTTCCGCACATGCGTTCGTGGACCGCCCGTAAGTCCCAAACGCTGAGCCGGCCTCAATTTGGCATTGCGCTGCTGTGACTGCGGGGCGTATCCTGCTATGCATGACTGATACTGCCGTCGACAAGGACCGCCCGCTTCGCGATGACATCCGACTGCTCGGCCGCATTCTGGGTGATACGGTGCGCGAGCAACAAGGTGATGCTGTATTCGAGATTGTCGAGAGTGTTCGGCAATTGGGCGTGCGCTTTGCCCGCGAAGGGAAGACGGAAGACAGGCTGGCGCTCAATGCGCTGCTGAATGGCGTTCCGCAGGACACCATTGTTTCAGTGGTGCGCGCCTTTGCCTATTTTCTGCAACTCGCCAACATTGCCGAGGACGCGCATCTCATTCGACGTCGTCGCGCGCATGACATTGCGCGAGACGCACCGAGTGCGGGGACACTGGCATTTGCGCTCACGGCGATTGAGACGATCACCAACGCCAGCGATCTCAAAACATTTTTTGAAAGCGCGAACATTTCGCCAGTGTTAACGGCGCATCCTACCGAAGTACAGCGACAGAGTATTCAGCGCGCAATGCAGTCCATTGCGGCTCTGCTGGACCGTCAGGAGCGCGTGGAGCGTACACCTGAAGAACAGGGCGAGGACAATCGCGAACTGCAGCGGTTGGTGCTGACGTTGTGGAACACGCGAATGGTGCGCCCGAGCCGGTTGCAGGTGATCGACGAAGTCAAGAACGGCATTCACTATTTCGACAACACGTTCCTGACAGAGTTGCCACGCCTCTACGCGGAAACCGAAGACGCCCTGACTGCAACGTTTCCCGAGACTGATTGGGCGCTGCCTGACTTCTTTCGGATCGGCAGTTGGATAGGTGGTGATCGCGACGGGAATCCGTTCGTGACGGCTGATGTGCTCAAGGAAACGCTACGATTGCAATCGTCGGCAGCACTGTCGTTCTATTTGTCCGAAGTGCACGCGTTGGGCGAGGATCTACCGTTGTCGGAACTGTTGTTGCCAGTTACGCCGGCGTTGCAAGAGTTATCCAGGCGATCCCCGGACAAACAGCCGCAGCGTCTCGACGAGCCATACCGTCGCGGCTTGATTGGCATTTACGCTCGGCTGGCGGCGACGGCGAAGGCGTTGGATGGAACGGAACCGGTGCGGCGGGCTGTGGGCGAAGCTGATGCCTATGCAACCGTGCAGGAATTCGCGAACGACTTGTTGATCATTCGGGATTCGTTGCGAATCAACAAAGTGGCGCGATTGGCGAATGGTCGATTGCGGCGGTTGATTCGCGCCGCAAGCGTGTTCGGTTTTCATCTGGCGCCCATCGACTTGCGTCAAAATTCAGAAGTGCACGAGCGCGTGGTTGCCGAGTTGTTGACCAGGGCGGGTGTGTGCGACAACTATGCGGCGTTGTCGGAAAGTGAGCGAATCGAGCTTCTGAACCGTGAAGTGAGCGGGATGCGTCCGCTGTATGCATCGTACCTTTCGTATTCGGAAGAGACGCGCAAGGAATTGGCGATTGTTGCGGCGGCACGCGAGCTGCGACAGAAGTACGGACCAGCGTGCCTTCCACACTACATCATTTCCAAGTGCGATGGTGTGGGCGATCTGCTGGAAGTGGTGTTGCTCCAGAAGGAAGTTGGCTTGATGTCGAGCGATGCAGCGTCGGGCGCGCCTGCCGTTCTGATGCAGGTAATTCCGTTGTTCGAAACCATCGAGGATTTGCGTCGCGCCGCCAGCACAATGGCAGCCGCGTTCACGTTGCCCTCGTTTCGGAGTCTCGTCGCGTCGCGCGGCAACGTGCAGGAAGTGATGTTGGGCTATTCGGACAGCAACAAGGATGGCGGTTTTCTTACGTCCGGTTGGGAATTGTTTCAAGCGGAGGTGTCGTTGTTGCGCGTCTTTGAAGCGCACGGTGTCAGAATGCGTTTGTTTCATGGTCGCGGCGGATCGGTTGGGCGCGGTGGTGGACCAAGTTATCAGGCCATTTGCGCGCAACCGGCGGGCACAGTGAACGGGCAGATTCGTATCACGGAACAGGGCGAAGTTATAACCTCAAAATACGCGACGCCTGATGTGGGCCGTCACAATTTGGAAACGTTGATGGCGGCGACACTTGAAGCTTCGTTTCTTGGGCGAACGGATGGAGATAGTGTTTTGCCTGAAGCGCAGTTGGAAACGTTCTATCCCCACATGCATCGGTTGTCTGAGCTGGCGTATCACGCGTACCGAAATCTGGTGTACGAAACGCCGGGTTTTGCGCAGTACTTTCGCGAATCCACACCGCTGCTGGAAATCGCGACGCTCAACATTGGGAGCCGGCCAGCAGCGCGTACGACGTCTGGCCGTATTGAGGACTTGCGCGCCATTCCGTGGGTGTTTTCGTGGGCACAATGCCGGCTGTTGCTGCCGGGTTGGTACGGGTTTGGTACGGCGGTGGAGCAGTGGCTTGCAGAAACGCCCGACGGCATGACGAAGTTGCAACAGATGGCGAAAGTTTGGCCGTTCTTTCGTGATCAGTTGGCAAACATGGATATGGTGTTGGCCAAGTCGGACTTGGCAGTTGCGTCGCGATATGCCGAGCTAGTTCCGGATGCGGAGTTGCGCGATGCAATTTTCGGCCGCATCAAGAAGGAGTGGTATGGTACGCGTGCTGCGGTGTTAACAATTACGGGGCAATCACGCCTGCTTGAGCGCAACCCGGCGCTTGAGCGATCGATCGCGACGCGGTTTCCGTACATCGATCCGTTGAATCACTTGCAGGTGGATTTGTTGCGGCGGCATCGGCAGGCGAAGGCGGAGAATACGGGCGAGCCCGTTGAACGAATTGAACGGGGCATCCATCTTACGATCAACGGGATTTCGGCGGGGTTGAGGAATAGCGGGTGACAAGCTGTCATGCCGCGCCGTCAGGTGACGTGACGCGGTCATGAATTTGGTCAAGCACGTTCCTCAGTGTACTCGTCCGTTCGATTTCGTGGCGCTGCTGGATATGCAGCGGGAGTCAGGTTAAGCGCGCAAATAGTTCGGGCAACCGCTCGGGCGATTCGTTAGAATTGTCGCTGGCCCGTCGCAATCAGTTTGCGTTCCTCCCGAACTCCAGTTCGCATGTCTGTCCGAACTCCCGTTCGCATGTCTGTCAAAACCGCGACCGTCCAACACCGCGGTTGTCGCCTCACCTACGATGTTGACGGTTCAGGGCCGCCCGTCCTGTTCATTCAGGGCACTGGCGTTCACGGCGATGCGTGGCGACCACAAATTGATGAACTGCGCAATCAGTTTACGTGCCTGAGTTTTGACAATCGTGGCATTGCGCGCAGTCAGCCGCGCGGCGTCTTCATTACGGTGCCAACAATGGCCGACGATGCGCTCACATTGATGGATGCGGTCGGTTGGAGTAAGGCGCACGTAGTCGGACATTCACTGGGAGGTGCAGTCGCGCAGGAACTCGCGCTTCTCGCGCGAGACCGCGTGCAAAGTCTGTCACTGCTCTGCACGTTCAGTCGTGGACGCGACGCCATGCAATTGTCACCCAGCATGATCTGGACCGGTCTGCGCACACGCATTGGCACGAAGCGACAACGTCGAAACGCATTTCTCGAAATGGTGATGGCGCCCAGTGAATTACTTGGTCAGAACCTCGATAAAATTGCCGCCGACCTGGCGCCGGTATTTGGTCACGACCTTGCCAGTCAACCCGCGGTAGCGATGATGCAACTGCGCGCGTTAGGGCGGTTTGATTCTTCCAAAAGACTCGGCGCACTCAAGTCGGTACCGACGCTGGTTGTGAGCGCCGAGTTTGATCGCATCTCGCCGCCGTGGGTTGGAAAAGCAATTGCCGCGGGCATTCCCGGCGCGCGGTACGAAGAGATCCCAAACGCGGGACATGGAGTGCCGCTCCTGCATGCTGCTGCAGTGAATCGGTTGCTACGCGAGCACTTTATAAGTTCCGGCTTGACATCGTAAACAACTCAAATTGATCTTGGAGCGCACGCGCGTTCGAATTATATACGAGCAGTAACTCGCCTCCATTCGCCCCTCAACCGCATCCTCTCATGGCCGACGACGCAGCCGCCCGCACGTACCTCCAGCAAGCCAACGAACTGATCGCGAACCAGGACTACGACCGAGCAATCGCGAAACTCGAATTGGCCGATGTTGAAATGGAAGATCTTTCCGGCGACGTCAAAACCGTCGTTGCGGCACTGATACAGGAAACGCACGCGGCCATTGCAACCGCACGTTCGTCGGCGCATCGACCGAAGTATTTGCGCATGATTGCGAATTACATGGACGAGGCCGAGAGTGATATCGGCAATCTCGTCACGTGGCCAGGTACCGAACGGAAGTTGGCCGAACTGTTCGCCGACGAAATCGCGAAAGTCGCAATTCCCACCGAACTGACTGAGGCGTTGCCGAAGTTCAACACGTTCAAGAAGCTGCATGCGAGAAAAGCGACGATCGAACTCACGCAGCAAGTAGAACGTGATGTGGGAAATGCAGAGAGCGAATGGGCGGAAACTAAGCAGTTGTTTGAAGATCCGGATGGATCGTCGTATAGTCGTGGTCGCGGGGTTGAGCGCACCAACGATTACATCGCTGGCGCGCGGCGACGGTTGGCTGCGTTACCACAGGACAACGACGCGGTCAAAGCACTCACGTTGCGGATCGATGCAATGAGCGCGGAAATCACGGTGATTGCACTCGCTGGCGAAGCGGCCGAGATGGTTGCTACGTTGCGGCGCCGGTTTGAGTCGTACGAAAACGAGTTTGGTGGCTGGGAAGAAGAAACCGGGGACGGTCCAACCTGGGACGACTATCGACGCCAGAACACCGAACGCAACACCGCGTTTGGTGCGCCGCGCACGTTGGCGTATCGGCAGCGTACCGAGTCAATTCTGACCGATCTGGAATCGGATTCAAACTATCAGGCGGTCGCTTCGGCCGATGCGGTTCGCGACCTCGTGGACGCGACACGCGCGAGTGTTGAAACAGCGCGCGCGTCGTTGCGGCAACGCATTGAGAGCCTGATGAGTGATGCGATGGAAGCGGATATCAGCAACGAATATGACTACGAACGCCTTGATCGCGGTATCGAAGACGCACTCGGTGAACATTCGCTCGAAGGACAAACGCTTCGCAAAAGGGTATCTGGCAAGTTGAAGGGACATGCGGATGCATTGAACGACGCGCCGCCACCACTGGACGTCGACGCATTAAGCGAGAAAGCAACCGCAGTGTATCCCAGCCTGTACGCCGGTCTGCAGTGGGTCGAAGAAATCGATCTGAGTGTGGTTGGCCAGCAGATCGGATTCGTGGCTGACAACTTGATGGGCTATCGCTTCACGCCCGATGGCAGTTTCTACTTTGCCACTACGATTGGCGGACAACCCGTTGCCGGAAAGTTTGACGCCGCTCTTAAAGCGGGAATAGCTGCAACGGAAGCAGCAATCGGTCGCGCGTTGGGTGATGACGATAGCGACGGTAAGTGGGACGTTGTGGCCGTCGTGACGGACAAGAAAGCGAAACTGATGGCGCGTCGACAAGCCGAATCGTCGGGCACGATTGGCGGAGTCAACGTGCAGATGGGTCACGAATATCACGAGCCGGTCGAAGCGGTCGTTCTCGAAATTCTCGCGGCCAAGTGTGGCCCGTTCGCGGGTGCGAAAGGGCGAGGCGTGTTGAATCCTGACGGAACGATGAGCTGAATCCTGACGGTACGATTCGCTGAAGCCTGACGGAACGATTCGCTGAAACCTGACGGACCGCTTATCGGTGCTCGCGGAGAACCGGTTGCGGTTTGTCTGTTTTCGGCAACTCGGGTGTTGGCGTTTCGTCAACGATTGAAGCAAAGATCAAGTTCGAGTCCAGCGCGCCGCTCACGTCAACCGTGTCAAGCCGTGTATGCTCCCACGGAAGATTCAAGTGAGCGGCGCGCAACTCTGGAATGGTGATGTAGCGAACGCGCTGAATGACGTTGTTGGTAATCTGAATAATGCGAAATCCCTGAAAGTTTGGTCCAGGCGCACTTCCATTCGTGTCAATGTCGCGTCGAGTGTTCGATGCCGGACCCAACGCGGCCGTCTGTACAATAATCGGTTCGTGCGAGCGCCACCACGCTGCCGCATCTTTTGATGTCGCGAGCGGCTCTGCGTACGGAGGTGTGTTGAATACGGAGAGATCGCTCCACGTTGCGCCCGATTGGTGATCGTGAATGTTCTGTTCGGTGCCCGCAACCGGCGTGCCTGCTTTCACCGTCACGAGACGGCGTCGGTATCCAGTCGGATCGTACCACTTGTCAAATAATTTGACTGGATAATACGACGTTGGATTTTCGAGATAGTGGTCGGTGAAAATTTCGAGTTGGCGCAGACGTGCGTTCCATTTCGATCGATAGTCAAATCGATAGTGACCGTGCCCGCACACAACCAACGTTGCCGGCCGACGTCCATCTGCACCAGAAAACAGCTTCATCAACTCTTCCTGCAGGCCTACGGCAATGCCGTAATCCATCAGGTCTTCAACCGTGCCGGCATGAAAGTGCGGCGTGCCGTTCCGCGGCCAGGACGACTTTGTGGTGAGTGCGTCCGAGCGCGGAACCAGTGTGTTGTTTTGAACACGCATAACGGACGAGGTGTCTCTCGCCAGGAGAAACGCCGTGACGAACTCTGGAGCCGCGGCTGGATGCATCGTCTCACGAAAATGCGCGAGCATCATGTTGCCCGACGGATTGATGGGCGGCGCATGCATGCCAACCAGCACAATGCCATTCGCACCGGCGCTGTCGATGGCGGCACGAACCAATCCAAGTTCATCGTTGTTGATCCCCACCGAGTCGGGACTGACGGCCAGGAAATTCTCGCTGCTTTCCGAACCGAAACCAAGCTTCGTGATGAGTGTTTCGGAAACCGTGTCGGTGATGTCCCGGTCATGACGCGTATCCAGCATCACCAGCCGGTTGATGCCCATCTGCACGAAATACGAACGGTTTCTGTTGATGTGGTTGAAATACCATTGTGTACCGTCACGCATGGCGGGATCGATCAGCGCCTGGCGTGCAGCAACCTCTGGTGAAAGCACGGGAACATACCATTCGTCACGGTCGGGACGTTTGAGCCCTAACACCTTGAGCGCTTCGTTCCGCGTGAGATTCAAACCTGAATAGGCATACAGCGCGTCAATATATTTGAGGGAAAGCGCGGCGATCGGGTCGAGACTGCCAATCAACCCGAGTCCGGGCACGGCGTCGAGCGCTGAACCAACTGCGTCAGTCAATCCGTCAAGCAACCCGCCGGTAATACCACTCACAATGTCGTTCAAAATTCCGCCGCCGGTCACTTTGAGCTTGAAACCGAGTGCGTATGGATTCGCGCGATAGTCGTGATTGCCCAGGCTTGTGAAGATTGGTACGCGCAACGGTTCACTGGGCGGTGATTCGGAATCGGGCGACGGCGCATTGCCTCGAATCAGATTTTCGAATAGTCCGAAATTGCCGGGTCCACGCCTATTGTCGCCGGCTTCGTGTACGTAGTCGACCAAATCACCCGTCGCCATGATTGCGTCCAACAATCCGACCGAATGCAGATGATTGGCATAACGAATGAAATCGCGGAACGCGTCATTCCAGTTGTTGTACAACGCGATGTCCTCTGCGGGTACACCGGTTTTCCGCATCTGCGAACGATACTTCTCGAGGCGACGGCTAATGTGCAGATCGGTAATGTGTGCGATGTTGAATGACGCCCAATCGCTTCGCGCGTAGACGCTGTGCGGGGCAATAACGGTTGGCGTGCGACCGGGTACGCGAAATGCAACGGAATACAACGTGCGTCGAACGAGTGAACCATTCAGCTCGGTCAGAGTTGGCAATGAATTGTCCGGCGCGACAACGCCAGCACCAAGCGTGCGATTCACTGCATCACCTACAGTGAGATTGACGGCGTCGTCAACCGCGCGATTATCACCGTTGCCAAAGGCGCGATTGACAGGACGGCCAACAACGCCACCACTGGAGGCACCACCACCAACCGAACCGTCGCTCACAATTGCAAATGACAGCGCACGCTCAAGACCGCTACCGGTTGCAGTTGCCGCCGGCGTCAGATGTACCTGAATCGAATTGCTGCCACCCTTTACCGGCACCAGCACCAGACGATCGCGCCACAACTCCGTAGCCAATCCAGGAACGCGATCGAGCGCGGTCACAGCGCCGGTGAAACGCACCCACGGAAACGCCGGCGGATGTACCGGATCAATGAGCTGCGGGCAACCAAGCAACGGTGTGATAAGTTCGCCCATGAGCATAGCCGTGCTGTTCTCAGCATGCCACAACACACCGCGCTGGAAATACGCCGCTCGGCCGCCACCGACGCGACCGACGTCTGCAATTGGGTGGCCGAGCTTCCCGAGAACGCCGCCCGACGCGCGCCATGCCTTGAACAGTTCGCCGAACAATCGCACACCACCGGTGTCTCGCGCCCATGCAATCGTTCCCCATTCGAAAAACGAGTACGGATACAAGCCGTCATCGCTGCTGATTTCGTCAGTGAGCGGAAACCCCAACTCGCGTTCACCGGTAGCGAGGTTGGGACCCTGCGCCCCCGCCCCAATATAACGTGAAAGAATTCCTCCATGCACTTCATGCGCACCGGTTGACGCGTGCCAATAAATGTTGCCTCTGGTGTATTGTCGAACGAGCCCACCAAAGCCGGCGTCCTGTACCGGCGCAAGCGCGACGCCAAGGTCAACTCCGCGGGAACGGAGCAAACTCCAATGGGCGGTAATATCAGCAGCGGACATCACGTCTCCAATCGGGAAGAGCCAGAACAACTAGCGATATCCTATTGCGATCGCAGTGACCTTTCTCACATTGAACGGGTCACCGGTGTCTTTTTCAGAAGGGACCGGGTTATCCAGAGCTAAGCCGAAAACGGCGCGGGTTTTTGAAGGGAAGAATTCCACCAGCGGAGCTCACATGATTCTCGATTCCGTTCCCCCAAACGCATCACTCGGGTCAATTCTTCACGCGCGTGCGGTTGCGGCAACACCAATGCGCCTGGTGCTGAACATTGTAGTGGGAGCGGGAGTCGCCGCCGCTGCCGCATGGGCGCACAAGTTCTGGTGGATCACCGCAACGTGTGCTGGCCTGTGCGTCGCGTTTTACGGCGTGTGGGCGTTTGCGGAGCGACGATTGGAAACCGGTCCAGACGTGATGTCGCAAACTGAAGAGACGGGGCTGAGCATCCTGCGCGTGGGGGCCGCGCTCGCTGGACTTGCAGCCGCACTAATCTTCACTTTTTCGCTGGTGTCGGTGTTGCTGGGCACATGGATATCTTGACTCTGATGTTGGTGCGGAGTTGTATGCAAACGTTTCAACTCCACGCCTAAAGATCGAATCATGATTCAGGACGTATCCGATACAGCATTTTGGGTGGCCAGTTATCGCGCCGCCGAAACACAACGCCCCGACGCGCTCTTCCGCGATCGGTTGGCCGAGCGTCTTTCTGGAGAGCGCGGACGAGCGATTGCCAAGTCCATGCCGCGTGCCAACCTCACGGCCTGGAATGTGGTGATGAGGACGGTCGTTATTGACAGCTACATCCAGGAGGCCATTGCCGAAGGAATCGATGTTGTGCTTAATCTTGGCGCCGGTCTTGATACACGACCGTACCGTCTTGAACTGCCCGCCGCATTGCGTTGGATAGAAGTGGATCATCCAAACATCATTGATTTCAAAGAACGCGAACTCGCCAACGAGAAACCACGTTGCCACTTGCAGCGGGTGAACGTTGATCTCACCGACCCAGTGCGCCGGCGTGCGTTTCTTTCGGAAACGGGCGCGTCGGCTGCACGCATTCTGGTGCTTACTGAAGGAGTGGTTCCATACCTGACCGTTGCGGATGCGGGAGCGCTCGCCGACGATCTCGCTGCAACACCCAGCATCAAATACTGGATCGTCGACTATTTCTCGGCACAAGCAATGCAAATGCTCAGTCGTTCACCGATGCAGAAAAAGTTGCAGAACGCGCCATTTCAATTCTTTCCCACCGATTGGTATGAATTCTTTCGAACTCACGGATGGAAACCCAAACAGATGCGCTATTTGGCTGCTGAAGGGTCCAGACTCAAGCGAATGATCCCCATACCGTGGTTCTATCGCATGATAATCAGGTTAATGTCGGCCGAGAAACGAAAGGCGGGCGCGCAATTCAGCGGGTACGCGTTGATGGAGCGGGTGTAAGCCTTGGAGAATTTGCGCACTGAACGAAACTGAGAGCCGAAACCAAAGGTGCCAGCGGCCAGCTCATTAGCTGCCAGCTTCCAGACCTTTGATGGTTTGGCGCACTATTTTAGCAGTACACTGCCCTTGGTCGCAATTTGTGCAGTCAACACAAGAAGGCGAACGCCTTCGTTCAGCGCGTCTGGATGAATCGTAAAATCAGTTGTGTGCACTCCGGCCATTCCCAATCCATCTTTGGCCACTCCCAACCCGAAGTACAGCGACGGAATTGATTGGGTGTAGTAGGCGAAGTCCTCTGAAAACATGCCGCGATACGGCGCCGTGTTGATGGTACCCGGCCACACGTTGTGCAACGGCGCCATCGTTTTGTCGAACAATGTTTGATCGTTGACCGTGACCGGAGAACCGCGGCGCAGTGTCAATTCAGTCGTCACACGCAGGCCGGGCGCAGTCCCCTTGAGATATTGATCGATCATAGTCTTGATCGAAGTATCTGACGGCGGCGTTGGATCGATCGTCTCAAATGCGCGAATGGTTCCGCGCGCGACGCCGACAGTTTGCAACGTCGTCAGCGCTGTTGTGTCGCCGGTTTGCATGTACGTCACGCTGATAATTGCGGGACGATTGCTGATATCGAGGCGACGCGCTGGCAAATCGATTAAACCGCGAACCAGCGTTGCCAACGCTCCCGGAACGTCACTTCCGTCCGACGGCTGTGCCGCGTGTGAATCTTTGCCGCGCACGGTCAACGTGAAACTGTTACTGCCGGCAAGTGTCGCGCCCGGTGAAATGGAGATTGTGCCTACGGGCATACGCGGGGACGCGTGTTGCGCAAACATTGCCTGTACGCCGAGTGTGCTGAGAATGCCTTCGTTGACGATGTCGTCGGCGCCGCCGGCAATTTCTTCGGCGGGTTGGAATACAATGACGATTTTGCCGGAGAGTGCGTTCTGGTTGTGCCACAATACATCGGCGGCACCCAGCAACATGGCAGCGTGTGCATCGTGCCCGCAGCTATGCATCACGCCTGGTGTTTGCGAATGCGGGTGGTGTTGCGCGGGCTCCGTGTCGGGCCGTGCATCCATTTCGGCACGCAATGCAATGGTGAGTCCCGGTCGTTTTGTGTCGAGCACGGCGATGACAGCGGTTGGTACGCGCTTGGACTCGACAAACGTTGTATAGCCGATTTTTCGCATATCGGCCAACAGCAATTCGTGCGTAAGTGTTTCCCGTTTCCCGAGTTCGGGATGTTCGTGAATCTGCTGATAGGTGCTGTTGACGAGCGCGGATACGCGCTGGACTTCGGACGCGAGGGTGGGTGTGCGCTGCGCGCCGGCGCTCTGCGCAAGGGCGCCAAATGTGAGGTAGGCTGCCGAAAGTGCGAGCAGCCGCGGCTTTGATGTCAGTGACACAAACTTCCGTTTTTCCAAGACGAACGACGAGTGTTACGGCTTCTTTTTGGCCGTAATTCCAACGCGATACGCGTTTTCGGAATTGAGATTAACCAGCGACACAAACGCGCGGCCCTGATAAACGCCATACGTCCCGGATTGTGACACAGAAGCAATTTCCCAACCGGCTGGCAACAGGATGCTGTTACGCAACCCCTTCATCTGGCGATCAAAATGCAGTACGCCGTTAGTAACCGTGTACGTGGGGTCCGTGAGCGAGCCCGTGACCTTGAGGTGGGCGCTCTGTTTGTCGTTTACAATGGGTTCTTCGAGCTGCACCATGACCGACTTGCCCTTCTTGACTGCGTTAAGCGGTTTGGCGGTGTCGAGATCGATGACGGAAACGTCGGTTAACGGAGCGTATGAGATGAGGTCAAGTGGAAGCTCTTTGCCTTTCCGTCCATCGCTATAAATCTGTTCAACCTTGATACCGTGCGTGGCAGGTTCATCGAGGTCGTAGGTGGTTTTCACGTCGTCCAGGAACATGTCCGTGTACGGCGTTGGCGCGAATTCGGTCGTGGTTTTGCGCGCGTGAATCGTGAACGGGTTGCTGAGGCCACTGGGATTCGCGAAGTGTAACTCCAGCCGGCCATCGGGCAGCGCGCTCATTTGTGCGGCAATGCTTGATGACAGGAACGCATATCCTTTGGGTAGAATGACACCAAGCCGGTAACCGCTCAAACTGCGCACCCACGAGATATCACCGGGCTGAATACCGTACTGCGCGTTCGCCTCTGGATAATATTGGTAAGTGCGCGCGTCTTTGTAGGTCTTGTAAATCAACACGCGACCAATTCCGCCAGCCGGAACAGGCGCGGTGAGTTTCGCGTGAATGGCGTGCGTATCGCCGGTTACCTCGTACGTGAACACCAACGGTTTGCCTGTGCGCGGATCGTACACTTCAACGTCAGTCCCTTCGCTCCCGCCACGCGTTTCGTTCACCAACTCGGTGGCGCCGGCACGGGCCACTTCTGTGAAAAAGCGAATGCGAAACTGCTCGGAGCCCGGCTCGAGCAGTGCGTATTCCGTGTACGCATCCTGTGTGAACAGCCGTTGCAACCGGCCCGTGGGCTTGAGTGATCCGTCCGGGTTTTCTCCTCCAGGAAACGGACTGTTACCACGTTGTGCCCACAAGGGTGGCGGCGCCATGAAAACTGCAACAATCAGTGCGAAACTCGCCGTGCGGAACACGCGCCGTGAAGTGGTTTGCATCATGAATCCTGGTTAAAAACGTTCACGCGGGTTTCCGCGGCCTGACTGCATTGGGGAGTGTCAGACGGGTGTCCTTATGCACGGCGCTGATCTGCAGCTCATAACCATTCGGCGTGCTGGTGTGGTAACTCTTGAACTCCGAGACGTGAATCTCATCGTCTGTTGACGTATCGGGTTGGGCACGCAGCCCACGTTTCAGCAGTGCATCTTTGACGCCATCGGTATCCCACGGTGAAATGCCAAATGAGATATGATCGATGCGTGCCCGACGAGGCGCCGGTTGTGCGGGTGCGTCCGTTGTTCCGGCTCCACCGGCGCGTCCACCCCGACCAAACGCCGGATCGAGCGGGTTGCCGCCGCGAATGATGATGTCGCCGACATCCGCCATCATGTATTCGATCTGGCTGCCTTCGTCGTAGGTCGGCGTCCATCCAAAGAGATTGCTGTAAAAGCTGCATGACTCTTTGTAGTTGGTTACCGAGAACGACAAATGATCGAGCCACACTGTTTTCCATCCCGTCGATTCGAACGGCGCTGGCCCAGCGAGTTTGGTGCTTGCGGCTTTGGTGCGCGCGCGCGCGCCGGCGCCGTTGCTGATCTGCACATCGAATCCGTCGGGATCTTTCACATGAAAACTTTCAAATCCATGGCCGTCATTGTCGGCGACTGGTGTGAGACCGCGCTTTTTCAACTCCGCTTCAACTTTTTTTGCATCCCATGGTGTTATGCCCCAGCATACACCTTCAACAAGCGCGCGAGCCGGTCCGCCTCGGCCTCCCCTTCCTCCACCGCCACCGCCACCGCCACCGCCACGTCCACCCGACGTATCCGGAGGCGGAGCCGGTGTCAATTGTTTGAACACGACTGATCCAAGCGTACCGTAATCCATGATGGCTTGTTTGCCGTCGTCGCTGCGCAAGGTCCACCCCATCAACGCGCTATAAAACGCGATTTCTTTCGGGATGTCGGCGACTTGCATGGAGATATGATCTAACGACGTGGTCTTCCATCCAGTGGAGCCGAATATCGGCTTGATTGCAGTTGTATCGCAGGGAATGGAACCCAGTTTGAGGCGGCATTTGCCTTGTGCGAGCGCATCAGCCAGCGGTACGGCCGCAAAGGGAGCTCCGGCAATCACAATGCCGAGTGAACGCAACAGAGAGCGACGACTGATTAGCGCGTCGACCGTGTCATCGTGCGTGATGGAATCCCGATCCGACATGTGATTTCCTCGACTTCCGCGGTGGGGCATCGCTACCACACGAACGCGCAGCGTATCACAGTACGTGCTTGCGGCACACGCGTTTGTTCGGTGCATATTACACCAGCGATGTTGGGCTGGAAAATGTTCGCAGTAACGGGGGGTTGCAAGGACGTGAAGGCGGAACCGGAAGAAGCGCCAGAAAAGTTGCCTGTCGCGACGAGGTATAAGGGCCCCTTCGCGCGGTATGTGGCAATTGGCGATAGCACGACCGAAGGGTTGGACGATCCCGACGGACAAGGCGGTTATCGTGGCTGGGCCAATCGGTTTGCCGAACTCGTCGCCGCCGAGCAAGGGCGGCTGCTGTACGCCAACCTGGCGGTTCGCGGACTCCGGACTCGCGCAATTCTAGAGCGACAGCTCGAGCGCGCGTTGCATATGAAGCCGGATCTATCAACGTTGGTTTCCGGAACGAACGACATTCTGCGTCCGCGTTTTAATGTCAACGCGTATCAGCGCGATGTTGAACACATGCAATGTGCGCTCATAGGGCAGGGCGCAACCGTGCTTACCTTCACCCTTCCCGATCTTTCGTCTATCAACCCGTCCGCGCGAATTTCGAAAAGGCGCGTATCGATGATGAATGCCGCCTTGCGTGAAGTCTCATCCTCGACCGGCGCCATTGTTGTTGATCTTGCACAGCAGGTGTTGGCTGGCGACAAACGATTGTGGAGCGTCGATCGACTGCACGCGAATGCACTCGGCCACGCGCGCATCGCCGCCGCACTGGCGGACGCCCTTCGACTGCCGGGCAGCGATGACTCCTGGTCACTTCCGCTTGAACACAGTCCGCCAATGTCGACGCGCGAACAGTGGGCCGATCATTGGTACTGGAGTCGACGCTATCTGTTGCCGTGGCTGATTCGACGGCTTCAGGGTCGTTCGTCCAGCGAGGGCGTGAAATGCAAACGACCCGAGCTCACTCCCATCGACCCAATACGCATTTAACTGGCTGGTGTTCGCGATCCAGTCCAGAAATTTGCGCTCGTCACGGCCAAGCTGTATTTCTGCTGGAACAGGATCGGCACCATTGTTGACTGGTCCTTTTGTGCAAACTCGCTCGTTTCATCCCGGTCCCCCGGTCCTCCGTCCCCCGTCCCCGACTCTAATGCCGCAACGCCGCCGCATGGACATTCGTACAGTTTCCACCCTCTCACTGGCATTGTTGGCTGTCGTTTCATGCCGTCCGCCAAAGGTGCTGACCATTCAGCGTGATCCGGGTACCGCCGGAAATGGTGTTGAACAGCAGCCGGGACCGTACGTCACGCCCCCTGAAATGCGGCAGCGACTGGAGAATGCTCCGGAAGGAAAATTGCTGGCGCCCGCCACGTTCTTCAGCAAAACATACAACGTCAATTTCAAATACCGACTGTATGTGCCGGCGCAGTTCAACGTGGGAATGGCCGCCGCATTCATGGTATTTCAGGACGCAAGCAGTGTGTATCTGGGCGTGATGAATACGCCGACGGTGCTCGACAATCTGATTCACGCGGGCGACATGCCCGTGACCATCGCACTGTTTATTGATCCCGGAACGGCCACGGGCGAATACGTCGGCGCAACCGACAGCGGTTTGCGCAGCGAACAGTACGACACGCCAGACGAGAGGTACGGAAAATTCCTCACAAAGGAACTCATTCCGATCATCCGAAAAGAGTATCGTCTGGTTGATGATCCAAATGGATGGGCCATTGCCGGTCAGAGTTCCGGTGGATTTGCGGCGTTCAACACCGCGTGGTGGTACTCCGATTTCTTCCATAAGGTACTCACGCAGAACGGCAGCTTTGTAAACATCAAACCGGGTGGCGGTGACTATCCAAAGTTGATCAGCACCGAACCGCAAAAGCCGCTGCGTGTGTACCTGCTGAGCGGCACGAACGATCTGAACAACCAATTCGGCAATTGGCTCGAAGCCAACCGCGCAATGGCAACCGCGCTCGGCAAGAGAGATTACGATTACCGTTTCCGTCCGGGCACAGGTGAGCACTTTCCGCCTGTACAGGCACAGGCGGATTTTGCCGACGCACTTCGTTGGTTGTGGCGTGGGTACTATGCGGGGCGCGTCGACGGCAAATAGCAAGGCGCGATCGGGAACTCGTTGCAGAGGGGCATACTGTGCGTCATCAGTATGCCCTTTTTCGCCGCAAATATTTCCCTCGAGAACATCTATGCACTTTGGTTTGAGTGCCACCGTCAGGATTCCATTTGCGCGCGCCGGTTGCGTCGCGATCGCGTTTGCTTGCGTCGCGTGCGGCAGCGGAAGTGATACAACGGGCCCGTCAGCAACCGACAATCCGTACGGTTTGACCGAAACAGGCCCTGGCGTTCTCAGCGTATCACCGCTTGATACGTCAACATTGATGGCGGCCACCCCACTGGGCGCTCTGGCGCCGCCAGGTCACGTGCTGCCAACGGACCATGTGTATCTGTACTTCGTCGACGCGTGGAATGGCCAGCAACAGCTCAATGACTGTCGTGCTCGACCAGTCCGCGCTGCCGGAAGTGGCGTCATCACGTTCACGCTGATAAGCCAGCCGGGAGGTGATACGAAAGTCGATATTCAGATGACAAAAACGTTTCACTACTACTACGATCACGTGCAGTTGCAGGCAGGGATGATCGTAGGTAAACATGTGAGCGCGGGTGACACGATTGCTTATACGATGGGGCGGTGCCCATCACTGGACCTCGGCGTGATTGATGCAGATGTGACGCCCGCGGGCTTCCTGAACTCATCGCGCTACGGGCCAACGACCGGGCACGCGGTGTCACCATACAAATATTTCGCCGAGCCGTTGCGGAGTTGGTTGTATGCGCGCGTGCGGGTGCAGCAGGGAGTCCCCGCGAACAAGGACGGACGGATCGATTTCGGGATAGCTGGCAAGTTAGTGGGCGACTGGTTTCACGAATCACTGAGCAATGCAAGTACCACGAACGCGATGGGTCCTGATGGTTGGCCGAAAACGATTTCTTTCGCGTACGATTGGTTCGACGGTGCGGTGCGTATTTCGATTGGTGGCACGATTGCGAATCCCGGGGTCTTGGGCATTGGGAGCGGGGATCCCGATCCCGCCACCGTGAGTGTGTCCGACGGTCTCATTGCGTACAAAACGACGGCGACGCTGGGCAGCATTACGAACGGATGGATGCTGGTGCAGATGCTCTCGGCCGAGCGCATTCGTGTGCAATATTTTGCGGGGGCGACAACTCAGCCAGGGGGGTTCACCGCGGCTGCTCAGGAGTATGTCAGATAGCGCCAGCCGAAAAGCCGAAAGACCAAACGCAGCCAAATAGCCGAATACACAACACTGAAGCCGAACCGCCGAAGAACACTGAGCCAAAACAGCCGAATAACTAGCTGCAGCCAAAGGGCCGAATAAAAAACTGCAGCCAAAGGGCTGAAAAAAACTGCAGCCGAACAGCCTAAGCTGGCAGGTGCTTGGCTCAGCGTTCGCTCGCGCACCGCGCAACGCCTTTCAGTGACGAAAAACGCGTCATCGACGTTGGTCATTTAGGCATTCCCGCACGCCGCATATGATGCACTGGTTCCGATTCACATGGCGCGCGTTGGCGCGCAGCAACACAATATGCGCCGCTGCCAGTGTGTTGGCTCTCGCACTGGCGTCGCGCGCACCGGCGCAGACGCCGTTGCGAGTATTGCGATATTCACCGACCGACACCGCTACGAGTAGCGGAATGGTGACCGTCACGTTCAGCCGACCCGTCGCGGGGATGCTTGATCACACGGTCGACGCACGAAAAATTTTATCGGTGACACCCGGTGTGGACGGCACATTCGAGTGGCGTGACCCGATCACGCTGCGCTTCATTCCGAAGGATCCCATCCCGCCCGGTACCAATCTCGTTCTCGCGATCGACACGGCTTCACTGGCTTCGGGCGGACGGCGCCGCGGCGCGCGCTACACCTTCACACTTCACGTACCACCTACGCGGCGAGTTTCGCTCGGCGTTGATGGCCAGGTGGTGGGAAGCGGCAAGACGATGCTTGGGCCGCTTCCAACATTTTTCGCTACTTACAGCGGATCGGTAAGTACGGACTCAATTGCGCAACTCGCACACATGCAATTTCCGGCTGCGTGCGGCGGAAACATTCCTTTGCGGGCAGTGCGAGAGCGTGCATTCAGAAAAGGTGATCCGCGTGACTATTACGTAGAACGCAACTCCGACTCGCTTGCGCTCAGATTCTGGCGCGTGGTCGAAATGGTGCCGGTCGATTCATTGAAAGCTGGGTGCAGTGGCTCACTGGTCGTCCCGCTAGTCAACGATGCGCGCGGTCGAGATTCTGATTCGCATGCGGTCACGACGTTTCCGGAATTTCGAATTGATTCGGTCGTGCCGTGCCTGCGCGGGATTTCAGACGGATCAACGACAGCCTGCGTGAACGATGGGGTCGTCGCGTGGTTCAGCACGCCCCTCGACCCAACACGTGCTGCGAAATCGATTACGGTCTCGCCGGAACTCAAACCGCTGTCGTTGGGCGGGCGCGTTCACGTAGCAGGCTTCCGCGGCGCGACAGTTTCGCGTGATAAATACACGGTCACGGTTGACTCCAGCATGCGAGATATTTTTGGCCGAAGGTTGACAGGCCCGAATATCATTTCAGCGGTCGTGCGCGATCGCAGCCCCTCCGTGCAATATCAAACGGAGATGGTTTCGATAACGACCGCACTGGAACCGTTTCGGATTCGCACGGTGAACGTGGATACGCTCACCATGTACGTCACTGCCATTCCTGACAGCGCAATGGTGGCTCTGCTCAACGCACGTTGGATTGGTGCAAGTTCGAGTCAGTATCCTGTTACAGCCACGGTTGACGTCCCCGTAAACGGCGCCTTCAACAAGGAAGTTTCGGTCGAGGCAGTGCTACCGTCAGCACTTCGCAATTCCGCAACGCTGTTCGGCATCGTCTTCACAATCAAAGCCGCAAGCATACCGTCCGATTCGATCGCTGGCGTCAAGGCGCGACGCGCCGATTCGTTGCGCATCGCGAAGGCAATGCATAATACCAATGTGTCGCAACGGCCGGCCCTTGGAATGCTTGCACAGGTCAACAACTTGCGCGCCCATGCGAAACTGGTGGGCAATCACGGCGCGGTATTCATCACCGATGTAGCCGGCGCTCCGGTTACCGGTGCGTCGGCCGTGTTACTGGACGAGAATCAACGTCGCCTTGCTATCGCAACTACCGGCACAGATGGACTCGCCGAATTCCACCCAACACCGACTGACAGTCTGATTGCGTCAGCAAAATTGTTTGCATCCCGATCACGGAATCGCATGCGCTTTCTTGACGTGAAACACGGTGCAGAACGGCTTGTAATTCCGGTTGAAGCGGTGTTCGCAAAGTCGTTCGGCCCGAACTCCGCCTCAGGGTGGCAAGGATACACGCAAACTGGATACAACGAAACGCACGGTGCCTTGACCTCCGATCGTGATATCTACCGACCAGGAGAAGTTGTATTTGTCAAATCGTTCGTCCGCACTGGCATGGTCGGTTCGATTGTTACCCCCGTTGCCGATTCAGTGCAGTTCAAATTGCGTCGTGACGATTACACGAGTCAGGACAGCGAGTACGTTCGCACGGCGCTACTGGGCACCTTTGGCACCGCAACAGATTCCATTCGCTTGCCACTTGACGCAAGTGTCGGGGAATATATTCTCGAGGCCAAAGTCCGAACTGATGGAGCATGGCACTACGTAGCAAATCCGCAAACAATTAAAGTTGCCGAATTTCGTGCGCCAGAATTTCTGGTAACGGTGGCCGGTGATACAGCCAATTCCACAATCCGAGATTCGGCAAAGATTTCAGTTACCGCAAAGTATCTGTTTGGTTCGCCGATGGCCGGAGCGAAAGTACAATGGACAGCATCAGCCGACGCGGGAACGTCCGCCGATATCGCGATTCCAAATACCCAGAGTTACGCCATCGGTCAACGCAGTTGGTGGGATCCACATCCTCCGCCAGCATACCTGAGGTTCGGTGCCGAATCGGCGTTAAATGCGCGCGGAGAGCTCGCGCTGAAAATTCCAGCCAATCGTGATACGCTCGACGCGTTTTCCCGTCTCAAAATAGAAGTTGCGGTCATAGACGTTAACGGACGCGCCGTCACCGCCAGCACCAGTGTCAGCCTGCAAAAATCCGCATATTTCGTTGGCGCCAAACGTCACGATAACGCCTGGTACTGGCGCACCGGAACAGCGCAGACCATCGACGCGATTGTTGTCAACAAGAGCGGAGCGCGCATTGCCGGCGTACCCATGGATGTCGCCGTTATTCGCAGAACGTGGCGCGCCGATTCAACAAAACCGCTCGAGGCAACCCGCTGGCGCGCCGACACCGTACAACGGCTACGCGTGATATCGACTGCCAATTCCGTTCCAATTCGATTTACTCCGCAGGAGGACGGCGCCTACGATGTTCGCGTCTCCGCGCGTGACTCACTAGGTCGCGCCGCCGTCACGAATGTGGGGCAGTGGGCCTTCGTCAGTGCGTGGGTGCCAGGCGTTGGGGAGGATCCCGCGAAGCTCGCAATCAGCACGCAGCATCGCAACGGCGAATGGTTTTCGATAGGCGACACCGCAAGAGTGTCGTTTGAATCCCCATTCGATCGAGCCACTGCCTGGATCACGATTGAACGTGAAGGCATTCTCGAACAACGCACCGTCATCGCTACGCGAGGCTCCAACGAATTCAGAATTCCTGTTACCCGCCGCTTCGCGCCCAATGTCTGGATTGGAGTTACTGTAATCGCGCAACCGGGTGCGGGCGTCACAAGCGCGAACGGAATCGAAGAAGCGATGCGCATCGGTTACACTGAACTGCGCGTCGATTCCACGGCGCACGCGCTGCGCGTTGTAGTTCAGCCACTTGCTGCACAACTACAACCCGCCGACTCGGCGCAGGTGCGCGTATCCGTCAAAGAAGTGAACACTGGCGCGGGAGTTCGAAGCGAGGTCGCACTGTGGGCCGTCGACGAAGGGGTGCTGTCGCTGACTGACTTCAAGACGCCGGATATTCTGGCCGAACTCGATGAACGGTTGGGCGTCGCGCCACGTCTTTACACAACGCTCACGCAACTTCCGTGGCGGACGGACAAGTCAGGTGCGTATCCGGGCAACATGTACGACCAGCTATTGGGTGGCCGAGCAGCTGGCGTCAATCGCCTGGATATGATGACGCTCAGTGACGGAAACTCGACCGGAAATATTCCCAGCCTCACGTTTGCAGGAAAGACGCGCGCCGGCTTCAGATTCACGGCCTTCTTCGTCGGCAACGCCGTCACTGATAACAACGGAGTCGCAACCATTCATGCGAAGTTGCCAGACAACATCACGACGTTTCGGTTAATGGCAACAGCGGTGACTGCCGGCGAGGGGTACGGCAGTGGACAGGCGTCGCTGCTGGTGACGCGCAGTGTGGTGGTGCGACCGTCCCTGCCGCGCATTGTGCGGGTTGGAGACACGGTCATAATTGGTGCTTTGCTCAATCTCCGAAACAACGACAGCGCAACGCTGAACGTTCGGACTCGGCTCAGTCAACCGTGGCTGCTCAGCGATTCGATGCAGCAAATTGCGATTTCTGCGGGGAGTACGAAGCGAACCAATTACCAGTTTGCGGTGCCTGCGCACACCAGGATTGACAACGTTTCTGTATTCCTTTCGGCTGTTGGACGGACTAACCGAATGGGAGATGCCGTTGAGACAGTTCTGCCGATAAAACCCGCCGGATCTCCACGTTCGCATACGGCAATTGGCATGGTTCGCGACAGTGGTCGCATCGTGGTGAAACTGCCGTCTGACATTGATCCTTCGCGGTCGACGTTCTCAGTCAGCCTTGGCACGTCGCCGTTAGTAGCGATGCGCGCAAACTTTGCACGATTGCAGGACTACGGAAACTTCAGCACCGAACTCATTGTCACGACGGCGCGATCGTTGCTTGCGATCTCGCGTGCTGAGCGGTCCATGAACGAGAGCATTCTCGCAAAGGACAGTGCGGCTATCGCACTCCAGCTGCAAAGCGCGGTCACCGAAATCACCAAACGCGAAGATGGCGACGGCCGCTTCTCCAATTGGTCAGGCAGTCAGCAGCGTGAAGGACTGTGGTTCAGCACTTACGTCGGCCAATTTCTACTCGAGGTAAAGGAAGAGCGCATAGAAGTTGCTGACGAGGTGTTGGAGAACATCAAAAGGGCCGCTGAAGACTACTTGGTAAGGCAATCGGTGCGCTTCGTCGACTCGGTCAACTTTTCTCCATCCGAGCGTCGTTACTTGCTCGGCTGTCAGATGGAATCGCGATTGGCTGCGTTACAGTTTCTGCGCGAGTACGGCCAGCCCAATACTGCGGCGGAAGATTCCATGTTAGTTCGTGTGAAGGATCTGTTCTGGGAAGATCGAGTGTTACTCTCGCAACTGCTGACCGATCGGCCAGACAAAAACGCGCAAGCGCGAGAGCTGCTCGAGGATGCATGGCGCGGTGTCTCGGTGGCCGGTAAACGCATCGACATGCCGGACTCCTTGCACGCGTCGGGAATGTTTCCGTCGCATATTCGTCCGGCCGCGCGATTGCTCACTGCGACAATGGCACTAATGCCCGATCACCCGCTACTCGGTGCTCTCACCGAAACCGTGATTCAACAAGGTGCCGCCGAGCGCGGGTGGGCGTGGAATTCGCTGGACTATGGCGCCGCAGTTGAAGCACTTGGCAAATTTGTGGAGACTCAGGATGAAGCCCCTGATTCTCGTGTCGTGGCGAGAGACAATCGAGGTCGCATTGTGTTCGCGCAGAACACCGGCACCGCATCCCGAAAGGGAATGACTTCACCTGATTCGCTGCAAACTTTACAAGGAATGATTTCTCCAGCGAGAGGCGACACTGTGCAGTTCGCGCTCAGTATTCGCATGGAGGGTGAGGATCGTTCACCCGTTCGACGCAATGCTCCGCTGTATTACTCGGTGACGGTGAATGAAATCCCGCGGCAACGGCCGGTGACGCCGGACGTTGCCGGCATAACTGTGGAGCGCTGGTACGAACGTTTTGAAGACGGGAAACCAGTAACGGAGTTGAAGGAAGGTGATCTCGTCCGCGTGCGAATGCGAATAACGGTTCCGTCGGATCGCCAATACGTCACGGTTGAGGACTTGCTTCCCGCCGCGCTCGAAGTGGTCGACTTGTCACTGCGCACGTCGTCCGCGCTTGGTCCGTTCGGAAAGGTTGGGGCAACGCGCCACCCGTCGATTGCTCGCGACTCTGATGATGACGATGCACCGTTTGCCGACAGCGCACTGAACGGTTCCTGGGACAACGGCTGGTGGACGCCCTGGGATTATCGCGAGTCGCGCGACGATCGCGTTTTCTACTACGCCCGACAACTGTGGTCGGGGACCTACTCCACGAGTTATCTCGCGCGGGCGACCGCCGCCGGGACCTTCGTTAGACCGCCAGCGCACGCGGAGGAGATGTACAATCGGGCGGTACAAGGGCGCAGTGATGGTGGAGTGCTTCGCGTGCGCAGACGGCTTAACTGAAGCCAAAGGGCCGAACGGCCGAACAACTAAACGCAGCCAAATAGCCGAATAAACTGCACTGAAGCCGAACCGCCGAAGAACTCTGAGCCAAAACAG
>JBDUBA010000328.1:0-9724 GCA_040004335.1 Gemmatimonas sp.
AGTCGATGGCGCCCGCTTTGATGCTGGCCACCGCGTGTTCGATGCTCGCGTAGCCGGTCAGCATGATGAGCGGGATGTCGTATCCCTCACGCGCCAGGAGCTGGAGGAATTCCAGCCCGGTGAGCCCCGGCATGCGGTAGTCGGAGATGATCAGGTCAACCCCGCCCTTTTCGAGCACCTGCAGGGCTTCAGGAACGCTCCGAGTGCCGATGGGAGCGTGTCCTGCGCGCTCGAGTGTGTCTTCGAGTATCAAGCCGACGCTTGGTTCGTCATCAACGTACAGAATGGTGGCCATAGGCGGTTAAGCTGGGCCTGAATGCACCGATACTCAAGTACAAGAAATCTTTTGGGGGCGGTTCATGCGCATCACAAACAACCTGATCCAGCGGTCCAGCATCTCCCAGTTGCAGAGTAGCCTGCAATTGGTGGACAAGGCGCGTGCGGACGTTTCTACGGGACGTCGCATCCGGCACATGTCGGACGATCCGTCGTCGGCGAGTGAAGTGGTTCGGTCGTCGAGCTCCCTGCGGGCGCTGGACCAGTATCGCCGCAACATCAAGATGGGGCAGGGACGCGCCACCGCCGAAGAAGGTGTGCTGAACCAGCTCACCAACTCGCTCACGCGCGGCATTGAACTCGCATTGGGCCAGTCATCGGGCACGGCGACGGCCCAGACGCGCGCGATTTCCAAAGCTGAAATTGATCAGCTGATTGATTCAACCGTGAGCCTGGGCAACACCAAGTTTGGTGACGACTATCTGTTTGGCGGCACGCGCGGCAATGAACAGCCGCTGCGGAATCCAGGCGTCGTGACCGACCCATTCACGAATCTCGTTGACGGATCGAACCAGCCGGTGAATCCGAGCGGCAGCATCAGGGTCGAAATCAGCGACGGTCACTACGTGAATCCCAATCACAACGCGACCGAAGTGTTTCTCGACTCGGGAGCGTTGCAGGCGTTGCGCGATCTCTCAACGGCATTGGGGAACAACGATACCGCGGGGATCGACACGGCGATGCACACGCTGCAAACCGCTAACGACGGCGTGCAGACGCTGATTGGTACGCAGGGCGCGCGCGGTAGCGAGTTCATTGTCACGGGTGACCAGCTGGATGCGCAGGAAGTATCGCTCACAACGTATCGCTCCGATTTGCGCGACATTGAAGTCGAGAAGGCGATGGTCGAGTTGGCGGGACGCACCACCGGCTATCAGGCGGCCATGTCTGCGACCGCGAAAGTACTGGGCCTGAGTCTTGCAAACTATCTCTAAGCACCCTGCCACTCTCATTCCACCGTCTATGACCGCAGCTGCACTCGTATTACCTGTGTCCGAATCCGCGCCCCTCGTTGCACTCGACTCAATCGTGTTGGGTCAGTTGAACGTCCCACAGTCGTCAATTTTTCATTTCGCGAACGGCTTGAACGGGTTCGAGACCTATACGGAATTCGCGCTGCTGCCCGCGGCGCGCGAGGGCCTGTTCTGGTTGCAGGCGGTGGCGAGTCGCGACGTGGTGTTTCTGTTGATCGATCCGTTTGTCGCCGCTCCCGGTTTCGAGGTTGATTTGGCCGCAACGGAACGCACGTCCTTGCAGCTCGACAATCCGATGGATGTGTTGGTGTTGGCGATCGTCACGTTGCCGGCCGGTAGTGATACCACACCGACGGCAAACTTCCGCGGTCCGATTGTGCTCAACGCGCGCGTGCGTGTGGCCGGACAGGTGATGAGTGCCGTGCCGGGACACGAAGTGCGCACGCCGGTTGATCTGCACGCGCTGCCCGCTCGCGGGGAGTAACGATCGTGGCGGTGTGCGTCGCCCCGAATCCGATTTCCGCCGATGGTGTGATAAATTCGGCGGCCGTTGAAGTGAACGATTGCGCGTTACCCCAGGATGGTTCGCATTCGTCGGAAATGTCCCAGAGTGAAATGCTGTCGCTGGAAAAGGTGGTGGCGGCGCCGTCGGATTTGCCTCAGGAAACAATGTTGTCGATCGAAATGGTGGTGGCGGCTCCGGACGAAGCGACGGCACGCCAATTCACGAACATGCTCGTACCGCAGCGTTGGCCCGCGGTGCGTGTGATGTTTCCGGTTGCCGCGGCGGTGGAGGACGCGCGGCGCACTGGTGCAAGCGCGGTTTTTCTCGCTGCAGGGGTGACACTGTCGTCAACGGCGCTCGAGAGTGCATGGTGGGCACTTGAAACCCGCGCGGATGCAGCGTTTATCGCGTTTGGCGATGAACGTGGCCATAAGACGCCGATGATCGAAGCGCTGACCTCGTGTGCGGTGGTGCGTGGATCGTTGCTGACGGAACATGCATCCTCGAGCGACATTCGCTGGCCTGGATTTGCACCAGCGTTCGCACTGTTGGAGCGTGGTAAACGCGGCCATCTCATTCGCGAGCCGCTCGTGCAGCGTTCTTCCGCGGCGATGCAACCAGATGCGCCCGCGGCGAAAGCCGCGGCTGAATTACGCGCGCAGGGAATGACTGATGCGTTGTTTGGTGATGTTGGTGGCGACACGCCGCCGTCGGCCGCACCGATGCAGTTGCTTGACGAACGCGCGTTGCCTGTGTTTGCGCGCGCCGCATTTAAGCCGGTGTTGGCGAAGGGCAAACACAACATCCTGGCTTTGTTGCAGGGTTTCCCGATGGGAGGGTACGCGGCGTTCAACGCGGACTTTCTGCCACGACTGGTGAAGCGTGGGCACGCGGTGAGCGTATGCACGACCGAAGTGTGGCGCACTGAGTGGCGGTTGGATGGAGTGCGTGCCGCGACGCATGATGTCGTGCACGCGAGCGGCGTGGTCGATTTTTCTTCGATGCCGCGATACGTCAGCTATTTGATTGCGTCGCGCGGCATTGATGTTGTGCTGGTCAGTCATTCGCTGGCGGGGTATCGCATGTTGCCGTGGTTGCGCCAGCAGCATCCCACTGTCGCATTTCTGGACTACGTGCACACGGATTGGTTTGAAGCGCAGATGTACGGGAGTTACGCGGCGATTGGTGTGGCGCATGCGGATTGGCTGGACGCGCAGATGGCGAGCAGTCGCGCGTTGGCACACGATCTCGTGCAGCGTGGTGCGCGCTCCGAAACAACTATTGCGCAGCCGATCAACCTGGACGTCAACGATTGGGATCCGTCCAAATTTCGTGCGGAGGAAATTCGTACGTCATTGGGGTGCAAGCCCGATCAGCCGCTCATTCTTTTTGCGGGACGATTGTCCAGCGAAAAACGACCGTTGTTGGCGGTCGCGTGTTGGAAGGCGTTGATCGAGTCGGGCGTTGATGCAAAATTCGCGTTCGCGGGGCAGGGGCAGTTGTTGGGCGCAACGGTTGACGCCGTTGAAAAAGCGGGGCTCAAGGATCGCGTGGAATTTCTGGGCGAGCTTGACGGTGACATGTTACGATACGTGTACAGCGCCGCCGATGTCTATCATGCGCCGTCGGAAATTGAAGGGATTGCCCGCGCATTGTTCGAAGCGATGGCGATGCAGTGTGTGCCCGTGGTTGCGGATGTTGGTGGTCAGCGCGAACTGGTGAGCGCGGAATGTGGCCTGTTGGTTCCGCACGGTGCGGACGAAGTGCGGCGGTATGTTGCCGCGCTACGCACAGCGATCGATGCCAGCCATTTGAAGAAAATGCAAAAAGCATCGCGCGCGCGCATTGTGCAGCATTTTACATCGGCGCAGTGTGTCGCGGGATTCGAGAAGGCGTTTGATGTTGCAATTGCGCAGCGCACGACAACGAATGTTGCCGGGGCACCCATGGAATCACGCGCAGCGGCGCGCGAGTTGGCGTTGAGCGGATTGGAGACAGTGCGCCGGCATTATTGGAGGGCGCGAGGGCGATAGGAGTTGCGTTCCTGCGACAATCACGGTCGACCGCGTAAAGAATTGACGCGGCGTTCAAGAATGAAGTCGAGGCACGTACATCGAGTACGATAGCAGTGATGGTCGCACGAAGCCGCCGACTTCTGCGCCAATGCCGCCAACAGACGGTCGGGTGCATGCGATTCTCAACGCGCTGGCAGAACGCGACGACGGACCGTTCGCGCTCGCGGAATTGAACGACATACTCTTCGCCTGTCCGCCAATTCAGTTCGCGGACAGTTTCAGCGCCGATGCTGCTGCGGCCTCTCGGTATCACAAACGTCGATGCCGCCATGCGCATTGTGACGCAATATTTCGACGAGGCGCGCGTTCCCGCCAAGACACGATTGGCGCTCGAAGAATTGTTGGCTTGATCTTTCCGCCCGTTACTCCGCTGGTTTTGGCCGCGCCATTTCAACGGTTGTGCGGGTTGGGGACGGTGCTGCGGAAACCCCTAAGAGGCGCGGAGGAACCCAACCCGAGGGGGCTCTCCGGCATTGCAGTCCGGTGTCTGAGAATGGGCCGCCCCTTGCGATCCCGCGCGCGCGGGCGCAATTCACCCACACCCGAGCTCCCGACTCATCAGATCACCCATTCTGTCATTCATCTATGAGCTCTACCCCGGACGACCTCGCAGCACGATTCATGTCGCATGTGCACGAACGCAATCCCAATGAACCAGAATTTCTGCAGGCCGTTCAGGAAGTTGTCGAGAGTGTGTTGCCGTTTGCGCGCGACCACCAGAAGTATGTGGACGCCCACATTCTCGAACGCATGACCGAGCCTGATCGCGTGCTGAGTTTTCGTGTGTGCTGGGTGGATGACGCGGGACGCGTGCAGATGAATCGGGCGTGGCGCATCCAGTTCAACAATGCCATTGGTCCCTACAAAGGAGGGATGCGTTTTCATCCAACCGTCACGCAGAGCGTGCTCAAATTCCTGGCGTTCGAACAGACATTCAAGAACAGCCTGACCGGGTTACCGATGGGTGGCGGCAAGGGTGGATCAAACTTCGATCCCAAGGGAAAGAGCGACGGCGAAGTCATGCGGTTTTGTCAGGCATTGATGAGCGAACTGTATCGTCACATTGGCGAACGCACCGATGTTCCCGCGGGTGATATCGGCGTGGGCGCGCGAGAAATCGGATACATGTTCGGACAATACAAACGCCTCGAGAATCGATTCACGGGTGTGTTCACGGGAAAAGCGTTGGCGTACGGCGGAAGTTTTGTGCGTCCCGAAGCCACCGGGTACGGCGCGGTCTATTTCACCGAGAACATGTTGTCACACGCCAGCGCTGGCATTCGAAACATGACCGCGACGGTGTCGGGGTCGGGGAACGTGTCGACGTTCGCTATCGAGAAGCTCACGGAGTTGGGCGCACGCGTGTTGACGGCATCAGACTCCGGCGGTTTCATTCACGACCCGGACGGAATTGATGCGGAAAAACTTGCGTGGCTCAGAGAACTCAAGGAAGTGCGACGTGGACGCATTGCGGAATATGTCGATCGTTTCCCGCGCAGCAGCTATCACGATGGACAACGACCATGGAACGTGCCGTGTGATATGGCGTTTCCATGCGCTACGCAAAACGAGATTGAGCGGGCGGACGCCGAGGCGTTGGTGAAGAACGGCGTGCGAACGGTAGCGGAAGGCGCGAACATGCCGAGCACGCTTGACGCAACGAAAGTGTTTTTGGATGCGAATGTGATGTTCGGTCCTGGAAAGGCCGCGAATGCGGGTGGCGTCGCGGTGTCCGGTCTCGAGCAAGCGCAGAATTCAATGCGCCTGTGTTGGTCGCGCGAAGAAGTGGATCAGCGCCTGTCGGAAATCATGCGTAACATTCACGCGCAGTGCGTGAAATATGGCACGGAAAAAGACGGCTACGTGAATTGTGTGAAGGGCGCGAACATTGGCGGCTTTGTGAAGGTCGCTGATGCCATGCTGGCGTACGGGGTCATGTAGGGGAACAAGCGCCTCCACGCGGGCAATAACTATTTGGTGGGGCCGATGGGCATCAGGCCCATCGGTCGTTGCGCATTCGGTCGCCAGCAGCATTTGCCAATGTGCAGGCTACTCCGCTGGTTTTGGCCGCGCCATTTCCAGCGCGTTCGCGCGTGCACTGAGCTTCTCCGCATGCGCATCATTATTGGCGCTTCGCGCGGCGTCTGCCTGCAGGCGAATCAGCGCGATCCATAACTCAAACCGTTGGTAGTCGCCTGCCAGCGCGGACGCGGATTTCGCGTCCAACATGTCCATCAACGAACGCTGTGGGCCAAACAGTTCGCCAATCGCGGCGTCGGCGTCGCGCAGGGTTTCTTCGGGAAGCGCGCCCGTGAGCACAAGTTCTCGCAGGCGACGCAACGTGGCCGCTACTTGCAGAATCAGTCGAAAGAGATAGTCGTCGCGCGCGCCAGGCATGGGTGAAAGCTACGCCGTTCACCAATTCTTCGCGACGACGCGACGCAAAATATCGCGCGCGCTTCTATGCCGCGCTCACCAACTGGGGAAAGACCGGTGCGGGTAGTCCTTCATATCCCGGGACTGCAAACAGGTACCCTTGAAACAGCGACACTCCGTGATCGGAGAACCACGCGTATTCCGACATCGTTTCAACACCCTCGGCAATGACTTCGATGCCGAGATCTTCGCACACCTGCAGAATTGCGCGCACGATTGCCTGCCGCGGTCCGCGGCTTGCGATGTTGCGCACCAGGTTCATGTCCAACTTGAGCAAGTCCGGTTGGAAATCCGCCAGCAGATTAAGTCCGGAGTGGCCCGCGCCAAAATCATCGATGGCAATTTGTACGCGAATGCGGCGGTAGCTCGACACCGCGTCGATGAACTGCGCAACGTCGGCAATTGCTTCATCCTCTGTCACTTCGAGAATGAGATTGTGTATGGGAAACCCACAGGCCAGCGCGGCGTGCGCGAGTGCGGCCGCGTGTGCTTCACCTTCAACGCTCCGTGGGCGTGCGTTGATACTCAGGCAGCTCGACATGCCAAGTTGTGCCGCCAACGCAATGGCGCGCAAGCCGCTGTCGCGGTCGAGCGCGTCGATTGAATCATTCGTGCAGCCAGACAACACGTGATAGGCGCTCTCGCCGTTGAGGCCGCGAATCAACGCCTCATGCGCATAGGTGGTCCCGCTCAACGTGTTCACAATTGGCTGAAACGCGTGGGTGAACAGGCGTCGCACTGGGACCACCGTGGCTGGGTCCATCAAGCGGCGGCGGCGACGCTCGAACGCGGTTCGGAATCGAGAGCACTGCGTCGAATTGGCGTCTGCCAGCGTCCAGATGCGAACGCCTGCAGCAATTTGCGCGCGCGTCCTGGGTTCAGTGACGTGATGCATGAGCGTGCTGCGTAGAAGTCGTTGCGTCCGACAATGGCGTTGGCATCGGCGTTGCTCAATTGCGCGTACCCCATCGTCCATGTCGCAAACGCGCGGACCGCAATTGGTTCGCGGATGATGCACGTGGTGTGGATGAGCCGCGTATCTGCACCGATGCGAGCAAAGGTCGCCTCGACATCGGCGCTTGTCCCTTCCAATACCTGAAAGAAGCTACCTTCGGAGAAGAGCAAAATTCCGGATACGTTCTGACGCGCGTTGTTGCGCTGCGACGCGACCAGTATGGTATCGAGATCGGCCGGCGACAGGTCGCGGGTGGCACCGCTTGCGTAAATGAGATGAACAAGTTCTTGCATGAAGTGGCCCGGGCTGAGAATGATAAGTTTCCATTATAAGGACGAGCGGACGCTGCCACCGTTTCCTGATTCAATGCGAATTACTTTTACGTAACGTAAAAAACAGCAACCGTTACACTGCCCGCTGCGCCTCGCCCATTGAAATTCCAGCAGCCGGCGCGCGCCGCAGGGTCACTGCCGTGATTTCAGGCAATGCACCGATACGAAACGGAATGCCCCAGTAACCAGTGCCCGGACTGACATATAGCAGTGAATCACCAACTTGGTACGTACCCATCGCGTACTGCAGAAAGCGGGAGGCGAGACTCCACTGGCGTTTCGGTATCGCGAATTGCCCCCAATGTGTGTGTCCGCTCAGTGTGAGAGACACTCCGCGCTCGGCCAGTACGGGAAACAGCGCCGGATTGTGCGCGAGTGCAATTGCCACGGTGTTGGCTGGCACGGAGGCCAACGCGCGCGGAATATCGGGACCGACCTGTGCACCAATGCCACGCTGTGTGCCGGCCGGATCGCCCGTTCCGACAATCGCGAGCGAGGCTGCACCTTTCTGTATCACGCGGGATTCGTTTACGAGTACGTGCCCGGGCACCAAACGACGCAACAGCGCGTGTACGTCGTTCCAACCCGCGTACACGTCGTGATTGCCTGGAATCATGAACACTCCGAACGGCGCGTTGAGCTCGGCGAGTGCGGCTGCGTACACTTCAACATCTTCCGGGCGGTCGTCAATGAGATCGCCCGTGACGGCAATGACATCAGCGCGCAACGCGGTTACGTTGCGAACCACCCGCGCCAGAAACGTGCGGGAACGTTGCGGGCCCACATGCAGGTCTGACAGTTGCACGATGCGCAGGCCGTCAAATTCCTGAGGCAGATTGGGAATACGTGCCTCGACATCACGCGTGACCAGTGAACGTGAGCCCAGGTAGCCAACGGTGAACAGGACAAGCGCGCTCACGAACATCAGCAGTGCCAGTGCGCGTGCGGTGGCAAGCGAGGCCCCAAATGGCCATCCAATCAGGCTGCCGAGGATTCCCGCTGCAGTCACCAGGGGCAGCATTAATTGCATATACAGCAGCACGCGTACGACCAATACACGGAACAGCGCCGTTGGATAGAAATTCCAGCGCAGTCGTCGAATGAACAGAAAGATTGGCGCGGCGGAGTAAAGCGCCGCGACACCGACCAACGTGGTCGAACCGGGGAACAGGCGCCACGTGATCGCGGTGATCACCGACCAGCACAGCAGCAGATACAGCGAGAAGTAGGTCACTCCAAAGAATAATTGGGGGAGTGGTCGTTTCGCCCTCCGCCGTTTGGGCGATGGAATGGCGATTGCGCGCAGCTTGGCCCAAGGGATCGTGGCACCCAGTGGAGGTGGTCTTTCAGAATCGTTGTCGAGGTCGGAAATTGGCATGTCACTGAATTAGACAGCAGCTTTTTCGCAGCCGAACACGCTTCTTCGGAAGCCGGTGTTACCTATCCTGTGTCGTGCCAATACGTAACGGTTGGTTGTTTGGAACGTGCCGGATTATTACGGCAGAGTTGTTGCGGCGTAGCATTGTTTTCGCGGCCTAACGTCACGGGGATGGTGTTCGTTGGGTTGGGGTATGACAGGCGTTAGATGGACTGACCGGAGTTCCTATTGAAAACAATCCTCATGTTCAGCATCGCGTGTATCTTCGTCGCGTGTGCTCATCGACGCACCCCGGCGTTGGACACTGCCGCGTTCGATGGACACGCGCGGCAATGTTTTCGCGGGGAAGGTTCTCTCTTCGTTACCCCCGGCGCGCGGCTGCGAACGCCGGGACTCTACGTCGCAGACACGGTGCGTAGCTGGCTCACCTTGTTACCGGCAGTGCGCACCGATTCCAGTTGGGGTCGTGCGCGGATACGTCTTGGTGGCATCGATCGCACCTACAGTGCGACTTGGCGGTGGGTCGGCGACAGTCTCCAGGTCCGCCAACAATCGTTTCCCGCACCGGATTGGATGTTCCATGCGAAAAGCGACCTGCTCGAAGGGCGCGCCCATTTCATTCCTGATTCTTTTCGCAATCCCAACGACCCCGTCGACTTTCCCGCGCAAATCATACGTGTCAGTTGCGCCGAAGTCCCCGCATCTTCCTAGCCAGCACCAACCATTCGCGCGC
>JBDUBA010000395.1:0-2895 GCA_040004335.1 Gemmatimonas sp.
TCTCGAGCGCGTGACCCAGATGCGGATCACCGTTGGCGTAATCGATGGCGGTGGTGAGGTAAAAGCGCGGCACTTGATCAGTTAATAGTGGAATCGTTTTCGTTGTCGTCGTCTGTGTCGTCTTCGTCATTGCTTAGTGCGCCGTCAGCGTTTGGTACATTGCGTGAATCATTGTTGCGTGCATCGCCCTGACGCCCATCCGCACCGCGCAGGCGTCGTCCGCCCCGACGTCCGCGACGACGTTTGCGACGTACGTCGCCGGCAGATTTTTCGACCGTTTCGTCCGTCTGTTCGGTCAACTCACCGCCAGCCGGTGTTAGCGATTCAGTTAGAGCAACGGGAGTTGCTGGTGCAGGGGGCAACGTTGGCGCTGGAACCGCGTAGGTGCCCGTGGTCAGAATGGTCTGGATAACCAACGGCGATGGATCGGGATCCATGTCATGCAACAGCACAACCGTCTCAACTACAGCATCCGCGTTTTCGACACTTGTTTCGTCAGCGGGCTGCACAAGAATGTCGATCATCGGCATCGTTTCGCGCGCGACCATGAATTCTTGCGTTTCGGTGGTCATGCGCTCGTCGGCAAACGGCACGTATTCGCTGTCAGCCTGCTTCTCGAATGCCTGTGCGCCACCTGTTGACTCAACTTCGGCCTTGAAGTCGGCAAGCGACACGACGCGCGTATCACCTTCGGCAGTGCGCAGCGTGACAGTCTCGTGAAAGATGTTGCACGACAGCACTTTTTCGTCGCCGATTTTGGTGCGCACGATGCGACCTTCCTTCGGAAAACGGCGCCGACTCTCGACGTAAAATTCGTGTTCGTAGCGCAAACAGCACATTAACCGGCCGCAGGCACCAGAAATCTGCGACGGGTTGAGTGACAACTTCTGATCTTTCGCGACCGCGAGATTGACCGGACGCAAATCGGGCAGCCAGGACGACGAGCAGTACTCGCGACCACAGCGACCAATACCTGACAAGCGCTTGGCTTCATCACGCACGCCAATCTGCTTGAGTTCAATGCGCGTACGAAACATGCTCGCGAGTTCACGCACGAGGGTCCGGAAATCAACGCGACGATCGGACGTAAAAAAGAACGTCAGCTTCTTGCGGTCCCACTGCCACTCGGCGTCGGTCAACTTCATCACGAGGCCGTTCGCCTTCACGCGTTCCGCGGCCTTCTGTCGCGCCGACTCGTTTTCCGCGGTGATTTCCGCGAACTGCAGTTGATCGGCCGGCAATGCAAGGCGAATCGCCACGCGCGATGGCGCCGCCGTTCCGCACCCGTGCGGACAGCCCTTGCATCGCACCTCGGCCAGTTCGCCGGTTGAGTGCACGTGCCCGAGATCTTCGCCACGATCGGCTTCCACTATGATGGCCGCCTTCAGAGAAGGAGCAGCGTCACCGTCCCAGCGGAAGAAATCCTTACGATTGCCGCGAAACGCAACTTCGATGAGATGAGCCACGATATTGTCGCCTACTCGGCGAACTGCCCCATGCGCAGGAATTTCTCGCGACGACGACGCACAAGTTTATCCGGCTTGAGTCGCTTGAGTTCATCCAGCTGGCGAATGAGCGCGTCGCGGAGTGCAGCGGCTGTGGCTTCGTGATTTGCATGCGCACCACCGTGTGGTTCGGGCACGATTTCGTCGATGACCTTGAGGTCGAACAACTCCGTTGCCGTAATGCGCAGCGCGCTGGCCGCTCGTTCTTTCATTTCGACGCTCGTGTTCTTCCACAGAATTGCTGCGCATCCTTCAACCGTGATCACGGAGTACACCGCGTTCTCGAGCATCATGATGCGATCGGCGACACCGAGCGCGAGTGCGCCACCCGATCCGCCTTCGCCAATAACCGTGGCCACGATTGGCACTTGTAACTTGCTCATCTCGTACAGATTGCGCGCGATTGCTTCGCTCTGGCCGCGCTCCTCAGCGCCGAGACCAGCCCACGCGCCCGGTGTGTCGATGAGCGTAATGACCGGAACCTGAAATTTTTCCGCGAGTTTCATAAGGCGTAGCGCCTTCCGATATCCTTCCGGATGCGGCATGCCAAAGTTGCGACGCAAATTTTCTTTCGTGTCGCGGCCGCGTTGATGACCAATGATCATCACTGTTTCGCCTTCAAGACGCGCCCATCCCCCCATGATTGCGGCGTCATCGCGAAAAGCGCGATCGCCATGCAGCTCGATGAAGTCAGTGAACGCCAGCTGGATGTAATCAGCAGTAAATGGTCGTCGGTCGATGCGCGCAACCTGAACGCGCTGTAGAGGCGTCAGTCCTTTATAGATATCAACGCGCAATACATCGAGCTGTTGCTCGAGCTGCGCGATTTCCGAATTTACGTTCTGTGCATTTTCTCCAGCCAACTTCTTCAATTCGTCGATCTGTCTTTCGAGTTCGGCAATGGGCCGCTCGAACTCCAGTACTTTCGCAGAAGCCATGACTAGCGGGCTGTTGATGAGATTTGGTACGCACCAAGGCGGCGCAATGCGCCGGTGTAGCAAGGCACGAGGAGGGAAAGCGTAGCAGCGCTACGCGTCCGACGAGGAACGTCGCTGCGCCGGATGCAGGGCCCGCCGACTGCTATCAACATCTCATCAACATCCCGCTTTAGTGGGGCGAAGGAAGCTGTATGAACATCAGCCGCCGGTGCGCACCAGGCGCACACGGTCGGCGCCGAGTAGGGCGCGAAGATCCGAGAGAATGACGGGTGAAGCCGCGATGGTCAGCGTTTTGGAACGAAACCGAATTGCTTTTCCATCAACTTGCGTAAAACGAAGTTCGAGTGGCGCTGAACCCGGATGCTGTTCAATCGTCACGCGAACGTCTTCCATGATAGACGGCAGCAAATCGGTGTCCGACGTAAAGTCGATGGCAACCGCCAAATCTCCGC
>JBDUBA010000432.1:0-9681 GCA_040004335.1 Gemmatimonas sp.
ATGTCCAACTCAGATTTCACGAGGAATGGCGTTGGACCGTTTCGCGACCCAGTTCCGTCACCGTTCTGGTTCCACGAGTAGAAGCGGACGAAGTCGTAATTCGACCAGCCGAAGCCGGCGCCCGAAAGGACGTCATTTCCTGCGGGACGATTTACGAAATAACGCTTACACACCGTACTCGCGGCTGAGCAGGACGTAATGGCGAAATCGGTTTGTTGGGCGGCGCGGCTAGCCCCCTGCGGGAAACGCAAGTCGGGCGTGACCATGAAGAACCCAACGTTACCCGCGCCACGCTCACCGACCGGCTGCGCAATCCAGGCGGCATAACTGCCCGACACATCCGCCATTCCGATAAAGAACGGAGGCATCTGGTGCCACGTCGTGAATGAAGCAAGCTGGTTGCGCCACAAATTGAATGGACCGTTGGTCCGATCCGTGTTGATCATGTGATCGACCGTGAAGCCGGCTTGCGCGTCAGCCATCACCGCCGCCCAGTCGACAGCGGCACGTTCGGCTGGTGTGCGAGCCATATTGGCCCGAATACGAGCACGGTACGAGCGAATCAGCTGAATGAAATTGGGTTTTGACCACGATGTCGGCGACGGGATCCACGCGGTCGGCAGCGGGAAACCCGCCTCGCCGGTCGCATCAACGTTCGTGTAATCGATCGCTCGTGTAAGCGCGGCGTAAGCGGAATCTGCCACTACGTTCGCGCTTGAGAGCGTCCCAATGTCGTCCTTATCCATGCCGGTTGTCACAACAGAAGCGGAGTCGTGAAACAATGCCAAATATCCCAGCGAAACACCGCGTAGATATTCGGCAAACGCTTTATCCCGATTTTCACGAGCCGCACTCGTAAAGAGGAACTTTTCGGTCTTGAGCGCAGTCAGGAATGCGCTGGCCACGCGCTCTACTTCACTCATGTACTGATACAACCTGAACTGTTCACCAAAACAGATATTGCCTGGCGTGTTCGTATTACTCGCACCTGAAAACGGAGTACGGCCGTTCAAGCAGTTATTGGCGAGGCTTGAGTAGTTCATCAGAGACTGCACGCCGGCCATTCCCTGAATGTCAGTCGTGCTGCCGTAGAGGCCCGAATGCCATCGTTTGTAGTAGGAGCCGAGTAGTGCTTCGGCGTCATTTGCGGTGCCAAGCAGGCGCTCGTTTTCGCCAGAATTTGGATTCGTAACATCCAAATTAGTGTCGTTACACGCCACGAACCCTATCAGGGCCGCCGAAACGACGGCCCAGCGGATAATCGATAATTTCATGTCGTTGATATCCTAGCGGAAGCGAGTGCTGATGGAAATCGTGTACGAACGGAGCGTCGGGAAGTCGCCCGCATCAACCTGATTGATCAATCCTGAACCTGCCTGACCGCCGCTGACGCCAACCTCTGGGTCGTAGCCGGAGTACTTGGTGAAGGTGAACAGGTTGCGCCCGATGAGCGACAGAGACCAATCGCCAACACCAGCAATCTTGCCGATCTGGTATGAGAGGCTGGCTTCGCGGAACTTGGCGTACGATCCGTTTTCCGTGTTGTAGTTGTTCGGTCCAAGCAAGTCGTAGAAGCCGCCCGATCCCGCGCCTTCTGAACCGCCCACCCGCCAACCATATCCAAGCGGCTTGGCCGTCTCAACCGACTTGCCACCCTGATCGAAGTAGCTGGACGACAGATCCAGCAAACCCCAGCCTTCGCCCTGGTTCTGGATTTTGTGGCCAATCGTTCCGTCCAACAGCGCATACAGCGAGACTTTCTTGTATGTCAGCGTGTTGTTGAAGCCGAAACGAAAGGACGGAAGCGTGTTACCCAGGATGTGGAGGCTACCCACGCCTTCGTCTTTTTCCCCACGCAATGGACGATCAACGATTGGGTGACCGAACTGCAGCGGATAGTTCCAGGGTGACGCCGCCGCGGGCAACTTGGAATTCCACAGGTTCTTGGTAATGCCATCTTTGTAGCTGTTGCCTTCGCCCACCCACACAAGCCAGCCCTGATCGTTCGTCTGATAGGCCTTGCCTTCGCCACACTGCGACTGAACCGACGCCGGGAGGTCGCTGCAATTCTTGTAGAACTTGCGCCCCCAGATGTTGCCGTAACGATTGACCGGCACTCCATCGGCCTTGTCCGTGCGAGCTGTGATCAGGAAGAGCGATCCAGTGCCTTGAGCCGTACCCGCGTTGGTGTAGTACTCAGGCAGGAACAGCTCGGTGATGTAGCTACGGTTGCGGTCATACGTGCCGCGCATGTTCCACTGGAAGTCTTTTCCGCTGTGGATAGGCAGGTTAAGCGCGACTTCGAACGTCTTGTTCTGCAGTGTGCCAGCATTCTGCCACTTGCTTGCGAAGCCAAGTGAGGCCACCGATGGCACATTCAGGATTTGATTTTTCGTGTTGGACTGTGCGTAGGTGAACTCAACACCTAACCGATTCAACAGCGTGAAGTCGGTTCCGACTTCCGTTTCGACGGTGGTTTCGGGTTTGAGATTCCGGTTACCCTGTTGGCCAGATGAACAGCCGGTCGCCGAACACACATACGTTTCGTACTGTGCGGCGAAACTCGGCGTATTGCCGGCCGAACCGCGTGACGCACGCACCCGGAAGTCAGAAATGGCCGGCACATTGTTCCAGAAACTTTCTTCCGAAATGCGCCACACGCCTGACACGCGGCCGAACGGTGCCCAACGGTTGCCTGCACCGAAAAGCGAGCTGCCATCGTACCGGAAGCTGCCATTCAGGATGTAGCGTCCCTTGAGGTCAAGATCCAATCCGGCGATGCTGCCAATGTTCTTGATCAGCGAGCCGCTCGATCCGGCCGTTTTATTAAGCGTCGTGTTGCTCAGCGTATATACGTCTTTGACAACGTAGGTGTCTCCAGCGCCATTGTTCGTGAGCACATAATCACGATCGATGAGGCCGCGGAAGTACAGCTTGCTATTGAAATCGGTGAAGAGCTGCTTGCGAAACGTCGCGGTGACCTGCGCGTTCATTGATTCGTGGTCCTGATTCGAAATGGCTTGATTACCGTTGTTGGCACCAGCGTCGGTTTTAACCGTTCGAAATCCCTTCACCTGGTAATTGTTGTTGTAACGCGCGCGGTAGTCGTACCCGTACGAGGCATCGAACGTGGCCCAATCTGCAGGCGTGTAGACGCCGGAGATGTTTGCCAGATACCGCGTGGAATTCTGGTAGTTGGTACTGTTATCCGTGGCGTACAGGAACGTGCCCAGTCCGTTATCGGTCGGGCGGAAACCGGTGCCGCCGCCTTTGATAATCCCACGGCCCAACGTGTCGCGCACCAGGTAGTCAGTGCCCGGGGGCGCGCCACGCAGAATGCCACCAAAGAAGCTTCCCCGATTATCCGTGCGTCCTTTGTCATAGAGCGTGCTGATGGAAACGCTGAAGTTTGGACGGACATCATAGTCGAGATTGAGGCGCGCTTTCCGCTGCTGCTGCCCATCGAGGCCGCGAATGGAACCGGCATCGCTCGTGTACGCTCCGTTTACTACGTAGCGAACTCCACCGGCGCGGCCGCTGGCCTCGATTGAATTGAGCGTAACCGGCGCCGACTGCGACAGCTGCTTGAACGTGTCGTAGCGCTGGCCCGGCCATGGGTTTGCTTGAAACACATTTAACAGTTCGCCGCTGCCACCAGGTGAATTCCACTGGCCGGTTTGCTGCGTGCGAACGGTATCGGCGTTCACGTTGTTGATACGGAGGATTTCCTGCATCCAGTTAAACGTCTTCGAGCACGGAGCCACGTTTCCGGAACCACCCACGCAGAAACGCGTGCCCGTCTCGTCCAGCTGCAGCTGGTGGAATAGTGGTTGACCGTAGTCGGTTGAGTTGTTGACCTGGTTGCCGTATTCCGACCGGAAGGTCCAGGTCACGCCGTCACGTGCGGCGCCGCGCCGTGTTTTGATCACGATCACGCCGTTCGCCGCCGACGATCCGTACAGTGCGGCACCGGCCGCGCCTTTCACGACTTCAACGGATTCGATGTCAAGGCCACCAATTTCGCTGAGGCTTTGATTCCGAAGAATCACGCCGTCAACAATCATCAAGGGTCCGGTGCTGCGATTGGTCGAGTTGATGGAAGTCGGACCACGCAACATGATTTCCGGCTGGGTGCCCGGCTGTCCGCTGGTCGAGGCAATACGCATACCCGCCACTTTGCCCTGTAGCGCGGTAAGCGGATTCAATGCCGGCACCGGAATGTCTTCGGCGGTGATACGGCCGACGGCAAATGCCACCTTCGAACGTTCCGTACTTTCGACGGAACCGGTCACCACCATTTCGCTAAGACGATTGATGTCTTTTTTGAGCGAAAAGTCATGCGTCTGTGCATCGGGAGTGACACGAATGGCCAGCTGCGTTGGCAGATAACCAACCCCGCGAACGCGAAGAGTGACGGCCTGACCGGTCACACGAATGGCGGGTACAACAATGTTGTAGACGCCTTGGGCGTTCGTTGGCACCGAAATGGTCAGTTCGGTGATGTACACATTAACGAGTTCAAGTGCCTGCCCAGTCTCGCTCAACACCTTACCGGTGATGACGGCATTTTGCGCTACGGCTCGGCTCACTGGCGTGGCCAGTAGCATGCCCAGTAACACAACCGGGGTCCAACGGAAACGATGCAGCAGACTCATGGTGGTTATCTCACTCCCTTAACGTGGAAAGGGGACTTCATCAGGGCACTCTAACTGCACAAACCCCAAAACTCGGAATAACATTTCCCGAAACTCGACACCCCGTGGTCATGTATTTTCTACATGATCAGGCGGTTTTCGCGGAATCCAACGGCATCGTTGGCCGTGCGCGACCCTCTGTTTTGTCCCCAGCAGCGCTACAGTACCACTTGCGCGCTAATGCCGCAATACTCGTTTGCACGCGTGTCCGGCCACGCGCTCTATTCCAATCCGGTTTGCGGGACGTAACGGGCATTGCGTTTGAAATGGCGGGAACCAGAGTTCGCCTCTCGTCAAACCACTACGAGGCAGAAGGCGAAGCTAAGGGATGGCAGCTGAGTCCAAGCCTAACAACACCCCACCCCCGCACCTCGTCACAAAGCTTGGTCGGGCCCGGCTGCCGACAGCCAAGAAATCGTTTAGCCTTCAACATCTGCTTGCCCGATCCTTTCCTGCCCCTCGTCCTCGTAGCCGTTATGATTTTGCCGCAGTTCACCGCCAAGCTGCGTGCCTTGACGCTCGCCGTTGGTACCGGCCTCGTTGTCGCGTGCGGCTCGGCCGATGCCGCCAACCGAACCCCCGCCCCCAAAGCCCCCGCTGACACCCTCACCGACTCGGCGCTGATGGCAACCGCCGACGCCGGACGTTATGAAGGCAGTGACAAGGCACCTATTTGGATTGTTATGATCAGCGACTTCCAATGTCCCTACTGCAAAGAATGGCACGACTCTACGCTTACGGCGATACGGCGCGAATACGTGGCCACCGGAAAAGTGCGATTGGCGTACCTCAACTTGCCGCTGCAGGGACACAAACACGCCATGGTCATGGCGAAGGCGGGCATGTGCGCATCGGCGCAACGCAAATTCTGGGAATACGCCGACGCGATGTTCAGTCGACAAAAGTCCGTAGGCAATCTCGTGGATGTCAACCCAATGCTGATATCGCTCGCGGACAGCCTCAAACTTGACACCGCCGCATTTTCGCACTGCCAAAGATCAAACGCCATCTCGTCATTGGTGCAGAGCGACCTGCGCCAAGCGGATAAAGCCAAGATCTCGGCCACTCCCAGTTTCTTTGTTGGCCAATTCATTCTTGAAGGCGCTGTGCCGCTCAAGAGTTTTCGAATGGCAGTGGACAGCGCACTGGTGCTCGCTGCGAAAGGCCGCTGAACGGGATTGCGTCGGCGCTGTATGGCGGCGCCATTGCGATGGTACGTCTGGCGTCATCGACGCTGGCCATTGTTGCGCCCAACCATCGCGGCAAACTCAGTCGCACACTGATTGCGCGCGCCGGACTGCTTGAACGCTGGACCGCGGATGTTCATCGGGTCCGGGATCGATCGCGACCGCTGGTTTGGTTTCATGCACCCTCAGTTGGTGAAGGATTGCAGGCGCGTCCAATCATTGAAGCATTACAACGTGCGCGACCAGACGTACAAATTGCCTACAGCTTTTTTTCGCCCAGCGCGGAATCATTCGCGCAGTCGTTAAAGGTTGATGTTGCAGGTTATCTGCCGTTTGACAGTACTTATGACGCCCACGAACTCATCGCCGCGCTCTCACCAACGGCCCTCTTCTTCGTAAAGCTGGATGTGTGGCCAACGCTTGTTTCGGTGGCGAAACGCAACGGGGTGTTTGTTGGATTGCTAAGCGGAACGGTTGCGCCTTCGTCTGGTCGCCAGGGCGCTCTTTCACGGATCATTCTGCGCGACGCGTACGCGGCACTTGATGTGGTCGGCGCCATCGACAAAAAAAACGGCGATCGTCTCGTGGGCCTGGGTGTTGCGAGCAGCAGGTTAAGCGTTTCGGGCGACACACGGTTTGATCAAGTATGGAAACGTGCCGAGGGTGTTGATCGTGCGAGCGTGCTACTGCGCGCGTTGCAATCGAGTCAACCAACCGTTGTGGCGGGTAGCACGTGGCCGGCTGATGAAACAGTCCTCCTTGCCGCGTGGACTGATGTGAAGAGACGTATTCCGAACGCGCGCCTCATCATTGCTCCGCACGAACCAACACCGGAACATCTGCAGCCCATTTTGGCGTGGGCACACGGACGACATTTGTCTGTTGCGCTGCTTGGCGAAGTGCTCGCCGCGAGGGGCCACGTTCAGTCGATGCAAAACACTGTGCACGCTGAATCAAGCGATTCGCACGCGGTACCTGATTCGGTTGATGTTGTGATAGTTGATCGCGTTGGGGTACTGGGCGACATCTACGCGTTGGCCGACGTCGCGTATGTTGGCGGCGCATTTCACAAAGCCGGTCTGCATTCGGTGCTCGAACCAGCGGCATTTGGCGCACCGGTTGTGTTTGGTCCACGGTATGCGATGAGCCGAGAGGCAGGGTTGCTGCTTGAGTGTGGTGGTGCCGTTAGTGCCAGTTCAATTGCAGAATGCGCGCGCGCGCTTGGGGCATGGCTAACGGACACGTCAATGCGCAATGATGCGGGTGCGCGGGCAAGCGCATTTGTCGAATCTGAATTGGGTGCGGCGGATCGTTCGTTGCGGCTGGTGTTAGGCGCGCTGGCGTAAATCGTACTTGTGTGCATCGCAGTTGTGTGCATCGCACCTGCGTAGATCGCGCCCGCCTGCATCACACTTGCGCCGCTGCACGAACGCGCGGCGTGTTTACGAACGTGGGTGAAGCGCCGGTTGTAGCATCGCTTTGGCACATTAGCGCACCAGTTTCTGCTTCTATGCATTTCCGTACTTTTAAACGCCAGTGTTCCTGTGCTTTAGTGATTCAATCGATTGAGACTGCTGTGTTTCAGAGTGGCAGTGCTCGATACGACGCAGACTCACCGATTCAGTGCTTTAGCCACACGACGAGCCATTTCACGACGTCCGGTCGTGGACCTCCGCTGGGATTGATCATCACGCGTGGCAGGCCAGTATCTCCACAGTTTCCGCTGGCCGGAAATCGACGGGACAGCGTCTGTGATCGGTCTCCAGTGGGACCATACGCTTCAACCGACTCAACCGATTCCGCCGAAATTGCGTTGGCATTTCTGCCTGGCTGTGGAATGCCATCAACGAACAGACAGACAACGTCGGTAAATCGCAATCCCTTTGCCGCAAATGTTTGCGATGTCATCAGTGCCGAGATCACGCCACGCTTACCTCCATTGCGCTCCACCAATTCTGTGCGCGGCACCAGCACACTGTTCATGCCGCGACGCAGCATGCGGTCGCGGAAATCACCGTATGCCATTTCAAGCGCATTCGCGCCGCTTATCTGCGTGGTATCAAGGATGAGTGCCACTTCCACGCGATTTTTTGGCGGCACGGTTACCGATACGCTGGCTGTGCCGAGTCCTGAACTTTTGCCGCGAACGATGTATGCACCCGGTGACTTGATGTCGTAGTAAAATTTGCCTGCCGCATCAGTCGTGGTTTGCCCAACGGAAACGCCGTATATCTGCACTGTTGCATTGGCCAACGGCGTCAAATTCGCTGTGGCGACGACTCCGTAAATTGCCTGGGCACCTTGTCGCACGCGCACCGTGTCCAGCGCCGAAAAACGGGTCAGCGTGATGTTCAATCGTATTTCGCGATCGACCGTTATCGTTTGCTCCAGCGCGATGTAGCCAACACCGCGAACGGTCAGCGGGTACGATCCGCTCTGCAAGTTGGAAAAGTTGAACCCTCCCAGTTCATCAGTGCGCGTAGTGCGCGCATCGGGCAGCGATCCGACGGTTACCAGTGCGCCAATGACAGGACGTGATGTCGTGGCCTCCTGCACGACACCGGAGACCGTTGCTCCTTGTCCGACCGCAACGTCAGGGCAGAGCACCAGGAGCGCGGCAACAAACGGCAGAAGGCGCGACAGATTTTTCATGAGGCCAATTATCGCCGTTCGGGCGTCAACGGCAAGAGGCGCTTACTTTCTGACCAGCGGCACCGGAATCCAGTTAATGCCAAAGGCGAAGGTATCGTTTCGTGAAACTACATCCGATCCACTGAATGCGGCCGCTGCGCGCAGCGCGAAGCGAGGGGTTACCTCGAAATTCAAACCAATGTCGAAATTGAGACTGACCTCGGTGCTGTTTGCGGTGGATCCGTTGCAGCTGAAACAACGATCGATCGACAGGCGCGGGTGCACATACGGTGTAAGCGCCACGCCACCTTCAAACCCAAATCGATGTCCGGCAGACGCACCGACGGGAATACGCACCACAGTTTGCCCGGCGCCCAAAGCCAATCCCGCACCGCCCGTCAACAACACATCGAGCGGCTGATCGGCTGTAGCACGCAATAGCTGAAAACCCAAACCGCCGCCACCAAACACGACGAGATCGTTGTTGCGTCCCTCCGGATCACCAAGGCCTGCGTCGAGCGAGAAATGCATGTCGTCACTCAACCCTTCGCGCCATTGAAATACCGCAACCGTTCCTTTCGCCACCGACAACGCGGCGGTAAAGTCGCGATTGGAAACGGTGGGCAGCTGCAGGGACGGATACGTGTACGCTTGCGCAGCGCCAACCGAGGCGTTGAGCGAGATACACGCCGCGATTGCCGCGACCAGAATCTTTGACAACATGCGAACGCCCTTCATGTCGGCTCCGTGGTGACTGTGTCAAACGCGATCCGCATAGTACGTGACCACTGTCCCATGGTTCCACTGGCGCCGATCACAAAAGTGCGCGGGTATGCTGCGGTGTATTGACACTTGCCTCTGACCCCAGTAGCAAAAGGTTGCCTCTGACCCCAGTACCAAAAGGCCGCAGCACCATAGCATAAGCAACAACGCCCCCCGGAGTTATCAGAGGGCCGAAAGTTAATGAGAGCTGGTGTCGGGCGCGGTCAGGCGGGTGTCGCTTTCTCCGTCACCACACGTACATGATCTTCGGCGACCTGCAGGAATCCACCGTCAACCGCAAAACGCTGCGTGCCACCCTCGGTTGATTCCACGCGCAGCGTGCCTTTGCCCAACAGCGTCATCATCGGTGCGTGCATGGGCATGATACCCACCTCGCCGTCGAACGC
>JBDUBA010000095.1:0-2886 GCA_040004335.1 Gemmatimonas sp.
GGTGCAGGGGCCGGCGGCCGCGGCGCAGCCGAGCCGCCAGGTGTGTACTCGATGTGTTATGCGGTAAGTGCGACTTCTGACCCATTGGGCGCGTGGTACCGCTACGAATTTCTGCGCGCGCTCTTTCCGGATTATCCGCGACCTGCGATTTGGCCAGACGGCTACTACATCCCGTCAAGCACCAGCGACAATCGCATCTCCCCCACCATCGCAACACAGAAACACGCGTGTGTCGCCGATCGCGTAAAAATGTTGGCTGGACAACCAGCAACCGAGCAGTGCCTCATTGTCGAAAACATAAACTTTCTCAACAACGCGGACGTTGATGGCAAGACACTTCCACCCGCCGGTGCACCGAACATCATGATGGCGGCGGGCGGTCGACAGCTCGACAGTTTGTACGCCGATAGCGTCATCCACGTTTGGCAGTTTCATGTCGATTGGAAAGACGCGACAAAAACAAAAATCACCGCGGCCGATCCAATCGCGGTCGCACCATATCACTATCTGTGTAACGGACAGTTAAGCAACTGCGTACCGCAGCCTGGCACCGAACGTCGACTCGATTCCCAAGGCGACAAACTCATGACGCGATTAGTATACCGTCGCATTGGCAATCGCGAATCAATTCTGGCCACACACTCCATCAACACGTCAACAGGTGGAGGCGGCGTGCGCTGGTATGAATTTCGTGTGGGCGCGAATCGAACAGTGAGTCTGTATCAACAGGGTACGTTTGCCCCCGATAGTGGATTTCGATGGATGGCGAGTGGCTCGATGGACCGTTTCGGCAACATTGGTTTCGGATACTCATTCGGAAGTGCCTCACACTTTCCGGGCCAACGCTTTGCAGGCCGGCTCGTCAACGATCCGCTCGGGAAACTCACGCTGCGCGAGGCCGTGCTCAGGGAAGGCGAGGCCGCACAAACCAATACGTTGCGCTGGCAGGATTACGCGGCCGCGGCGGTCGATCCCAGCGACGATTGCACCATCTGGTATGTCGGCGACTATCTCAAAACAGGCGCGACCAGCTACTCCAGCAGAATTGGTGCTTTCCAAATGCCGGGGTGCGGGCGGCCTTGAAAGTTTCGGCCGGTCAGATGTAGACATGAATTGAAATAGCAGTCGGCGCGTGCCAACGTGCGCGCGTTGCTCGATCGCCCGTCCCAATGCATCCTTTCCCATCGCAACGAACGATGCGAATTGCACTGTGACCAGCGCAAAGGTTCGAACAAATCCGTCCGTTCCACCAACGGATTCGTGGACCGTTGCCTCGCGCGGAACAATCGCAATTGTACGCGTCACGAATACCATCCTGAAGGTGAAGGTCGTTCGATAATTGCAGGCAAGTCACGCCTGACCTGAGGTTAAAGCGATAGCCCAATCGCAGCCGTTGCGCGGCAGCCACCGCACCGCACGGAATTGCCTGTGGCAATCGCCCCCAGCGCGACATATTCTGCCCTGATGAGCCGCGCCTCCGTCCCACACCAAGTCAGCTTTAGCATTGCGCAGCTTGTGGCCTGGGCGCCGGGGGTCACAACCGCCAACGAATGGCACGAATGGGCACGGGGTGCACGAGCGATTGAAAGCGTGGGCGAACCGGCGCTGCAGCAAATGCCGCCGATGCTTCGCCGACACGCCGGCCGTCTAGGACGCCTCGCCTGCTCGCCCGCGTACGACTCCTTAGGAGATCTGCGCAACGTGCCGATGGTGTTCAGCGCGCGGTACGGCGAGGTCAGTCGCTCAGTTGACTTGCTTACCGCCTTGAGCATCGGCGATGAACTTTCCCCAACGACATTCGGGCTCTCGGTGCACAACGCCGTACCCGGCTTGTTCAGCATGGCGCGAAAAGAAGCCGCCAACGCGATCTCGCTGGCGGCAGGCGATGATTCCGCAGAATGCGCCGTTATCGAAGCATGCGGTCTCCTCGCCGATGGAGCGGAACAGGTGCTCCTGGTTGTCGCGGACTGTCCGTTGCCGGCGATCTACCAACCATTCGCAGACACGCAACCAATCGCGTTTGGTTGGTCTTGTCTCATCAAGCCACCAACTGTCAACGTGGTGACCCTCAACTGGCTTGATTCTGACTCGGTTGTTGATTTGGCAAGCCGCAATGAACCTGGAGCATTGGCCTGTCTCCCCGTATTGCTCGGCGACTCAAACGAGGTAGTCCGCCGGTCGCATAGACACACTTGGCGCTGGTCAAGAAATGGTTAGCGCCAGCCAAGCCGGCCATCTCCCCCGGCCACGAAATGTCATCGTAACCAAACTCGACCGCGGCTGGCGTCGCTTCGCCACCGGCCTGAGCTTCTTCCTTTTCGGAACAGTTGGACTGTTTCTGGGAGGGGTCTTTTTCCCGGCGCTGAGTTTGTTCGTTCGGCAGCAGGAGCGACGAGCCCACTATGCTCGCCGTACCATTGCGTGGACATTCCGCCTGTTCGTTGGCATCATGCGCGGCCTCCGACTCCTCGACTACGACCTCCAGGGCTTCGAAAGACTCAATCGCAAAGGATTGGTGGTGATCGCCAATCACCCATCGCTCATCGATACGGTGTTTCTGCTGGGCTTCGTACACAACAGCATCGCCGTGGCCGACGATGAACTCTTCCGCAACTCATTCACCGGAGCCCCCCTGCGCGCCGCCGGGTTCATTCGAAACGACGCGGGCGCGGGCGTCCTGGACGATTGCGTCGCCGCCCTCGACGCCGGAATGAACGTGGTGATTTTCCCCGAAGGGACGCGGACGCCGAGGCACGGCGCGGTCAAGCTCAAGCGAGGAGTGGCCAATATTGCCATCCGTGCAGAGCGGAACCTCACGCCGATTATTATTCAGTGTTCGCCCCGCACCCTGATGAAAGGGGAAAAGTGGTGGCAGATTCCGGAACG
>JBDUBA010000323.1:0-2860 GCA_040004335.1 Gemmatimonas sp.
GTGGTTACAAAAAGAGCGGATACGGACGCGAGAAGAGTCTCGAATCACTGGCCAGCTACACACAAACCAAGAATGTCTGCATCAAATTCGCCTGAGATGATGACATCGTCGCCTGCACTTACGCCATGGGCCCGCGCAATCTGCCGCGGACTAGTCACACTCGGCACACACGATGTCGTGTATGTGCCCGATAATCCGCTGTCCAATGTGTTGCGCGCGCTCGATGCAGAACATCCGAACATCCGCACCACGATTGCAACGCGTGAGGAGGAGGCTTTTGGTATTGCTGCGGGACTCTACCTTGGCGGCGTCCGGCCAGTGGTGATGCTGCAGTCCAGCGGACTTGGGAATTCCATCAACGCGCTTGCGTCGCTCAACGTTGCGTTCGACATACCGATTCTGATGCTCATCACCATGCGCGGTGGTGAGGGTGAGTGGAATCCCACGCAGCATCCGATGGGACTTGCTGTGCGACCCATTCTCGAATCGCTTGGGATTCCGCACGTGACTATCGAATCGGGAGATGAGGCCGAGGAGCAGGTGCGGCGCGCGGGTGTTGAGGCGCATTCCACGAAGCGGCCCGCTGCGTGCCTGCTTGCGCGCAAACTCTGGTCGCCCGCGAAGGTGGCGTCATGAACATCTCAAGGCTTGGTGCGACGCGTCGTTTGCTGGCACTGATCACCAACGAACCCGTCATCGCAAGTCTCGGTCATCCGGCGTACGATTTGTTCACTGCGGGCGATCGCGCGGAGAATTTCTACACATGGGGCAGCATGGGATTGGCGTCGTCCATTGGTCTGGGCCTCGCGATGGCGCAGCCTGCGCGACGTGTCGTCGTACTTGATGGTGATGGATCGTTGCTAATGAATCTCGGGTCGCTTGCGACAATTGCCGACGTCGCTCCGCAGAATCTCGTTGTCATTGTGTGGGACAATGAGTTGTATGGCACGACCGGCGGGCAGCCGACGGCAACGGCGCAGGGATCTGATCTCGAAGCGACGGCGAAAGCGCTGGGGATTCCGAACGCAGTTACAGTGCGTGGCGCGGAAGACTTTGATGCGGCAGTTGTGCGCACGGCGAGCGAGGCGGGGCCGTGGGTGATTGTTGCGAAGGTTGGCGAGTCGGGAACGGCGAGCAAGCCACCGTTGGATAGTCCGATGATCAAGCGGCGCTTCATGGCGGCGATGGGCGCGACGGAACCGTCGGAGTGATGGGAATGACCGAATCGTCGAGACCAGACGCATCGTCCGCATCGTCTGCATCCTCTGCATCGTCTGCATCGTCTGCATCGTCTCTATCAACTGCATCTTCTGCGTCAGTTGCAACGTCTGCATCGACTACAGCGTTAGAATCACCATTTCCTCGCTCGCTGCTATTCGTGCCGGCGAATCGCCCTGACATGTTTGCAAAGGCTTTTGCGAGTGAAGCTGAGGCGATCATCTTCGATCTGGAAGACGCTGTTCCAAATGCGAGCAAGGACGCGGCGCGCGAAGCGATGTTGTCGCTTGAAGTGCCGGTGAGTTGGACGCGTCCGGTTTTTGTGCGTCTCAATCCGCAGGGCGGCGAATATTTTGAAGAAGATATGCGCGCAGCAATGAACATGCGCGCGTCGATTTCCGGGTTAGTGCTCCCGAAGGTTGAACGTGCCGCGCAGGTGGTTGCGGTTGACAAGGCTATCGAGCGTTACGACGCGCGCCGACAATCACTGAGTCTCATCCTACTCATCGAAACTCCCGCCGGCGTGATGCGAGTTGCCGAGCTGGCGGATTGTGGCGTGAAGCGCGTCGTGGCGTTCGCGTTTGGCACGGAAGACTACCGTGCAGGAATGCGACTAGATGCTCTCGATCCAGCCCTGGCCGATTTCGCGCGCGCCGTCGTGAGCAACGCTGCTGCCGCTGCTGGAATAGTCGCGATCGATTCGCCCTTGCTGCAATTCGATGCTCCGGATGTGTTGCGTGCGAGTGTGCTGCATGCGCGTGCATTCGGTTACACGGCGAAGTTGGCAATTCACCCCGTGCAGTTGCGCACCATTCACGAAGCGTTTGCTGACGGGGCGCTTACAGGCGGAGCCGTTACTGGCGTGATCGATCGTGCGTGGGCGCTTCGCGCAACCGAGGCGTACGAACGCGCCGAGCGCGACGGACAAGGTACCGTTGCGCTGGACGGCCGCATGATTGACGAAGCAACCATGAAACGAGTACGAGAGATTCTCAAGCCGTGACCTTCACAAGGATGTTGTTCGTGCACGCACTGCACTCCCGTTTTACCGTTGGCGCGTCGGCAATGCTGCTTGCCATCACACTTGCCGCGCCCCTGCGCCAGGCAGCGCCACAACGCGCCGCAGAGCGCCCTGCGCGCGCATCATCAGCGACGCCAGCATCAACTGCTCCCGCGTACAACGCGTCGCTGTACAACGATCCCGTGGCGACCAACAAGGTCTTCAAGGCGCTGCGCTGGCGACTCGTGGGGCCGTTCCGCGGCGGACGCGTGGACGCCGTTGCGGGTGATCCCAACAAGCCGCTGGTGTTCTACATGGGCTCCGTGAATGGCGGCGTGTGGAAGACAGAGAACGCCGGCATGACGTGGGAGAATATCACCGACAGCAAGTCCGACATATCATCGGTGGGCGCGATCACCGTGGCACCGTCAGACGCAAACGTCATCTGGATCGGCACCGGCGAGTCGCAGCTGCGTGAAGATCTCACGTACGGAACAGGCGTCTACCGCAGCACCGACGCAGGGCAGACGTGGCAATTTCTGGGACTCGGCGACACACACCAGATCACCAGCATCCGCGTGCACCCAACCAATCCCGACATCGCGTATGTGTCGGCCATCGGACATGCGTTCGGACCCAATC
>JBDUBA010000288.1:0-9581 GCA_040004335.1 Gemmatimonas sp.
CGCGTGTTTTGTCTTCAGGCTCATCACCGCGATGCTTGTGCCGTTGGTGCATGTATCAGCGATGGGCGCGCAGGTTGATCCGCGCGGAAACATCCGAACGCTCCGCACAGCGCACTTTCGCGTGCATTATCCGGTTGCGCTTGACTCGCTTGCACGCCGATCGGCCATGCTCGCCGAAGGCGCATGGAATCAGCTCGCGAAAACACTCGTGACGCCGGCAGTGCCCGTCGATCTTCTGCTGCAGGATAACGTCGATCTCAGTAACGGATTTGCGCAAACGTTTCCCACCAATCGCATCACGATTTATGCAGTGCCGCCGGTGGCGGTACCGGAGTTGACCTTTCACGATGAGTGGTTGCGGCTCGTCATCACGCACGAACTTACGCACATATTTCATCTCGATCGCGCCGGGGGAATATGGCGCGTTGGTCGCTACATTTTTGGGCGAAGCCAGTCGCTGTTTCCCAACTCCTTTCTTCCGAGATGGATAACGGAAGGACTCGCAGTGCACTACGAATCAGCATTGACGGGTACCGGTAGAATAGTCAGTACCGAGTTTCGCACAGTTCAGTTGGCGGCGGCACACTCGGACGACATCCACGGTCCCGATGCGTGGAGTGCCTCGACCAGTCGTTATCCAGGCGGGCAGACGGTGTATGCGTGGGGCTCGCTGCTCATGCATCGCGAGGCAACGCTTGGCGGCGATTCGTCGATGCGCAAGTTCATCGATCAAACCGCGACGTTTCCCATTCCGTTTCTGCTCAATCGTTCCGCAAAAAAGGCGTTTGGAAAAACGTTCTTTGGCGCGTTCGCCGACTTCCGCGATTCGTTGCAGCGCGCCAATGCGGCGCTCGACAAATCCGACGACAAAAACTGGGTGGCCGTTGTACCCGGAAGCAACGACGGCAACTGGGATGTCGCATACCCAACCTGGCGATCGGATGATACGCTCGAGTGGACCGCCTCGAATGGTCGTGAACCGCCCGGTTACTATCGTGTCACGCTGCCAGACAGTGAGTCGATGGACAGTGTGCGCATTCCGGAACGTCTCGCTCGCCGCAATTCATTGGATGGAAACGCGGTTGGACCCAAGGGGACCAGCGTGTTCTCGCAATACGATTTCAGCGATCTCTATACAATTCGAAATGATCTGTATCGTCGCGATTCAACGGGCGATCATCGCATCACGCATAACGCGCGCCTCATTCAGCCCGACGTCCGTTTAACCGACGGTGCGATCATCGCTGTGCAGCTGACCGCCGGCGGAACGCGCCTTGTGCGCGTGAACGGCAGCACGATCACGCCGCTTACGAACGACGACGCGACCGAGTGGGCCGAGCCACGCTGGGATCCAACGTTTCAATCGATTGCGGCAGTCCAACTGCTCAAAAACGGCGTACATCGCATCGTGCTACTCGACACGCTCGGCACCATCGTCCGTATTGTGGCCGAATCGCGAGCGGTGTTGTTGCATCCCACGTTCGTTGCGAATTCCGTTGAGTTGATGTGGGCCTGTGATCGCACCGGTCGCATGCAACTTGAAATTGCGGACATCGGGCAGGCGTTTACGCGCATCAATCTCGCGACGGCGGGTGACGGGGTGATGCGCTTTCGGGAACAACCATTCATCGATACGTTGTGGCGCGCCGAAGTTCGTTCGGCCAGCAACGTGAGTTCCGGTATCTATCAACCATCAGTCTCGCCAGACGGACTGACTGTTGCCGCGCTGATGTATCGCAACAATGGTTATGTGTTGGTGGTGGGGCCCGTGCAGCGCGACGGTGATCCGGTGAAAAACAGCTGGTACCCGGCCAATGGGTCAGCACCCAACAACGATAGTGTGTTTACCGGAAAGAGTGCGGCGTATCGGCCATGGCGTCAGCTGTTGCCGCATTATTGGTCGCCCCAGATTGCTGAAGCGCGCGACGGCGGATCGAACTATGGCGCTTCCACCAGTGCCTCGGACATTCTCGAACGTCACAGCTATGACGCATCGGTGCTGGTCAATCCGCGTAATGGCGAAACCAACGGCAACGTTACATATCGGTATGCCGGTTTCGGCGTGCCAACAGTAACGTTGTCCGCATCGCAAGACTGGGACGCCACCTTTCGGATTGTTGACAGTGTCGGAACAACACTCGGTCCGGCCGCACGCCGGTTGCAGTATGTGTCGGCGTCGCTTGACTGGACGGTGCCGCACATTCGCTGGTCGGCCAGCTATTCGTTGGGTGCACAGTATGAGCGCCGCCACTACACCAGCGAAGTGGATTCCGTGTTGGGTCCGCCTGGTTCTGCGCTGCGTACGGGCACGCGTTATCCAAGTCTCTTTGTGAGCGGTAGTATTGGCAACTCTGCGCGTGGCGCGCGGGGATTTTCGGCGGAGCAGGGTGTCGCTGCGTCGGGCGCGGTCAGTGTGCGTAAACGCGATGGACTTGCCAACAGCGAGTCGTGGCGCGGGGTTGGTGTGTTGCGCGCGTTTCAAGCGTTGCCATTACCCGGTTATGCGCGACATGTGTTAGCGCTGCGTGTGGCGGGTGGTCTTACTGACAAACAAGCTTCTTCGGAATTCAATGTGGGGGGCGTGAGCGGCGCGATTTCGAATCTGGTGGAGGGTATTTCGTTTGGTGATCCGCCGAGAACGTTTCCCGTGCGCGGTTTTGCGCCGGCGTCGCAGCGTGGAATGCGCGCGCTTTCCGGAACGGCCGAATATCGAGCGCCGGTGGGAATTCTCGCGCGGGGACTTGGCTTGTTTCCGTTGTTCATCGATCGTTTCTCGCTTAACACGTTCGCCGATGCGGCGCGCGCGTGGTGTTCGTCAAATGCGGCGCAGCGTGTTGCAGCGTTGTGTGAGGCGCCCGGCAAGCGTGACGGCTGGTTGTCGTCGGCGGGTGCGGAATTGAGTGTCGATCTGGGATTTCAGTATGATTCGCCGTTGCGTTTGCGTTTGGGTTTTGCGAAACCAATTACTGCGCCGGGTGAACTGTCAAAGAAGCCCGCGTTTTTCGTCACGCTGGGTTCGTTTTTCTAGGACACTTTCTCTTCAGAATTGCCGCATGCCCAACTTCATCCACGAGTCCGCCGTTGTCCTCGGCAACGTCACTCTCGGTAGCAACAGCAGCGTATGGCCCACTGCCGTTATACGCGGTGACCTCGAAGCCATCACCGTCGGCAAGCGAACAAACATTCAGGACGGCGCCATCATCCACGCGGATCCCGGTATTCCCACCACCATTGGCGAAGATTGCGTGATTGGTCATCGCGCCATTGTGCATGGATCAACGCTTGGCGACGGCGTGCTGATCGGTATGGGGGCAATCATTCTCAATCGTTGCCATATTGGCGCCGGATCGATAGTTGGTGCAGGCAGTGTGTGCACTGAAGGGCTGCAGGTGCCGCCGGGATCGCTGGTGCTCGGGACGCCAGCCAAAGTGGTGCGACCGCTGGACGTAACACAGCAGAAACAGGTTCTCGACAACGCCGCGCGTTATGTGACGCTTGCTGAGCGGCATATGAAAGGAGATATCGCCCGCATTCGGTAGCGTTGGATTGGGCCGCACGCCGTCGTCGTATTGTCACACGATTTGAGCGCCTCGACCTCACGCCCTCGGCCGTCTTGGAATTGTCATCCTATTATTGATTGTCCTCGACATCGTTGCTGGCGCGAAGTAACATTTGGGGCGCACAACTCCGGATGGCTCGCCAAACTGCAACCGCGCAGTGCAGTTGTCGATGGAACACACGATACATGCTCGAGTCTGATGGCCATGAATTTTCCCGACGTAACTTCATCGTGCTCGGCGCCACCGCTGCGGCGGCCGTTCCATTCGTCTCGTGCTCCACGCCCGAAGTACCGCCGGTCGCGCAGTCCGGAAATACCTTGAAGATTGCGCTCGAGGTAAACGGCAAGGCGCACGAACTGACGCTTGACTCGCGAACGACGTTGCTGGACACGTTGCGTGAACATTTGCATCTCACCGGCACGAAGAAAGGGTGCGATCACGGACAGTGCGGGGCGTGTACGGTTTTGGTGAATGACCGGCGCATCAATTCCTGCCTGACACTCGCCGTGATGCACAGCGGGGATAAGATCACTACGATTGAAGGGTTGGGCACGCCGGACAATATGCATCCAATGCAAACGGCGTTCGTGAAACATGACGGCTTTCAGTGTGGCTACTGCACACCCGGGCAGATTTGCTCCGCCGTGGCTGTGCTCAAGGAAATCAAGGATGGAATCCCCAGCCACGTCACGGCCGATCTCACGGCGAAGCCACAACTCACGAACCTCGAGCTGCGCGAACGCATGAGCGGTAATATCTGCCGTTGCGCCGCGTACTCCAACATCGTCGAAGCCATCTCCGAAGTGGCGGGAGTCCGAGCATGAGGGCCTTCACATACGAGCGCGCGAAATCGCCCGCCGAAGCCGCGGCCGCGGCGCGCGCACCGGGTGCGAAGTTCATCGCGGGTGGTACGAATCTGCTCGATCTCATGAAGCTCGAGATCGAAACGCCAACGCATCTCATCGATGTGAATCGACTGGGATTGGACAAGATTGAGAAGACAAACGACGGCGGAATGCGTATTGGGGCGCTCGTGCGCAACACCGACCTCGCCGCGAACGACACTGTCCGCAAGGATTATGCGCTGCTCTCGCGCGCACTCTTGGCGGGCGCGTCCGGTCAACTGCGCAACAAGGCGACTACCGCAGGCAACCTGCTGCAACGCACGCGCTGTCCCTACTTCTACGATACGGCGCAACCGTGCAACAAGCGCGAGCAAGGTAGTGGCTGTAGTGCGATAGGGGGATTCAGTCGGCAACTGGCAATTATCGGAGTGAGCGACGCGTGTATTGCGACGCATCCCAGTGACATGGCCGTGGCCCTGCGCGCACTGGACGCGACTGTTGAAACGGTGCAACCGGACGGTGCCACGCGAGCGATCGCAATTGCGGATTTTCACACACTGCCGGGCACCACACCAAACGTAGAAACAACCTTGCGGCCCGGAGAATTCATTACGGGAGTGACGCTGCCAAAACCCGTGGGAGGAACGCACATCTATCACAAGGTGCGCGATCGTTCATCGTATGCGTTTGCGCTGGTGTCGGTTGGTGTGATCATGCATCCCGATGGCACGGGTCGTGTGGCCGTTGGCGGCATTGCACACAAGCCCTGGCGTGTTGAGTCGGCCGAAAGCGAATTGCCGCGCGGTGCAAAAGCAGTGGCGCCAAAATTGCTCGCTGGCGCAAAACCTACCCAACAAAACGCGTTCAAGCTCAACCTGGTTGAACGCACCTTGAGTGCGGTGCTTGCCGAAGCAAAAGGAGGACGGTCATGAAATTCGATACTCCGGCCACCACGAATCCGATCGATCAACTCAAGGTGGTGGGCAAACCCACCGAACGCATCGATGGAAAACTCAAGACGACCGGCACGGCGCCGTACGCGTACGAGCGTCACGACGTCGCACCAAATGCAGCGTACGGTTACATCGTTGGTTCGACAATTGCAAAGGGGAAAATAACGTCGATAGACGTCACGCAAGCGAAGGCGTCACCCGGTGTGCTCGCGATTGTAACGGCGGGCAACGCCGGGAAACTTGGTAAGGGCGATTTCAACACGGCCACACTCCTGGCCGGTCCTGACATCGAACACTACCACCAGGCCGTTGCGTTAGTCATCGCAGAAACATTTGAACAGGCGCGTGCAGCCGCGCAGTTAGTGCGTGTTGAGACGATCAAAGGTCTTGGGTCATTCGATCTTGCGGGTGCAAAAGACAAAGCCACGAAACCAAAAGATGCCTGGGGCGTTCCTGCCGATTCGGCCGTTGGTGATTTCGCGCGTGCCTTTGCCGCGGCACCAGTGAAAGTGGACGCGACGTACACCACGCCCGATCAAGCGCACGCCATGATGGAACCGCACGCAACGACCGCGTCGTGGAGCGGCGACAAACTCACTGTGTGGACGGCCAATCAGATGATTGATTGGGCGAAAGGTGACATGGCGAAAACGCTGGGTATTCCAAGGGAGAACGTGCGTGTTGTTTCACCGTACGTGGGCGGTGGATTTGGCGGCAAACTTTTCTTGCGCGCCGACGCCGTTCTCGCAGCACTCGGCGCACGCGCCGCAGGACGGCCAGTAAAAGTTGCGTTGCCACGTCCGTTCATGTTCAACAATACCGTACATCGGCCGGCCACGATTCAGCGTGTTCGCATTGGTGCCACGCGTGACGGGAAGATCACGGCGATCGCGCATGAAAACTGGTCTGGTGATTTGCCCAACGGTCAATTGGATGGATCGGCGGTTCAAACACGCTTGATGTACGCTGGCGCCAATCGCATGACGGCAACGCGACTCGCGGTACTCGATTTGCCCGAAGGCAACGCAATGCGCGCGCCTGGCGAGGCAACGGGCCTCATGGCGCTGGAAAGTGCCATGGACGAGATGGCCGAGAAGTTGGCGATGGATCCGATTGAATTTCGCGTGAGGAATGACACGCAAGTTGATCCGGAAAACCCCCAACGCCCATTCTCGCAGCGTTCACTCATTGAATGCATGCACACCGGCGCCGAGAAGTTTGGATGGAGCAAACGAAACGCGCGCCCAGCTTCGGTGCGCGATGGTCGTTGGATGGTGGGAATTGGGATGGCCGCCGCCATTCGCGGAAATCCTGTCAGCAAGTCGGCCGCGCGCGTGCGATTGAACGGGGACGGTGTGGTCACGGTCGAAACAGACATGACCGACATTGGTACGGGCAGTTACACGATCATCGCGCAGACCGCGGCCGAAACGATGGGCGTGCCGCTTGAAAAAGTTGTGGTCAAGTTGGGTGATTCGGACTTCCCGGTGTCGTCCGGCTCGGGCGGTCAGTGGGGCGGCAACAGTTCAACGTCCGGCGTTTACGCGGCGTGTATGAAGTTGCGCGAATCGGCCGCACACACACTTGGTTTGAACAACGCTGATGCCGTGTTTGCCAACGGCGAAGTGCACTCGGGTGGAAAGACAGTTGCGCTTGGCGCAGCGGCGAGTGACGCGGAGTTGGTGGCCGAAGATTTCATCGAGTTTGGGGACCTGGACAAGAAATTCGAACAATCCACGTTTGCTGCACATTTTGTTGAAGTGGGCGTTGATGCAGCGACCGCCGAGATCCGCATTCGGCGCATGCTGGCCGTTTGCTCGTCGGGACGCATTCTCAATCCGACAACAGCGCGCAGCCAGGTCATTGGTGCGATGACCATGGGAGTTGGCTCGGCGTTGATGGAGGAGATGGTCGTTGATAAACGCCGCGGTTTCTTCGTCAATCACGACCTCGCTGGTTACGAAGTTCCGGTGCATGCAGACATTCCGCACCAGGATGTGATTTTCCTTGACCAAACGGATGCAGTCTCCTCACCGATGAAAGCAAAGGGCGTCGGTGAACTGGGACTCTGTGGCGTCGCAGCGGCCATCGCCAATGCCGTTTACAACGCCACCGGAGTGCGCGTTCGCGACTTTCCCATCACGTTGGACAAACTGCTGGCTGGGATGCCGGATGTAGCCTGAGTTTCGTGGGGCGCTCGTGCTCGCTTGCAACGCTGACCGGAACGTCATAACATCTGCGAGACGGCATCCATTTTCTTACTCGGCAGGGGAGGGTTTCAATGCGAAAGTTGCTGGCGATTAGCGGTGCGTTGCTGGTTTGCTCGTCGGTTCTCGGGGCGCAGAGCGGCACAGCCGCAGTCTTAAGTACGGACAACATTTACGCGGCGGCAGGTAACGCTGCGTTGGGTTCGTTTGGTGGCGGAGGAGGAACGGCGCCGGTTTCAATCGGACTGAATGCCGGCACCGGACGCGTGCTGTCGCTCACAAGTGCGGCCACCGGTTCGTGGACGTGCACGTTTGGCGGTGACTTGAGTGGACCCGACGGCGGACCGTGTGCTGGTCCGAACACCAACATCGACGCCCTCAACAAGATTTCCGGCTATAAGGCAACCAACACCATGACACTTGTTGGCCTGTTTCTTGGAGCTTCGCTTCCGGGTTCCGCGCCGGCCACACTCGATTTCACGGGTGCGGGCGCGGAGTCGTTCTGCGGGATGTCGGGGCTGTCGCTGGGTCAGGTATTTTTTATCGGTGACGGTCGAGGCTTCGCCAACTGTACGCAGCAGTTCTTCGTGCCGGATGCGGCCACCCAGTTCTATTTCGGCGTGGCAGATGCGTTCGGCTTCACCGGCACGCCCGGGTTTTACGACGACAACAGCGGCACCGTCTCGGCGTCGTATTCCATCTCATCCGTCTCCACCGTGCCGGAACCCTCCACAACGGCGTTGCTTGCGGCGGGCATGGCCGCGCTCGTGATGGCCGGCCGTCGGCGTCAGCGTCGCCAAACCTGAGCGGCGTCAGTCAAAAAGCGCACACAAACCGTGTTGCAAGGGGCGGTCTCGGAAGAGGCCGTCCTTCGCATTCGGCACTACGATTGACGCCTCAATAATCGAGTTTCCCCGCTATCACAATGACTGTCGCGGGCCCCAAAATGCGCTATCTTTCATGGCTCGCCACGTGTGAGCAAGCAATTGCGTCCGCGAGGCGTGTTAGCAGGCAAGGCGGTGTTGTTCTGGCGGTTCGCGTCACGATAAACTTTGTGATGCAGAGCGGTTGGACACCGATGGCTGGGGGCACGGGCCGGGACTGTGCGGTTGCTTTCGCGTTTTCTTAACTCCCTGATTTAACAGGAGTTATGCATATTCTGCGAACGACAGCGTCACATTCCTGACCCGGTGACTTCCAGGAATCAGTGTTCGGAATGTGGCGCCTTGTTGGCTGGCTGTATCACAAAGTGGAGAACTAGGGACCACACAAACTTCCGTGATGTGTAAATCGCAAAGCGTTTGGGCGTATAGCGTTACAGAAACACTTGCGTGGTATCACGATTAACTGCACCATACCGCCCCCACAACAGTCCCATCGATGGTTCGGCCCAGTACTTCCCGCCCGAAGCCGGACGGCACCAATCGATGACGTGAGGTCGTCCAGACTTGCTCTGCGATCTCGCTTTTATTCGCCAAAATACACCGCAGGAGTAGCACAGCATGCCATTTTCCGCTTCGCCACCGGAAGGCCCCGTTACGCTGTCCGCCAACGCGCGCACAGTTCTGGAAAAGCGTTACTTGACGAAGGACAAATCGGGCAAGCCGGTTGAAAACCCAGAGCAAATGTTCTGGCGCGTAGCGACAGTGGTAGCCGAGGCGGATCGCCGCTACGGTGCAAGCGATGGTGGCGTGCAGGCGCTGGCCGAGGAATTCTATTTCCTCATGACGCAACGTCGGTTCGAGCCCAATTCACCAACGCTCATGAACGCAGGCCGTCCGTTGGGGCAGTTGTCTGCGTGTTTCGTGCTGCCGGTTGGTGACGCGCTGTCGAATGGCCAGGACGGCATTTACGACACGTTGCGCTCCATGGCGCTCATTCACCAGAGCGGTGGCGGTACCGGCTTCTCGTTCTCGCGTTTGCGTGGACGTGGCAGCATGGTGCGCAGTACGACTGGTGTGGCTTCAGGCCCCGTGTCGTTCATGAAGTTGTACGATGCCAGCACTGACGCAGTGA
>JBDUBA010000122.1:0-9577 GCA_040004335.1 Gemmatimonas sp.
TGAACACCATCATCACGAGCCTTGTGTATCGGCATACGCCGAAGACGCTGCGCTTCCTGATGGTAGACCCAAAGATGGTCGAACTCAGCGTGTACAATTCGCTGCCGCATTTGCGTCACAAGGTCATTACCGACAACCGCGATGCGGCGCATGTGCTCAAGTGGGCGGTGATGGAAATGCAGGATCGGTATCGGCTACTTGAGACCAATACGTGCCGCAACTTACAGGAGTTCAACACCAAGGTTCAGAAACACGAAAGCGGTGCGGGCGAAGCATTGCGTAAACCGCGCAACGCCGAAGTCGCGTTTGAAGATCTGGTGTACACGGGCGGTGTGTTACCCTACATCGTTGTCATCATTGACGAAATGGCCGACCTCATGATGACGGTGCAGGGCGAAGTGGAAACACCCATTGCCATGTTGGCGCAAAAAGCGCGCGCTATTGGTATCCATCTCATTCTGGCCACGCAACGTCCGAGCGTGAATGTCATTACCGGATTGATCAAGGCGAACTTTCCGTCGCGCATCGCGTTTCGCGTGGCGACGCAAATTGACAGTCGCACCATCATTGACGGTTCGGGCGCGGAGTCGTTGCTTGGCAACGGCGACATGTTGTTCATTCCGCCGGGCAAGAGTGAACCATCGCGTTTGCAGGGCGCGTACCTGTCCAGCGAGGACACGGAACGGTTGCTCAAGTGGTACGACGATGCCAAGGCGCGCAAGGTGGCGTCGCTGGCGGGCGGCGATGTAACGGTGCAAGAACCAGACATTCTTGAAGCGGTGCGTGCGGTTGAGCTGCGCAACGCCGGTGGCGGTGACGATGACGGTGATGAGGCCGGTGGTGATCGCGACGCACGGTTTCGCGAAGCGGCCGAATGTGTGATTCAGCATAAGCAGGGATCTACCTCACTACTGCAACGTCGGCTCAAGGTGGGTTACGGTCGCGCCGCCCGCATGATTGACCAATTGGAAGAGGCTGGCATTCTCTCGCCCTCCGAAGGCGCCTCGCGCCCGCGCGAAGTGCTGGTTGGTCTCGAAGATCTCGATCGCATTTGCGGAACGTCCTGAGCGCTCCAGGTTCAGCTCGACCTGCGAAATTCGGGACATGACGTTTTCGTCGCGTTTTAACGAGTTCTTGTATTGACGCCGTGATGACACCCGGCAAACATTCCGCACACTGTCACAGTCTACTCGCATCCCGCCAGCGAGCCTGCAATTTGTTGGACGATACTCCTCCTCCCTTCCTGAGGTGTACGATGGCCGTGCTTCACGTTCGTCGCTTTATCTCCGTTGCACTGCTCAGTTCGGCAGCGCTGTCCGTCTCCGCGCTGCAGCTGCTGGCCCAAACCGGAATTTTGTCCGGCAAGGTGACTGACGCAGCGAGCAACAAGCCGCTCGAAAATGCGCAGGTACAAGTGCAGATCGGTACAAGTCCGAGTTTTGGGGCGGTCTCCGGCGCCGACGGCATCTATCGCGCAGTGAATCTGCCGGCGGGGGTGTACACGGTTTCGGTGCGCTTGCTGGGGCATCTGCCGCGTACGTATCCCGGTACCAAAATCACGGACGGTCAAACAACAACGCTCGACGTTGTGATGACCGGTCAAATCATTCAGCTCAATCAGACCGTCGTTACGGCCAGTCGTAACGTGCCCGAAAAGGCGCTGGATGCACCGGCGATGATTTCGGTGATCAGCAGCGAACAAATTGAGGAGAAGCCGGCTATTACCGTCGCCGATCATCTGCGCGCAACGGCGGGCATTGATATCAACAAGGGTGGTATCGCTCAATCGAACATTGTCGCGCGCGGATTCAACAACGCATTCTCCGGCGCGATGCTGATGCTGCAAGATTATCGTTTTGCCGGCGTGCCGTCACTGCGCGTCAACGTGCCGTTCCTCATGACCGGCACCAACGAAGACATCGATCGCATCGAAGTGTTGCTTGGCCCGGCGTCGGCGCTCTATGGCCCGAACTCCGGCAACGGCGTATTGCACGTGATCACGAAGTCTCCGTTCACGTCACAGGGAACCACCGCAAGTCTGGATGGCGGCGAGCGTTCCGTGATTCGTGCTGGATTGCGTCACGCGGGCGTGGCTGGAACGAAGTTTGGCTACAAACTGTCCGGCGAATACATGCGCGGCAAGGATTGGGAATACACCGATCTCGCCGAACGTACCACATTCCCGACCACGGGCGTGCCCGCGGCTCGTGCTGGCCAGGCGAATATCCGTGACTTTGACCTCGAGCGCATGAGCGGTGAAGCACGTGTCGACATTCGCCCGGGCGCCAATTCAGAATTGATCTCGACCGTTGGTATGACCAAGTTGGGCAAAGGCATTGAATTGACCGGCGCCAACGGCAGTGTGGCGGCGAAGAACTGGACCTATCTCAACCTGCAGCAGCGTGCACGGTACAAGCGCCTGTTCGGTCAGGTGTTTTTGAATAACAGCAACGCCGGCAACGACACGCTTACGTCAACCGACGGCACATACCTTCTTCGTTCCGGTGCCGACATCGTTGACAAGTCCCGCGTGTTTGGCGCACAGCTGCAGCACGGGATGGATTTCGCCAACGGCAAACAATCGTTCACGTACGGTGCGGATTACATCTGGACCAACCCGCGCACCGGTCACACGATCAACGGCTCGAACGAGGACATCGACAACGTCACCGAATACGGTGCGTACATACAGTCGACTAGCAGACCAACATCACGTACGGAAATTCTGCTGGCGGCGCGTGGTGATGCGAACAACGTGGTTGAAGGTGGATTCTTCTCACCGCGCGCTGCGCTCATTTTTAAGCCGACCGAATCGCAGAACATCCGGTTGACGTACAATCGTTCCTTCAGCACACCGGCCAACTTTTCGTACTTCCTGGATCTGATTAACTCACCGAACATCGGCGGATCGGGATACGATTTGAAGGCGCTTGGAAACCCGCCCAAGAAAGGATTCGCGTTCAAGCAGGGCTGCGCCGGTTCCGCCATTGCAGATTACTGCATGAAGTCGAAGTTGGTGAATGGTGGTGCATACACGGCGATCAGCGCGGCGGCGGCGTATCCAACGTTATTGGCCGCGAATCAGGCGTCGCTCCTGGCAGCAATCATACCAAACGTCACTGGCGCAGTAACGCAGGCGTTGATCAAGAATGGCGCGTCTCCGGCGCAGGCGGCGGCGCAGGCGGCGGTCCTTGGACCACAACTGGCAACGGGCATGATTGGAAGCCTGGTTGCAGCGCGGCCAACAAACGCTCAGGTCACGAGCCGTGTTTCGTTGATCAGTGCCGGAACTGACACGCTCACCGCGGCTGCGTTGCAACCGATTGCTCCGCTCACCGCGTCGTACAACAACACGTTCGAGCTGGGGTACAAGGGCATCATCGGAAACAAGTTCCGCTATGACATTTCCGGATGGCGGCAGAGTCGCGGCGACGTCGGAACGTCTGCTGCGCTGAGCACGCCAAACGTGTTCGCAGAAGGCGTGCCGTTGGGTGGGTTCATCGGGAATACGCTTGGCGGATACATCGTCCCAACGCTGATAGGGCTTGGTTTCAGCCAAGCCGATGCGGTGACCTTCGCCGGTCAACTCGCTCCGGCCGTCGCCACGAGCCTGGCCACGAACCTCGCACGCGCGCCGCTCGGCGTTGTCACGTTCGACACCCCGACCGCGAGCGCGAGCGAGATTTACGCCGTGTACAAAACCGTCGACAAGGAAATCTGGGTGTCGGGCCTCGACCTCGCCGTTGACTATCTCCTGACAGACCGCTTGCAACTCGACGTCGCGTACAGCTATTCCAACAAGAACGTGTTTCCAGGAGTTGATGGCGGAAACGGTGCGCCATTGATGTCCAACTCTCCGAGGAATCGCGGTTCGGTTGGCGGTCGTTACAGCACGGCCGGCAACGGTTTCGGCGGTGAACTGCGCGTTCGGTACACCGATGCCTTCCCGGTCAACTCGGGAGTGTACGCAACCAACGTTGCATTCCCAATTGCCGCGGGCCAACCGGGCGCCACAACCAGCGGCCAGGTACTTGGGTACGGAAAGTGCGCGGCGGTTTCTGCCGGTGCGTTCTGCTACCCGAGCGTGCCAACTTCTTTCCAGCTCGATGGCCAGGTGTCCAAGAAGTTCGACCTTGGCAAACAGCGCTTCATGATTTCAATCAGCGGGACGAACATCCTCAACAACAAAACCGCCACGTTTGCTGGCACCCCGGAAATTGGTCGTCTGTTGCTGACGCGGTTGCAGTACACGTTCTAATGCTGAAGGCGCAATCGCGGTAGGAAACGCGACATAGTTTCTAGAAATGAATCGGGGTAAGGCGCGGTGAGCGCTTTGCCCCGATTTCGTTTCTCTCCCTCGAATAACTTCAGTAGGGCCGCATGAATCCGCGAGGGGAGAGTCTTGAGTCTGATTTGACCGCCATGAACGTTCTCCGCGCTCGCGGATATCTTGAGTAAGTCCGCATGAATCTGCGTGCGGCGGTTTCTGCGTCTGACGTGACCCCCATGAACATCCTCCTCGACCCATCCGCGCATCCGGTCATCGGCCATCGCGGCAATCGTGCGCACGCGCCCGAGAACACGCTCGAGTCGTTTCGACAGGCGCTCGCACTGGGCGTGGACGCAGTCGAATTCGATTTGCGGGTGAGCAAGGATGGTGTGCTCGTGGTGATGCACGACCCTGCGTTGGAGCGCACGACAAACGCCACTGGACCGGTTGCGGCGCGCACGGTCGCGGAACTTCAGTCTATTGATGCGGGCGTAAATTTTACGACTGACGGAGGACGCACATTTCCGTATCGCGGTCGCAACATTGCTGTGCCAACGTTTGATGAAGTCGTGGAAACGGTGCGCACCGTGCCAATGATCATTGAACTCAAAACAACAAGCGCCACGGAGCTGATTCGTGCGGCCGTCAAGCGCCACAACATTGCGGATCGCGTTGTCGTAGCGGGATTTGACTGGCGCGCCATTCACCCCCTGCGCGGTGCGGGTTTCGCGCTGGGTTCGAGCAGTAAAGATTCGATGTTGCTGTTACCGAATGCATTTCTGCGCCGTCCAGCGAAGCCACAACAGTTTCAAACCGTGAACATTCCGCCGAGTTGGAATGGAATTCCGGTGCCGTTTCGTTTGCTGACGAAATCACTGAGCGCGCAACGTATTCCGGTGCACGTGTGGACGATCAACACGGCGTCCGAGGCCGAGCGTTTGTGGGATGCGGGGGTGTGCGGGATTATTTCGGATGATCCGGCGGTGATTATTGCAGCGCGTGATGCGCGGTTTTGACGTTGTGTTGGTACCGGGGAGTTTTTTGGTACTGGGGTCAGAGCAGTCATTTTGACTGCACTGTTTTGGTCCAGGCGTCAGAGTCATCGCTGCTCTTGAGGCGTGATTTCGGTATTGGGGTCGCTGCGGTCACAACGATGTCTCTGACCACAGCATCAAGACATTGCCACCACAACTAAGGTTCTGACGCCGGCATTAAATCAACGCAGAACTATCGTCGAAAAACGGGCGCTGTTATGGGACTGGGGTCCGAGCCATCATTCGTTTTGATGCGTGCTCTTGGTACCGGGGTCAGAGGCCAACATCAAAAAACTGCGGTCAGAATGACGCCTCTGACCCCAGTACCGAAAAAATGCGGTCAGAATGACGGCTCTGACCCCAGTACCGAAAAAATGCGGTCAGAATGACGCCTCTGACCCCAGTACCGAATCATCCTCAGTACCAATTCACCCCCGCACCACCACCGCCGACACAATCCGCGCCGAACTCCACGCCAGAGCCACCGCAAACACCAGCGTGAGCACTGCAACACCAACACCGGGCAACGGAAAAATTCCGCCGAGTTTTGCGAGCAATGCTGTGAACGCCGGCAAAAATGACACCCACGCAAGCAACGCACCCCACCCAAGCAACGCGGCCAGTGCCGATTCAACGGGCGCGCTCGATCTGCGAATTGCAATTGCGTACACCGCGCCTATGATCGGTACACAAATCCATCCCACGAAATACGTCGCAACGGCCACCACAATTGCGAGCGCGACAACACGGATGACGAGCATGTGATTTCTCAGCGACGCGGTGTGAGCACAAGACGCGCATGCTGCTGCGCCTTCGATAATTCAGCTTCCGTTGCCGGCACACGCAGCGAATCGAGTTCGCCATGTGACCACTGATCAACGCGATTGTCGTAACGCGCACTAAAAGGATTTCCCGACTGCCCACCCGGATACGTGGCCCAACCGCGCACGGTCGGACCCAACTCCACGACCATGCGCCAGCTTGGCCCATGCTGTCCGTTTCCAGTGGACGGCCACAACGTGGCACTACCGCCCTGAACCGGCACCTTCAAGCGCGAAAACGACGGCATTCGCAGCAAATGATAGATGTTGGCGAACCGTACGTGATCCCATCGCCAATTGGCACCAGTGGGTTGACCGTATTGTTTGATCACCATATCAAGCGCCGTTTCCAGCGCACTCGCAAACAATGCGTCGCGCGTTTCAACAACCGTCGTTCGGTGATCATCCCACCACACATTGTTGGGCTGCGACACTAGCGACGCCATGATCATGTCGCTCGGCAACGGCAGCTGAGCAGTCGAATCGACACGAAGCTCATCCCACAACAATCGGCTGACCTGTTGCATGGCCGCTTCGAACAACACCGCGCGCACGTTGTCCTTGGTGTACTTGCGATCCCACTCGGCTAGGAGAGCAGAGGCTCGCGTTAGTTTTTCGCTGCGCGTAACAGCTGCCGCCGGTGCAGACGCGGCAAGAAACACCGGCACAAAAAAATCAGCGCGTGCGCTACCCGGATCGCTCTGATACAAACGCATTGCTTCCGGAGTTACGGCTGAATCGTTGCGCAGCAGTTCGTTGATACGCATTCCGCGCCACGGCCGCTCCCAATTGCTGCCGAGGTAACGTGGTTGGTCGCGTGGGTCGAGTGGCTCCTGATTGTTCGACGACAAAAATCCACGCGTCGGATTCTCTCCCTGCGGATATTCGGCCAAACTCCAACGGCCAATCCAATCGCTGGACGATTTGCTGCCGTCTCGCAAAATGTCACCGCGCCCGGAATCCGGACGAACAGGATATCGGCCAGTTGAACGAATTGCGATGGTGCCGCCGTTGTCCGCGGCCAACATGTTTTGCGCTGGCGCATCGTAAATGGCCGCAGCCGAATCGAGCATTCCACTTGCTGAAATACTCGTTGATGCCTCCCCAAACGCTTCGTAGTCCCTGGTCGATTCCAACACTGTCCAACGCACAGAAACCCAACGCTTGCCAACTTTCACCAAGGGGCCGCGATGTGTGAATCGCATCGTGTCAGTATGTAACAGTTCACCTTTAGGTCCGCGATACACTTCCGGACGAATTGCGAGAGGCTTCCATGCCCCATCAAGTTTGTATTGTTTTGGCGACGCGGCGTCGTCAACGGTCTCGAGGTAGTAGTCCATTACATCGGCGCCAACGTTGGTAAACGTCCACGCCACTTTGCGGTTGAATCCGATAACCACGCCGGGCGCGCCCGGGATCGTGACGCCGTACACATCAAGTTTTCCGGGCACCACCATGTGTACTTCATACCAAATTGACGGCAGCGATAGTTCGAGATGAGGATCGCCGGCCAGCAGCGCGTACCCACTCGCACTACGTTTTGGAGAAACCGCCCAGTTGTTGCTGCCAACAGCATCCGGACCACGCGGTGATGCGAGCGCTGCGAGAGTCGCAATGCCGCGATCACCAATGGTGTTCAGTACAGCCAACGCCGCAGTATCGGGCGCACCAGGCGCGGGAACCGAAATGGAGTCGAAACGCGCCGTCGCGTAGGCGTTTGGTTGAATGGGATCAACAATTGGCGAATGCGTGCGAAACAGCGCCTCGGTTGCCGGTTTGCCAATCACAGCGCTGATGCGGAGATTGGTGAGCTCGTCATCGGACGAAGCGAGCGTCCACCCCATGCGCATCATCAGGTTGAACGATTTCTCCGCGCTCCAGTGCCCAGGCGCGCGCGAAAGCAACTTGTATTCGACGGGATAATCGCGCGGCTTGAGCAGATCGACGTAGCTGTTGACGCCTGCGGTGTACGCGGCCAGTTGCAGGCCGTATTGCGATGTTGAATCGAAGCCTTGCGCGCGCTGTTCAGCGGCGCGCGGCATGCCAAGCTCGCGCGTTTGTTGATCGAGCGGGAGTGTAGCCTTGCCGGCCAGTTCTGTAAGCGTACCCGCGCCGGCGCGCGCTTGCATTTCCATCTGGAACAGTCGGTCGCGTGCGACGACGTACCCAAGTGCGCGATACGCATCGGCAATTGTTGGCGCGAAGATGTGCGGTACATCCCGATCGTCGTAGACAACACGCGTGTCGGCAGAAAGCCCGGGAATCGCAACCGTCGCATCTGTAGGCAACTCGGCCGTTTGTATCGAACTCCAGAGCCCGTTAGCCGGATCGAGGAGCGGTCCGAGTGCCGGAACCGGCCCCGCTCCTCGTGCGCCGATCCATCCGGTGCCTGCGAGGACAACTGCTGCGATGATCGTTCCGGTGCGCGAAAGCGCCATGAGTCGATGTGGTAGTGAGATGAAGCCGAGTACCGACGACCGTATTCCTGCGCGTCAAAATGGAGCAGGGACGAAGGCGCGCAAGTGAAATCTGCTGAATGTGAAAGACTGTACCTCCCCCACGACGTGTTCGCGGGCAGCATCTCTCAGTGATTGTACAGTGCGAGCATTCAGCAACGCGCCACGAATCCGTCTCGCATCGTAATGTCGGACAAGGGATCGGTAGCATTGAAAAATGACCAAAATTTGCACAGTACATTTTGCCTCATTATTCAGTGCTGCCGTTTCCGCGGTGTCTCGCGACGCCACTGAACGAGGCACACCCGAGTGAGAACGCGCAGGCCGGCAACGATTTGATGACGCGCCAAGAAACAATCGCCATACAATGCGCTCATGACAAAAGCACGACAGGACTTCGGTTTGTTAGGCGAACGTATCGCGGCGCGTTGGTTGGTTCGACAGGGCTGGACCGTTGTCGAACATCGGTTCCGCGCAGGACGTCGCGACATCGATCTCGTGATGCGTCGCGATTGTGAAATTGCGTTCGTTGAGGTGAAAGCGCGCCGCAAACCCGACTTTGGCGGCCCCGTCGAAGCCGTGCACTGGCGAAAGCAGCGGGAACTGAGCCGCGCCGCACAGGTCTGGGTCGACCGAAACGGTAAGGAAGAGCTCGCTTATCGGTTCGATGTGGTGGGGATTTTGATGGAAGGCGATCGGGTTCGGGTCCGATATGTGCCCAACGCCTTCCCCCTGAGCGCCAAATCGGGCTGAAATCGTGGAAAACTCGCCCTCAGGGGGGAGTTGTCCACAGAACGTGATCTTCGTATTTTATTCGGGTCTTGGCCACGGTTACCCCTCCGGTAATTTTCGTGGGTCAGGGCAGACGCTTTACTCCAACGACGGCGGACACATGGCTTCCACACAACAAGTAGCAGACGACAAGCGCAAAGCCCTGGCGCTCGCTGTCGCACAAATTGAAAAGAGCTGCGGCAAAGGCAGCATCATGCGCATGGG
>JBDUBA010000355.1:0-9555 GCA_040004335.1 Gemmatimonas sp.
CTTGATCGCGCGGAGCGCGTCGTTTGCGGCACCCAACGCACCGAAGTTGCCGTCCCACGGTGTTACCGCGGTGGCTGCGTCACCACCCGCGGAGTTGTTGTTATAGGCAATACGCGGCTCAAGGTTGTTGAAGCGCATGCCGAAGTTACCGAAGTTTGCAGTCGTCGCGTCGGCCGTGACCTGCATCATCAAGTAAGGCTCAACAGCGTTCGAGGTTTGATACCAGCTATTGACCGACGACTTCGCAATCTTCGCGACGTCGGAGGGGCTGGCCAGCGCGCGAGCGATGTCGGGATTGTTGGGATTGGTCACGTCGAGATCGGCGCAGGCCGCGATAGAAAGCATCGCGGCGGGCGCCAGGATCGCGCGTAAAAAACGTGTGGTCACAAGGTTCTCCAAAGTGAAATTACTGGATCAGAAGGAGATGTCGAACATCGCCGTGAACGTACGGAAGTTCGGATAACGGAAGCCGTCGATGCGGAAGTTGAAATCGCCGCCCGACGTGGCCTCTGGGTCGAAGCCCGTGTATTTCGTCCAGGTCACCAGATTACGACCGACAACGGAGAGCTTGAATCCCTGCGCCAAACGGCCCATGCCGACCTTACGCAGAAGCGTTGGGGTGAATTGGTAAGCCACGCTCAACTCGCGGAGGCGAGCATAACCACCGTTTTCCACGAAGTGCGAGTTCGCGTTCAAACCGTCATACAAACCGCCGGAGTAAAACGCGAGGGGGCGACGATCGGCTTCGGGGCGGTCTCCTTGACCCTCGGTACCGTGACGTCCGTCCTGATACATCCATTGCTTCGTGAAGTTGTAGATGTCGCCACCCTTTACTCCGTCGATGAGCGCGTACACCGAAAGGTTCCTGAAGCGAAGGTTCTGCGTTACGCCGAAATTGAAGTCGGGGTTCACGTCACCGATGACCTGCTGATCGCTGCCGTTGGTGACCACGGCGACCGGCTTCTCATTGTTCGTACCCAGCTGCGACTTGAGGACGACGTAACCGTCGCTGTTGACGACGTAGAGATTGGCGTCGAGCCCTTGTGCCGTGGTTTGCGCCAGCGACTTCATCCACTGCTTGCCGTAGATGATGCCGAGTGCTTCGCCTTCCTTGTAGTAGAATACGTTCTGGTTCTGGCCACCAGCGTTCACGCGAAACGGCGCGCGGCCGAGCTTGTCGATACGCTGAGTGGTGCGGTCACCCGTCACACCCACCGAGTAGCTCAGGTTCCGGCTGTCTAACAGACGCGTCTGCAGCGAAAATTCCCACGTCTTGGCGCCAATGGTGGCGGCGTTTTGCACCTGGGTTTTGAAACCGCCCGACTGGGCAAGCGAGAGCGGGACGGGGAGGAACGCATCTTTCGTCGAGCGTGCGGCGTACACAAGCTCGGCGTCGAAGCGATCGAGGAACGTGACGTTCAGGCCGTATTCATCTTCCGTCTGCGTGGCAGGCTTCAGGTTCGGATTGCCCAACTGGTTCTTGCTGATGAGCCCTTGATCCACCGAGTACGTCTCATACTGGTCGGTGAAGCCTGGGCGGATACCAGCGGTGCCGCGAGAAGCGCGGATTCGGCCTTCCTGAATGCCCGGGATGTGGAGGTCTTCATTGAACCGCCATGATCCCGATACGCGGTAGAAGCTGGACCACCGCGTGGCCGCCCCAAACAGTGAGGACGCGTCGCGCCGCACGAGGAAGTCAGCCACGTACTTGTCTTTGAAATCGAACGCCTGCGACACGAAGTAGTTCTGCGCGTTGCTTACAGTGAGCGACGATCCGACGCGGTTGTTTGCTGGATCGATAGCGTCAAGATCGGGCACACCAAGCACCGTGAACTGCGAGCCGGATGCACTCACTGAATTCTGCGTCTGCTTCTCGAGCAGGTACGTTACTCGTGAGGTCGACTTCAGGTCGTTAAAGAAAAGTTTGGTGGCAATGACATTGCTCTGGAGGTTCTCGGCCACGTTGACACCGCGGTTAAGCGCAAGACTTCCGTCGGTCGGCACACCCGATCCGTTCAGAAATCCCTTCGGGTTGTAGCCGTCACTTCCCGTGTTGGAGCGGTCGGTACCGTAGGAGCCTTCCACGCGGAGCCAATCAACCGGCTTGTACCGCACGTTTGCGGAGCCGAGCAGGCGCTCGCGACGGATGGCCAGCGACGAGTTCTTGAGACCATACAGCGGATTGCCACGAGCGTTCGCCGCCCATGCCGGGAGCACCGGGTTGTACGGGATCGGGTCGGTTGGTCCGTTGGGGCTGGTCAGATTAATGTCGGGTGGGGACTGCAGCAAAGCAAACCAACCCTGGCTGTCGTTCGGATCGTAGTCGTTCCGGTTGATCGAGTACGTAAAGGACGTTCCCAAGTCGATCTTGCTGCTGATCTGCTGGTCGACATTCAAGCGCGCCGACTGACGGAACTGTCCCGAGCGGAACGGCAGCACTCCGGCATTGTGGTCCGTCGTGAACGAGCTGTTCAGATTGGTGCCGCTACGACGATAGCCAACCTGTGCGTTGGTCGAGTAGAACTGACCGGTACCGAGCCATTCCTTGAGCTGGTTGCGATAGCGACCGTCACCCGAAGTCGGGTACAAATTGTCCGCGACGACGCCATCGAGCGTGCGCGCGCCGGCAGCCGTCTCGTTGATCGAGCCATCGGCGTTCAGCAGATAGTTGTGATACTGGTTGAGCGGCACGAAGTGGCCGACCGACGAAGAACCGAACTCCGAGCGAACCGAGACACGGGTCTGGCCATCCTTCAGGTCCTTGCCGCGCTTCGTAGCGATCGAGATCACGCCGTTGGCGGCATCCGATCCATAAAAGGCCGAGGCGGCCGCGCCCTTGAGCACTTCGATCGTTTCGATGTCCTGCGCGTCAAGGTCAGCGATCGAGAAGCGTGTAAGGACGCCATCGACGATGATCAGTGGGCTGGAGCCGCCAACGCCAAGGTTGGTCGAACCGCGAAGACGAATGGTTGGCGCAGCGCCCGGGTTACCGGTGCCGAGGGCGATACGCGCGCCGGCAACCTTACCCGCGAGCGCGGCAATGGGCGACGACGCTGGCACGTCACGGAGCTGGTCACCGTTCACCACGGCGACTGAGAACGGGAGCTTGTTCGCCGCCTGACCATCGGCCGTACCCGTCGTCACAACTTCCGTCAAACGGAACGGATCGGACTTGAGCTCGAAGTTGACCGTCTGCGGCGCGGCGGACAAAGTGATCGTTGTCGTGACCGGCTGGTAGCCGATGGACTTGGCCGTGATCTGAACCGTCTGACCGCGGGCGCGTCCTTCCGGCACCTGCAGAGTGTAACGGCCTTGATCGTTGGCCACGGCCCCCAGACCCAAGGTCTGGATGGTAACCGTCGCCGGGACGGGCGTCGACGATCCCAATTGGGTCACCGCTCCGCTAATCACTGTGCCCTGCGCTCTCGCCAAAGCGATCGGCGAGACCAAGAGCACAATGCCGGCTGCATACCGCAGCGTGCGCATTGCTGACTGTGCGCTAACCATCGTCGTCCTCACTAATAGGGGGGATTTGATAACTCACACGAAAGGCGTTATCGCGCCGACAAGTATCGGTCGCTTTGTAAACGCTTCGTTTTGTCCCATAACAACCGCGGCGCGCGTTTCGTCACCGGGACAAATGGGACGGTATCGTGACACTTGGTGGTCAACCTAGGGCGACGTGGCCCAAGGGGCAAGAAAAATTTACCCGCATCTTAGTCTAAATGGTGATTATGTCCGATTTCGTCGCATTTAACACAATTTTGATGCCTGATTTCGGCTGCTGAGCGTCGCGTTGATGCTCGCGAAGCGGTAGTGCTACTTGGGATGCGTAAACGCGACCGTCAACACGAAAAGCTGGGACACGGCGGTTGGGCCCTTGACCGCTGCCTGCCATCTCGTCGCGACAAGTGCCTGAGTCACAGCCGTCGCGAATTCCGGTTTCGTCGCGGAAACGACGGCCAACGTGCCCCACTCCATTCGTCCACGGTCGTCGATCACGAATTCAACCGTCGCCTGCCCCTCCAAGCCGCTCCGCCAGAATGCCTCAGGGTAGAGCACGTCCAGCTCGCCCGAGAGCAGTACCGCCGCCGAGTCGACCTGATCCGCCGTCATGACCTGTCCAGAGGCCAGTCGCTTGACGAGATCAGCCGTCCGCTCGTCCGTACTGCGGATCAACGGCGTTCGAAGTTGCGCGGGGCGTGACCAGATCGCGACGACCCCGCACTGCTCAAGACCACGTGGACCAAACAGCTCGGGTGGAACCGACGACGACGACATGTACAGCTCGATTCCCTCGACCATGTTCAGATCGATTGAGTCGAAGTCGAAATCGGCCGCGGACGCCGGAAACCCGTCGACGAACACCAGTGGGGTGCAATCGTTCGAGCGAAATCGCACAGTACGGCCTCCTCGTCCGAAGCTACCGATGTGAACGCCTGGCACGCCACGGAAGGAATCGAGCAAGTTTCTGTTGCCCGACTGCTCAATTCGCGAGCGGGTGATGAAGTACCCACCTCGCTTCGCCTCGAGACGCGTCCGGAAACCCTCAAGGCGTGCGTCGTAGGGTTCCCGTCGGGCCGTAACCTGAATGCTGTTGAGTTGCTGCGGCGCACGCTCGAGTCGCCAGTCGACGATCACCGGCACGACGCCGATGACGTCAATATCAAGCTGCTTGGAGACAAAGCCGATACGCCGCACGCGCAGCGTTGACCGACCGTCCGGCACGCCGCTCAGCACATAACGTCCCTCGGCATTCGTACGAACGATCGTGCCGGCCGGTAGCCACTGCACCTCGGCGTTCGCCACGCCACCGCCCAGTGCGTCACTGACCAGTCCGCGCACCGTGCCGCGAGCGGCAACGTTGGACGCTTGCGCCGAGAGGCTGCCGCACAGAAGGAACGGCCCCACCAGGAGTGCGCGGCCAAGCCTGCACCTTGGGTTCCGCAATCCGCTCAGCATTCGTTCCCCAGCATTCGTCCTCCATGTGCGGTGGTCGTTGAACGCTACGTTCCGGCTCGGAGCGCGGGAAGGTGCAGTCGCGAAGCAAACGTTACGGCGAGATTCCGAGCGTTACCAGCCAGGCCTTGAGCGGCGGATACTGTGGATGGAGTCGCGCGAGTTGGAGCGCAGTTGCTCGGGCCGCCCGGGCGTCTCCCACCAACGACTGTGCAAGGGACAGCTGATACATGACATCCGCGCGGTTTGGCTCGAGACGCGCCGCGTCGGTGAGCAAGGCCAGCGCGAGAGGCCAGTTCTGCTGCCGGCCGGCAATCCGCGCGCGAACCAGCGCGACTTCAGTAGTTGGCTCGAGCAACATCGCCTTTGCCAGCAGGCTATCGGCTTCCGCCAGTCGCCCGGCGCGAAACAGCGCCGCACCGGCGAGGCGTTGTGGCTCGGCATACATGAACTGATCACGGGCGAGGCCGACATACTCCGCCACTGCTGCCGCCGTATCGCCCCGTGCATCGTAGTATCTCGCGACATTCAACTTGCCGAGTTCCCACGGCGTCACGCCAGCTGATACAAGAAACGCCAATGAGTCGACGCGATCAGTCGGTACGTAACGGCCGCGGTAGTCACCTTGCTGGTTTACCGGCACGAATGGCCATCGCACCGCAAGCGCCTGGACTCGGTGATAGGCAATGCGTTCGTCGAAGGCAGAGAACTCGCTCGCGCGTTCGTAGGTGGCCATCGAGCGAACGCGGGTCGTGTCGAAGACGACGCCGGATGGAGGCGCCGCTCGTAACGCCGTCCAAAAGCTCGCCGCGATCAACTCCGTGCCCAGACGATTTGGGTGCACATGTTCGAGGAAGAGGTCGGTTCCGGGCGCGCCCGCCGCGGTGTGCGCCGCGAACGCCTCGACAATGGGCACATAGTGCACCTGCGATGCGCCAGCCGCGTGAGCCACACGTCGCACCACGCTGTCGAAGGCGGTGGGTGCGCGAAAACGGATCACGTCCCGATCGCGGGCTTCAAGAAATTGAGTATGGGCGCTCGCTGAATCGCCCCGTGCAAGGGCGGCGGTCGCTTCTGCAAACGCCGCTCGGGCCGGACCATTGCCGGCGGCGGCAAAGGGCGGTTGATCACGCACATTGCTGGGCGTCGACGCGACGTACACCGGCACCTTGGCGTCGCGTAAGCGGTCCACGATGCGTGTCAGATTTTCTTCGTATTGACGGCGTCCCGTGTCGAACACTCTGGAATTCAGCGCGATCTCACCCCCGTCGGTGATCGATTCCATCAGGCCCACCGACGCAGAATCCATTGGCCCGGAACGAGCGGCCGCGCGTTTTGCCAAACGCTGCGCGATGATCCGATTCACCATGCGTACCGATCGGAGGTGCTGCAATCGGACAAAGAACCGCGTCAGCGACGGGCTCGCCGCGAGTCGGATGGACGAGCCAGCCCCCAGGGCGCCGACATATTCGTTGTGTCCCCCGTAATACAACACAGCATCGGGGTGCTGCTTGATGACCTCATCGACGACATCGAGCATCGCGTAGCTGTTGGTGGCAGCGATACCGATGGTGACCACTTCAACTTCCCGGCCTGGCAATGCATCCGTGAGCGCAGCGTGGAGCAGTTGCGCGAAGGATCCCGACCGTGGGTATGGGAAGCCCTGCGCCGCTGATTCGCCAAGCACAATCACGCGGAATCCGTTCCGTGGCTTCTGGGCCAGTAAGAATTCTACGTTCGGCGACGGCGGTGACTTCAACTCGGGGAACCATCGCGCGGCGACCATCGCATTGGTCTTGAGCCAGCGACCCTGCCCGATTGGTGCGGTGATGAACAGCGGCAGTGCACCGTCACGCCAGAAGAGACGCGCAGCACCTTCGATTGCGGCGAACAGCAATAGCGGCAACGACAGCGCAATGACGGCGTACCATCGCGACCGGGCAGCCAGCGGTGAGGTCTTCAAAGTTTGCGTAGATGAGCGGAGCGAGCACTGACCGTTGGGCGAGCGCGACGAGCGCGCCTACTGCCGGGAAGCTTAACTCGCAGTTCTCACATGGGTATCACCTGACAACCGCCGCCCACGGCCATCGTCGACGCTTGTGCGAACTCCGAGTTAGTGCTTGGGAGGCACGGGCGGCGTGGTAGGTTTCGAGAAGTCGACTTTAGGAGCTTCACGCGCCGCGGCATTCGTTACTTCGAAATACACGCGCGGTTTCGCGCCGGTCACTTTCGCGGTCAACGTTTGCGGAAACTTGCGGATGTATTCGTTGTAGGCTTTGACGGCGCCGTTGTAATCTGTGCGCGCCACCGCCACGCGATTTTCGGTACCGGTCAGCTCATCCTGCAGCCGCAAAAAACTTTCGTTGGAACGCAGCTGTGGATAGGCCTCGACCACCACGTTGATTCCGCGAGTGGCCGCGGTGAGTTGTTCGTTCGCGTTGGCCAGTTCGGCAGGGTCGGCGCCACCTGGCTTTTGCAATGCGCCCGTTAGTCCAGAGCGCGCCTGCGTTACCGCCACCAGCACCGAACTCTCCTGCTGCGCAACACCTTTGACGGTTTCAACCAGGTTGCCGATCAGGTCGGCACGCCGCTGCAACTGCACTTCAATATCCTGCTTGGCTTTCGCCGCTGTTTCGTCGTACGACTGAATCGTGTTGTATCCACAACCGGTCAGCAGTAAGGGAATTGCAGCGGCCAGCAAAAATACACGCGACGTACGCCGAACTCTCATGGGATTTTCCTTTGAAAAGATGGTGCGGTAAGAAGACATACTACCCTTGAGCCGGCAGATGGTATGCGTCGAGATAGGCGACAAGCGCTTCCATGCCTGCAACGTACGCGTCCAACGTGGGCTCTGTGTCGGCCGCTGGAATCGCGCGTCCTTCACGCCCGAGCGCAATCACCCTGGCAAAGGCGGTAACATCAAACGACGCGCGCTTTGCGACAAACTCTGCAACCAAGTGTGTATCACGTGGCGGCAGTTCGCCGTGCAAGCGCATAAATCCGCGAAAGATCACCATCAGCGAACTCAAGCTGTCTTGCATGAGTGCACTTTGCCGCTTCGCATCGCTGCCCGCTTTCATCACGCCCGCCCGCAGCCGAAGCAACGTTCCCATTGCTTCGTGTTCGACCTGCAAACGCAAATCGCCCGGCGCAACGCGAATCTCGGCAAATGGATTCTCGCCTTTCAACACCCGATGGCGTTCGAGAATGTCTGAATATTCCATTGGAAAGATGTCGGCCGACCGCGCCCACTCGGCCTGCGTCAATGTGAGCGGTAACGGATTACCCGCGTGTATCCAACTGCGTGACGTGTCGGACAGCTGTTGCAGCCGATTGCGGTCGATGCGGTCGACGATGACGAGCACATTATAATCGGACCGTCCTTCGACCTGCTCGCCTGAGGCCGCGGATCCGTACAGCACAATGCTGCGGAGTCCCTCCGCATACACGCGGCTGAGCTCTGCTACCAGATGATCCAGAGTCATCGACGAACCCTTCGCCATGCGTGTAGCTCCTCAGTGAATTTCGCCGAGTTTGCCGAATCAATCGGCGCGCCGCCATCAACTTGCTCGAAACGGATTGCTACCAATTTGATCCGCCGCCGCCGCCGCTAAAACCACCGCCGCCCCCGAAGCCACCAAAACCTCCTCCACCGCCACCGAAGCCGCCACCGCCGCCGCCGCCGCCCCATCGATTGTTTCGACCGCCGCCACCACTGGAGAGGATGAAGGGCAACCAGCGGAGCAATCCGCCACGTCCACCGCGAAGCATTGACAGAATCACAAAGATGATGACGAGAATGGTGACAATACTGGTGCCCCCGCCGCCGCGCGAGGACTGACCCGTCGAATTGCGCTGCGGTGGCGGCGCGGGCAGAGGGCCGGCATCGAACGAAACATTAAATTCGGTCGCATATCGCTGCGCGACGCGCTGCGCCACAAGTTGCAGGCCCCCGGCATAATCTTGCTGCCGAAAATACGGTGTCGCCTCGCGGCAAATGGATCCGGAAGTGGCGTCAGTGATGAACCCCTCCGCTCCCTGTCCCGTGGCGATAAAGCAGGAGCCACTATTGGTGCTGGATGACTCTTTCGGCACGAGCAGGATTATGACACCTGCGTTTCGCGCCTTGTCTCCAATGGCGGTATTGGCGCCGACTTTCCACTGCCGTCCGATGTTGAGCGCCACGTCCGACGCAGCACGGTCGCCAATGTCCTTCATGGTCACGATCACCATGTCGCCCTTCGTCGCCGCATTCACGCGCTCAGAGAGACTCTCCAGCGCTGCACGGGTCTCGGCCGGAATGACGTTGGCAAAGTCGTTGACGTATCCGGTGTATGCCGGAATCGGAATCGGTTGTTGCGCGGAGCCGATGGAGACGGTACCGGCCAGTCCGGCCAAAGCGGCAATCGTTACCACCGATAGCGCGGCAATCAACCTGCGCGCGCTTGCGAATGTGGCGCAAAGCGGTGTGGCGTTGTTCATGGATAAGCATACTTGGATTCCCGGTAAGCGGTTCCAGCGTAGGCAATATTAGCGCCCCTTCCCCCATACTCGGGCTGGACGATGTCGCTTGGTGACCGCACATTTCGGGTG
>JBDUBA010000163.1:0-30293 GCA_040004335.1 Gemmatimonas sp.
AAGTCGAAGCACTTCAACGATCAGGCAGAGCGGTATGCGACGGGGAATTTGCGCGACGTGTACTTCTACAAATCACAGCTCAAGGGGCATACGGAGCGCGAGTATCATCCGGGCAAGTGACCGATAGCGAATTTGTGCGATGGCGCACAGTTCGACTCACGGGATCATTTCGCGTGTGCTAGTTGCCGACCGTTGGACACCGCGTATACTCAACGTCCACCCCCTCTAAATTCGGCGTTGCTGCTCAAACCGGCGAGCCCGCCAGACAGGAACTACCAATGGCCCTTCAATCACAACTCTTCAGTGGCGATGCGACGCTCGAGGCGGCGGCCGTTTCCGATCCGGCACACATAAAGCCTGGCGCCTCGGGGCCACACGTCGGAAAAATTCAAACGGCGCTCATCCTGCTGGACGACGCCGCGATCTCGGACGACGAGTTGCAGCGGACATTTTATGGCAGTACCACAGCCGCCGCGGTGCTCGAGTACAAACGGAAGCGGAACATCGTGAACCGAAGCTATCAGACGCAAGCCGATAACATCGTCGGTAAAATGACGATGGCAAGTCTGGACAGCGAGATGTCGAAAAGGCCCCCGGCAAAACCGGTGCAAATCAAACCGTTAAGCAATTTCCGCAGACTTCCGCCGCCGCCGCTGGAAGTGGCCACACTACTCGATGCGGGACAGCGTTTCAGTTTGAGTTTCAAGGTTGGGGAGAGTCAGATCCCAGGCACGGTTACCGCTCCGCAAATCAATCCACAAACTGTGCTGGAACTCCGGCGCAACAGCAACGCCCGTTTCACCGTGACCGATGGTTTATCCGGAACCGTGCAGGTGGTCGATCCCAGTGTCGTGAAGATCCAGGCGCAAGCCGGGAAGGTCGGTACTTCTTTTCCAATTAAGAAGGATCCTCAGCCCGCACAGGTCTTCAGCGGAAATACTCTGGGAAGAACCGAGATCATTGCAACGGCGAATGGTTTATCCGCAACGCTCGTGGTCGTCGTAAAGCCGTTCGGCGGACCGCCTCCCTTCCACCCGGGCATCCATCACGACCATACGCCGTCCCGCAAATTTGATGAGGTGCTTCACAATCCCAATAATTCGGGCACAGGTGATCCTCTAAAAGACGCCTTGGACAAGGCGTGTGTGGTTCTGGCCGCAGCGGCAGACTCTCCAATTCCATTGCCGCATGGCCCTGAGTTGCTGGTGGCTGTTGCCCGAACACTGTTATTCGTGAAGAGACCCCTGGCGTCCGTCCATCTCGAGTTCTACTTGAAGGGCGGGGGCAAGGATTTTGTCGAGGACACCAACATCAAGAACTGGATTTCCGGCGATAGCGGCATTCGGAAGCGGCTCAAGCGGGAAATCTTTGTCGGCGGAAAAAAAACGAGGACTGAGGGCCACTTCTTCTTCAGCCAAAGCGAATACGCGAAAGACGAAGCAGGCCAGGACTTTCGATTCGCATTTGGCGGCATTGATAGGGTGGATTTCGAGGTCGACCTCGCCGATCATCTCGTTCGCGTCTGGTTTCAGGACCGCTACGAATGGCACCCGTTTTATCCGAAACTATACCCGCCAAAGTCTGGTGACGTGGCGCGAGACGACAACTGCGTGCATGCGGCGCTGGTGGAAATGCAGGACCAAGGCGCCGCTGATTTCTGGATGAAGGGCGTAGCGGAAGTGCCGCTGGCTTTGATCGCGAAGGCGTGAACCTAAACCGTTGGAACACTGCGTCACCCGCATCAATGCCGACTCGGCGCAGTTGCGCCGTGCAGCGTTCCCCAGTCACGTGGTGTGTCGGTAACCGCGCGCAAAATGAAGAGACTCACGACGACCATCAGCAGCAATGAGATCACCGCAAATCCCTCGCCGGTAATTTCTGCTTTACCCCCGCGCTCAACCACCATATACGTGGTGAATGCCCACACGGCCGGACCCGTCACCGCAGAGAAGCGGCCCACCATGCCGTACAGTCCGTAGAACTCACCCACGCGATCGGGCGGCGTGAGGCGCAGCATGAGAGGGCGATCGGCCGCCCACGTGCCGCCAAGGAAGATGCCGGCCAATACGGCTACAACAAACAGCGCGGAAATTGGCAAGCGAAACAATCCGACACATGCCGCCAGTGCAAACGTTGCAAGCCAACCGTACAACACGAAGGTCAGCGCACGTTTGGGGCCAATGCTGTCAACGACGCGCCCCCAGATGATGCCGCCAAAAATTGCGGCCGTTACTGCAGACGCAAGTACGATATCCGCCTTCTGGTGTCCCTGCTCCTGCGTCAGTCCGGTTGAGACCGCAACGTTCACGGTGTAGAGCGACATGAACGACACCACGGTGTTGATGGCGTCGGTGTAAAATGCGCGACCAATGAGAAAGCGCAGCAGCCCTGGATATTTTTGCCCGGATCGCAACGTGTCGATGGTTTGCGCTACCGATTCCCTGATCGCGCCGAACGTGAAAACCGGCCGTGGATTTGGATTGCCGCGTTCGTTCACAAACAGGAAACACGGTACCGCAATGACCAGAAACAGTATCGCGACCAATGTGAAATACTTCGAAAATGGAAACGTCGTTTGGCCCGTGGCAATTACAACGCCCATACCGATTGCGATGTATGAACCCAGGTAACCCAGGCCAACCGCGAGACCGCCTACGCGACCGCGATTCTGCTCGGTGGTGACGTCGGGCAACATCGAATCGTAGAACTGCACGCACGCCTGATAACCGCCATTCGCGAGCACGAACAAGACGATCGACACCGCAAACGGACCGCGCGCGATCAGTGCAGTGCACCCGCAGCAGAGCAGTGTCGCCCAAATAAGAAATGGCATGCGGCGTCGCGCGCGATCGGTCATGGCACCGAGCAGCGGTGACAGCAAAAACATGATTCCCATCGCGACGGACGTGATGACGCCGTACACAGAATCGGCGCGCTGTGCGCCCACGCTTTCGCGCACGAAAAGCGGAAACTTGAGCGAGACCACGCCCATGGTGAAGATGACGTTGGCCACGTCGTACAGAATCCAACTGGCTACGGCACGTTTCGGAATGATGCGATCGGTGGCTGGCATGCGGGGACAAATTACGAGCGGGCGCGACGCGCGATAGTGTGGGTGGAGGAATCTCCTATTTCATTTCAGCGGCCGAGCTACAATGACCACGGAGAGCGCCGCTTGGATGTGCACGCCCCACTACCCGTCGTCTTCCCAAACTTCCTCGAACTGCGGCACACGCTTCTTCTTCTTTTTTTGAGCGACGACCTCCTCGCTCAAGAAAACTCCACCTGCTTTCAACCGCTTCAACAAAGCCGCGCGTTCGGCTGAGGTAGCCGCCTTCAACTCGAACACGGTTGCAGTCAATTGGCTCACCCGCGCCCCCAGCACCGACATCAATCGCTCACCCGCCTCGCTATCCGCGCACTCGATCAACTCCACCAACCGCAGACGTGCTCGACGCACACTCGACATCCATCCCGCCACCTCGCGTTGCACATTTTTCGGAACGGGTTTGGTGCCCGCATTGCTCAAGTCCGCCAATATACTCTCGGCGGTCATGCCCCCCTCGGCCGCGCGTAACACGGCGGCACGGGTAATGCGAAATACCAGCCCCGGTGCTACACCCACACGTTCGGCAAACCGCGCAATGGTTGCTTCAACACTCGGCGCAACTCCCAAAAATACGATGTCAAAATTGGGTTGCACTACAATTTCTGCGGTTGCCGCGGCGCCGTACTCAAACGAGTCGGTCGCGCCCAGCACGTATCGACCAACGTCGTTGATTGCAAAACAAATTACTCCGTCGGCCAGGCGACCAACACTCGCACCCCCAAGCGCAAACAGACGCGCCGCCAGAAACTGATCAAGCGCGTTCCGCCAGAGATACCGATAGGATTCGCGCGAGTCACCGTGCTGGTGAACATTCATGTACATCTGGCTTTCGCTTTCCTTTGATGTCAGCAGCGCCATCAATGGATTGTGCCGCACCGCCTCGTAGTCCAGAAATGTATTGAGAGTGATAAATCCAGTCTTCGCTCGCAAGAACGCTTCCGTAATCGCCTCGCGCAACCGCAAACTCTTTGGCGCGTGCAGGTATGGAAATGCGTACGGAAAAAATCCGACCGACTCGTGCGCGTCGTAACCTCCACTGGGGTTGACCTGCTTCGACTTGCGCATCTTGTCCACGAGTTCTGCGAGACGATCGTGCGGCGAAAGTGCCAACCAACGCGCGCCCGCCTTAGTACTCACGAGATGAGGGTCGAGCTTCCCGGTATCGAACCGTGCAAATCCCGCCGCGGCGAGATTACGCGCGGCTTCATCAACACGCGTTTGTTGAGAGCCGATGAAGAAGCGTTCGGCCCACGCGGGAAGCAGCACCAATCGCGATTCAACTTCCCCCCGCGATTTTGCAAACACATTCAAATCGGCCGAGCGTACGCGTACCGGTGAAGAGACGACGGCCGCCAAAAGTGTTGTCATGTCTTCCATTTGCACCGGCAACACGAAATGTTCTATGGGGGTGACGATTGCCGGTGGCTGCAACGGCGGACGCGCCAGTTCACGCGCGGCCGGTGGCCACAACCCAATCATCGGTTCGAGATCACTCGCGCGCATCGTGGCAAACAGCACCAGCGTGCGAAGTCCAGAGTGCACGGCGCTGGCGCGTACTGAGACAGGGGTTTTGTGGTCAAGCGACAGCACGTCGCGTAGCGGAATTCCCGTTGGCGATTGCAGAAGCTGCCGAGATAGCGCCTTCAGCGCACGCAGCGTCAGTGTGAAATCGATCGTGTCCTCGGACTCTCCGCGTTGTTTGGCCCATGCAATCAAGTCCGCGTCCGTTTGCGACGCGAGCAGGTCGCCCGTCCAGCCCGCGAATGCTACTCGTTGCGCAAGCGAGGTGCGGTTCGCCTGCACAAACCGCCAGGCCGCGGGATAGGCCGTGAGGCCATTAATGTCATTCTGCGAGAAGTGTTCCTCCAGATATTTCATGAGCCAAACACTGCCGGCATCGTCGGACATGACGTGTCGCCCGATGGCGCGCAGCACTTTCAACAGATCGCGATGGCGCTCGTCGAGTATCAACCGCCGCCGCGGTGCGTCGTACACCGGAATGCCACTTGCTATTATTTCATTGAGCGACGCGCCAAATCGATCGCTCTGTACATACCCATTCGTCTTGAGTTCATCGAGCAGCACGCGCCTGGCCTGCAAACTGAGCGCGTTCCAACGCGTCAACTCGTGAAGTACTCCTTCCCAATCAACGTCAAAGAGCTTCACGACAATGCCACCGGAAACGGTTTGACACGAAATTCGGCCGCGTCGGCAATTTCGTATTCATAACCTTGTTCACAAAGGAACAGTTGACGTTTTAGCGCGAAATCCTGCTCAACCGTATCGGCGGTAACAATGCTGTAAAAGTGGGCCTGATTGTCGCCGGACTTTGGACGCAGAATACGACCAAGGCGTTGTGCTTCTTCCTGGCGCGAACCAAACGTGCCAGATATCTGTATGGCCAGTGACGCATCGGGCAAATCAATGGCAAAGTTCGCGACTTTCGAAACCACAAGTGCAGGCAGTGAGCCAGAACGAAAGCTGCTGTAAAGTTCATCTCGTTTGTTCTGCGGTGTACTGCCCGTAATGAGCGGCGCGTGTAGTTCTTCGGCAATTGTTTTGAGTTGATCGACATACATGCCGATCACCAGCGCGGGTTCGCCGGGGTGCAACGCAAGAATGTCGCGAACGACCTGTGTTTTGTTGTCATTCTCCGAAGCTATGCGAAACTTCTCGCGCGACTCTGCAACAGCGTATGGCATTCGCCGGGCCTCTTCAAGCGGAACGCGCACCTCGGTGCATACGGCTTTGGCAATCCATCCTTGTCGCTCGAGCACCTTCCACGGCACTTCCGCTTTCTTTGGACCAATGAGTGCGAACACATCATCTTCGCGTCCATCTTCGCGCACCAGCGTGGCAGTCAGGCCAAGCCGGCGGCGCGCTTGCAGCGTTGCGGTAATCTGAAATACCGGCGCCGGCAGCAGATGCACCTCGTCATAAATGATCAAGCCCCAGTTGCGCTGGTCAAACAATGCCAGATGCGTGAACTCTCCATCCGCACGCGCACGGTGGGTGAGAATTTGATACGTTGCCACCGTTACTGGTTTTACGTCTTTCATGCTGCCGGTGTATTCGCCAATCATGGCATCCGGAATTTCGGTCTTGTCACGCAGTTCCGACATCCATTGACGCACGGCCGACACGCTGGTGGTAAGAATGAGCGTCGATGCCTCGACAGCGGCCATGGTTGCAATACCAACAATTGTTTTTCCGGCGCCGCAGGGCAGTACAATCACGCCCGAACCACCGCGCTCAGAACCCGCCGCGTGAAAGGCGTGTACGGCGTCGCGTTGATAGTCCCGCAGCGCGAACGCCGAGCCAGTGCGCAGGTGCGAACGAAGCGGCACGCGAAGTGATTCGCCAATCGCATACCCCGCCACATCCTCGGCCGGAAAACCCGCTTTGACCAGCGCCTGTTTGATGCGTCCACGATCGGCGTGACGAATACGAAACGCCGTTGGTGAAACACGTTCCGACAGCAACAGGGAAAGATGTTTTCCGTGCGCGAGTTCTTCCGCCAGCACGGGATCGCTTGCGAGCACCAGCAGTGAGTCTGTGCCGTCCACACTCTCGCGCTCAATGCGCACGCGCCCAAACCGGCGCGCAAAATCTGCCACCTGGGCCGTGATGCTCGAAGCAATTGGATAACGTGAATATTCCGTCAGCGCGTCGGTGATGTCTGGCGCAGTCATCCCTGCTGCACACGCGTTCCAGATGGACAGCGGGCTGATTTTGTACGTGTGAATGTGCTCGGGCGACTTGACCAACTCCGCGAATCGCGCGAGTGCATCACGTGCGTCGGCGTACCGTGCGGCCGAGACGTCGGCGAGCACGGTCAAATCACTTTGTACGATCAGTGGGTTGTCGTTCATCGGCGTCAGCGAGCGTGCGAGATGTTTCGGATTGTCATGACCTTCGGTTGGGTGGGTGGCGAGTCCAAGCGCCAGGCCAGCATACTGGGTACACAATGCGTGTGCTCTCGCGAGTTCTTGCTGATTTCCCCAGGCAATCGCGAACGCGCCCGATGCGAGATCGGCTCGAAACGCTTGCGCCGCGCTGTCGCTCACGCGCCTGGCCAGCAGATAGTCCACTGCGGGCAGAATGGCCCACGGTAACACCCACAGCGCCGGGTCCGCATTTCGTAAGGTAATGCGATCGTGGAGGTCGCACCGGCCTAACCGCCATCGCGGCGCCGGCCCCCATGCTCTGCTTACGATGGTGGGACTGGTGGTCCTGGCTACCACCGCCGAAACGTGTCGCCCACTCATCGGTTGAGCGCCACGCGTTCCATCGCCAAAATCTCAGAACCTATACTTCCCGTGGTCCGACACCTATTAGTTGGCCCGACTCCCGAAGCGGGCCGCCCGCATGACTAATGTTTCCCTCTTCTTTATCCTGCGAGAGCGGCGCACGTGTTCATCTTCCTCTCACACCTCACGGTACCGCCGGCCGATCACGTCGAGCTGGAGCGGCATTTTCGTGAGCGTGCGCGTCTCGTTGACGGTTTTCCCGGCTTCCTCTATCTGCAGCTGATGCGACCGCAGGCAGGTCCGGCCACGCACGTCTTCCTTACCGCCTGGAGTGATCGCGACGCGTTTCGCCGCTACATGAGCAGCGATGCGCATGTCACATCACACGCCCGCGAACCGGCGGCAATCATGGGGCGGAGCACGGTGCGACACGACTCGTTCGAGGTGCTCATGGATTCCACGCGCTCGCCGGAGTGGCTCATCGATTCGGCCGCACCTGAATCCTCTATCGAATGAGGGAGCCCGTCGAGGGAATCGCCGGCCGGCCGCTATGGGATGCCATCGAGTCGAATGCATCACGCATTGCCGCACGGGTTACCGACCGGCAGTTCGCTGACGATCCTGCCCTGCACGCGCGGTGGGGCGATCGCGGCCGAGTGAAGTGCACGGAGGATGCCCTTCGACACCTGTCGTACGTGTCCGCGGCCGCCATGAGCGGAAGCGACGCACTCTTCGATGCGTACGTGGGATGGGCACGGATCCTCCTTGGCCGACTGGGACTCACCGAGCAGCACTTGGCGCAGAATCTCTCATATTTGCGCGACGCGCTGTTGGAAACGCTTCCTGAACCGTCGGGACGCGCGGCGGCGGCAATCGTCGAGCGCGGGCTCGTCCTCCTCCCATCACTGCCCTCAACGACGCCCAGCGATATCGAGACAGGAGACCCGTTCGCGGAACTCGCGACGACGTATCTCAACACACTCATCGCTGGAGACCGACAAGCCGCGAGCGCGCTGATCCTCGACGCCGTGAACGCCGGCACAAGCGTGCGTGACATTTACCTCTACGTTTTTCAGCGCAGCCAGCACGAAATCGGGAGGCGCTGGCAGCTCAACGAGATGACGGTTGCGGAAGAACATTTCTGTACTGCGGCAACTCAACTGATCATGTCGCAGCTCTACCCGCGGATTTTCGCCACGGCTCGACGCAACCGCAAACTCGTCGCGGCGTGTGTTGGTGGAGACCTGCACGAGATCGGGGTGCGAATGGTCGCGGACTTCTTCGAGATGGATGGCTGGGACACGTACTATCTGGGCGCTAACATGCCGACCGCTGCGATTGTCGACACAGTTGCAGAGCGTCGCCCCGACGTACTCGCGATCTCGGCAACGATGACGTTCCACGTAAAAGCTGTACGCGATCTAATCGACACCGTCCATGCCGCAGCGGCCACTTCCAGCCAACCTGCGCCCAGGATTCTCGTCGGGGGTTATCCGTTCAGCATCGAGCCTGGCCTCTGGCGTACGGTGGGCGCAGACGGATGTGCCGGCGACGCCGATGAGGCGGTGCGCCTGGCCAATCGGCTCGTGGATCAGCAGTACGCATGACAGAAAACCGAGGGGTAGGCGACGGCGCGCGCGGCCTCGCACTGTCATGCACGCGTGACGGAACGGTTACGCGCGTGCTGCTTGACGACTTCGGATGGATGGGAAGCGGCACGGTTGGCCAACGGTTCACCGAGCTCGTTGACGAATCAAGCCGCGCCAAGGCCGAGCGTTTTGTGGCGGAGACCGTTGTGCGTGGGGGAGCCTTCGACTGGGAGCTCGGTGTTCAACACGAGGGCACTATTCAACTGCTGCGGTTCGCGGCCGCAGCTGAATCGGAATCCAGCATGCTCGTGGTTGGCGCGACAACGACCAGCGATGCGCTCCGGTACTATGACGCCCTGATGCGCATCAACAACGAGCAGGCCAATGCGCTGCGCGCGGCATTCAAGGTGGGACGCGACGGCGACGCGGCAGTGCGCGTTGATCGCGATGCGAATGCCTACGAAATGATGATGAGCCTCAACAACCAGCTCGCGACACTTCAGCGCGATCTGACGAAGAAAAACATTGAGCTGGAGCGCGTGAACGCGCTCAAGAACCAGTTCGTTGGCATGGCGGCACACGACCTCCGCAACCCGATCGCCGCGATCAGCTCGTACAGCGACTTGTTGCTTTATCCTGACTTTGAAATGTCGCGCGAACAGCAGCAGCATTTCCTGCGGCGCATACGCGAATCGAGCCGCTTCATGCTCGCGCTGATCAACGACCTGCTCGACATTGCGACAATCGAATCGGGGCAGTTGCGCATTGAGTTCGCAACGCTCGATCTCGGCGTATTGGTGCACGAGAATGTAGAGTTTCATCGGCTATTGGCGCGAGACAAACACATTGCGCTGCACGACACCATCGAACCCGGAATTCCCATGATGCTCGGTGAATCGGCGAAGTTGGAGCAAATCGTGAACAACCTGGTGGGTAACGCCATCAAATTCTCGCAAGCCGACACGCGGATCGACGTGCGCGTAGCCGCCGTGAATGCCGGCGTTGCGGTTTCCGTGCAGGACGAGGGTCCTGGAATTCCGGCCGACGAGCTGGACGGCATCTTCACCCCCTTCCAGCGCGCATCTACTCGTGCGACCGCACAGGAGCACAGCACCGGCCTCGGACTCGCGATCGTGAAGCGGTTGGTGGATGCTCATGCCGGAACGTTGACGTGCGAAAGCGAGGTGGGTCGCGGCACCACGTTTACGGCGTGGTTTCCCGCTGCGTCGGCGGCGTGATGCGTTGCGGTCAGGCGGGCGCTGCAGTCACGTCCGCGCGATGAACGGGCAGACTGCTCGAATTGCGCCGACAGCAACGCCTCGCAGTGTACGTGAAATCGGTTCCACATTTGTCACACCGGCGTGCGCTGCAACCAGCGAAGGAAGCAGATCACCTTCGTAAAACGCCCGCAGCCGCGCTCGCGTTATCGCCAACTCCCCACTCGGCATTGGCTCGCCCGCGATGGTCTTCAACAATCGAAACGCGAGCTGCGACGACGAACGCTGAACGGTTCCCGGAAGCAAAATGTCTTCGATCATTGTGGTGATGTCAGATTCGGAAAGTCCGTCGACATCGGGGCGGCCGTAGCGGGCCAGCACTTCATCAAACCGCGCGGCGTCGAACTGACCGTGGCGTTGCAGTGCGGTCATTTCGTCTGCAGCGAAGGGGTCCATGCTAACCAATGTATCGCCGGTGGCTATTCGCCGTCCCCTTGCGTGATATTGCGTGCTCGACCGATGTTGCAGAAATTCCCATTTCAGACCCAGGCCACCGTTGTCCGAACTTCCCTCTGGGACTTCACACGATCCCTCGCACGAGCCAAGTCCATTCGGAGCAGGCGCCGAACGTTTTCAAGAGGCGTATGCGACGGTTTCGTTGTTCATCGAGACCCGATACGGCCTTGCAGTGAAAGTCGAAGACGTGCCGGCGCCGTTCACGGGCGATCTCGACGGCGAGCGCATCGTGGTGGATTACGAACTGTCCAGCGAAGACGCGCTTTTTATTGTCGCGCATTTGTTCGGGCACACGGTGCAGTGGAACACCAATGCGGCCGAGCGCGAGCTGGGCTCACTGGCCGTGAGCAATCCGTCGCCAGAATTGCTTGAACAGTTGGCCGCGTACGAACGTCGCGCTGCGTCGTATGCCATGCAGTTGTTCCACGAATCAGGCGTGCGAGATCTTGACCAGTGGTTGAGCGATTATTCTGCGTGTGACATCAAGTACCTGTGCGACTTCTATCGCACCGGAGTGAAAGTGCCGTTCAGAAGTTGCTGGCAGGACGCAACGCCGATCATTCAGCCGGCGGCAATTCCTCAATTCGCGCCAACACGGTGGAGGACGCGCAGTTCAGGAGTTGTTATTTGAATTGCGGGCCTACGGTGGATGGACAAGCGGCAACGCATCACTGTTCGCGGCGTTCAAACTCCATCGTCCAATTTGTTTCCCACGTTTCGCCGTCATCATCGGAAAACGCTTGCTCCCATGTGGGGTTCGCGCCCGGGTTGGGGTGCCATGTAAAGCGAATCCTGATGGGACGTCCGTTCAACATGTCGTCGGCGAAGAAGAGGCCGACGTTGTCTGAGAAACGGCCGATCACCGGAACGTCGAGAGTATGAGGGGCTTGTCTGCTGAGCCACCAGATTGCCCACGTCCGCGTGTCGGTGTTGAACGATCGAAAAGCGGCGGCCCGCACTTCCCCATCGGGAAAGCCAAGCACATTGTCTTCAACATTGCCGAATCCGCCGAGAATTTTGCGAGTGTTCGACGAACCCTCGAACGCGATCCAGTCCGTGCAGTGACAGAGGCGCGCGCGCAAACGGCGGTGCCGTACGTGCCAGTGCCCAATCATGAAATCGAAATCGGAAGGTGCGGCAGTCTCGCTGCCATCTGGATGCGACATCACTGGCGCACATCGTAATGCGCCATCACTAACGCACATCGTAATGCGCCATCACTAACGCACATCGTAATGCGCCATCACTAACGCACATCGTAATGCGCCACAGCAACAGCGTTGTTGAACGACCGCTCGTCGAAAATGAGTTCCAGTTTCATCACGCACAAATTAGTTGAGTGGAGAGGTCGTGGTAAAGGGCGATCAATTGACATTGCATAACGGCAATCGTCACCGCTCTTCCCTCGACAGGACCTACGGCGAAAGTTTTTTCAACGTTGCCGCGAGCAACTTTTCACTGGCGGGACGATCATAGGTGAGACCCGTAGCAGAACCCTGAGTAACTGAAGCCAGGATCAACACATCGCCGTGAATGGCAGAAAGCTCCTTGTTGCGTTTCACGTAATACGCATTCGTTTCGGAGAGTTTCGCGCTCGTGCCCCACATCAACGTGACACGCGCTCCCCGACTGTTTTTCGTAGTCATCACGTACGTGCAATTGGAAGTGGTTATTCCGTTGCTCGTGGTTGGCGCAGAAGATCCGGCAGCAAATACGTCGACAGGTGCCGTAACAATTGCGCGAACTTCTTCAAGCGTGAGCACAGAACACGCGGCACGTTGTGCTTGCAGGTATGACGGCAACTCCACACTTCCAACGGCGATGGTGCTGAGCAGCAGAGCAATGCGTAACATGTGCGGCGTCTCAGAAGGTGGGGCGGGAGAGGGCCGAGCGCGGTAAGTGATATATACACGCCAGGAAGAGCGTGGTCCTACTCGTTGTGTTCTTTCTTGAAGCGGCGACAAGCGCCTACGCGAGTTGCGTATTCACAGTCCCATCGCCCGCAAGGGTTCCGGGTACCGCGGGTGCGCTCGCGAATAACTGGGCGGAAGATCTGCAGCGCAGCAACGACCGCGGGGTCGTGACGGTGCGCGAGGCGTGCGCGGTAGTGGCCCCGCAAATGCACCGGACAGCCTGGCCATTCGCGAGAACATGTTGCAGTCGCTCTTGAATGCGTCCGACAACTTGACAACCGAGTTTGGCAGCTGGAAAACGGGATGGGGTGATGTAAATCGTTTTCAGCGCATCACGGACGACATCGTGCATCCGTTCAGCGACGCAGCACCAAGCGTCTCATCGAATTCAACTCGGCCACGTGGGACTCGCTTGCGTCGTTTGCCACGCGCACACCGCCGGGAATCAAGAAACGCTGCGTCCAGAGCGGCAAAAATTTCGTCGCGGTCGTGGAGCTTGGCGACAGCGCTCGTGCGGTGGCCGTGACGGCTGGTGGCGATAGCGGAGATACGAAGTCGAAACACTTCAATGATCAGGCGCAGCGATACGCGACTGGAAATTTGCGCACCTTTACTGCTACAAGTCACAGCTCAAGGGGCATACGGAGCGGGAGTATCATCCCGGGAAATGAAAGTTGTTGCTGCCCGCCCGTGTTCGCTTGCGCGTCGTGAGACCCCGCCGCATACTCGGCCGAATCCGACCGCGATCCCAATCCCACTGCGTGCCAGAGAAGTGGCGAGCAAAGGCGCACGTACATCTTCTGGCGCAGGTACATCTTCTACCGATTTTGACATCGCCATGCCGATTTTCAACAAGACGATATCCGCCGCGGTAGGTCGCGGTGGGGCGAGTCTCGCCAACGATGTCAGAACTATCAAGTATCTACTGAACACCGTGGATGCTGACGACGGGGGCCCTCCCGTGCTCATGCTTGAAAGCACTCTACTCGGCGAACTGATCGGGCACATCGAAACGTTCCAGCGTAAACAGTTGGGGCGCGCCGATGGCCGGGTGGACGCCGAAGGTGCTACGCTCAACAAGCTCCGGCAATTCGATCCCACTCCCGGCAATCCTGCCTTTGTCCCCACGACGCTGTCCGGCAAGAAGCGTTCGGGCAAGAAGGGAGGGGGCATCCCCCTTCCTCCCGGGCCCAAGCGAATTGATGCTGCTGTTGGCAGGAACGGCGCAAACGGGAACGGCGACATCCTCATAGTGAAGCACCTGCTCAACAACGTGCCTCCGCAAAGCGGAGGGCCTGCCATCGTGATTCTGCAGCAAACACCACTCAATGAGCTGATTACCCACATTGAAACGTTCCAGCGCAGGCAGACCGGGTTTGTCGACGGCCGTGTTGATCCCGAAGGCACAACGTTGAAGCGTTTGCGGACGTTTGACCCGTCGCCGCTCGGTCCGGCCATTGTCCCTCAATCCAGAGGCGGATTCAAGCGCGGATAGGTTCGGCAATGCCCGAGAGCCGGTTTGTCACTGAGATTCTGTTGCCCGGCGGGCATGACACTACGCCCGTAGTGGATTCGCGGTATACGTGCTTCAACATCACACCCGGTGTGAGCCCGATCGATCGCTGGGGTTTGTTTGCGGCCGAACCCATTCCAGCCAACCGCGTGGTGATGCAATACACCGGCGAGTGGATCAATGCGGAACAGGCCGACTACCGGGCACTCCGTCAGCGAAACTATTTGTTTGAGTGGAGCGACACGGAAATCATCGACGGAATGATGGGTGGCAGCGGGGCGCAGTTTGCCAATCACAGCTGCGCGCCGAACATGCGGTTTCGTGTGTTTGGCAGGCGCGTGTTTCTGGTGAGCTTGCGGTGGATCCCCGAGGGGGAAGAACTGACGCTGGACTATCATCTCTCGCGCGACGCAGCGCTTGCCGAATGTCGTTGCGGTTTGCCGGGCTGCCGAGGGGTGATCAACTCCGCGGCCGAGGCTTGATCGGCCACTGCGTTGGCGGACAGTCCGTGCCAACAAACGCCGCGACACGCTTGTCGCCGCGAAGTGGCGCCAGCAATGGTGCGCACTTGGCCGCGAGGAAGATTGTAATCCATTCGCGCTGGCCGGCCTGGGTCTCAAGGAAGCGTGCCATCGGAGCGGTGTCGCCACCGGCCAGTGCGATGATCGCCAATTCCCCTTGGCTCACGCCCTTCGGCGCGCGGGCCACCACCGCCACAACGCTATCGTAGGCATCCCAGCGCCCTTTCGCGGCGTATGACAGCGCAAACATGGCGTTGATGTACAGGGCCGATGAATCGACGCGCTGCATGCGAGTGAGATGAGCAATCGCCGAATCCGGCTGGCCACCAAAGACATAGCTGGATACCATCGCGGGATCGATATAATCCGGGTCGATCTCGAACACACGCCGCGTCTCGCGCACGGCTTCATCAAAGCGCGCCGCACCCCACAACGCATACACGAGGTTTGACTGCACCACGGAGGAAAGCGGATCGAGTTTGGTCGCGTAGCGCAGTTCCTTGATCGCGTCGCCGTACTGGCCCATCATGCTGAAGTTGCTGCCGTGCCATTGGCGCGCGGTCACGTTTTCCGGCTCCTTCGCGAGAATTTCAGCAAAACGCAATTCGGCGCTGTCCAATTGCGTGAATGACTGCGCATAGGCGATCGCGAGCTTCGCATCGATCAGTGTGGAATCGAGCGACAACGCACGCCCACCTGCGGAAATACCCGCTGCATTCAGCGTATCCGCGGGATCACCCATGTAGCCCGGCAGCACAACGTAGGCCAACGCCAGTCCGGCGTAGGCACGCGCGAACTTCGGATCGCGAGCGATCGCACTACGGAAATTGTCAATGGCGCGCAGCAGGTTGATGGTCCCGCGCAACTGCCAGAAATGCCGGCCCTTCAGATAGTCGTCGTACGCCGCCTCGTTGCTGGTGCCGCGCGTGCGTTCGGCAACGTTGCTCGCTTGTTGGCCACGCAATGCCGGAGTGAGCGCCGCGACCATGGCCTTGGTCAACTCGTCCTGCACCGTGAACACATCTTTCGAAGTGCTTTCGTACGAATTGGTCCAGCGCTGTTTGCCGTCGATCGTGCTGGTGAGCGATGCAGTCACCCGAAGTCGATCACCACTGCGGCGCACCGTTCCTTCAACAATGCCCGCAACGTCCAGCGCTTTCCCAATGTCGGTAGCGTTGACGGCTTTGCCCTTGAATGAAAAGGACGACGTACGACCGGCGAGACGAAGTCCCGGCAGCTGCGACAGCGCATGCGCCAGTTCGTCCGTCATCCCATCGGAGAAGTATTCATCTTGCGCGACGCCTCCGGTGTTCACGAAGGGCAACACGGCAATCGTGGTGATTGCTGCGGAATCCGGCGCCGCGACAACCGACGTGTCAGCAGTGTTGGACCGTCGTGCGAAATACGCGACCAACGCCACGACCATCGCGAGCGCGACACTCGCCGCGATGAGTCCGTGCCGTGATCGCGACACCGGTTGCACGATACTGCCAGTCAATACGACACCATTCAACGCGTCGATCAACTCGTTCGCCGACGATGGGCGATCGTCGGGGTTCTTTGACAGCGCACGCGCAACAAGCGTCGCCACTGGTGTCGATGCAGGCAGCGCGACGGGTGTTTCCGCGATGTGCGCGGCAATGAGTTGCTGGGCGGTGGTTCGTCCGGCAAACGGATGTTTGTGCGACAGCAATTCGTACGCGATCACGCCCCACGAATAGATATCGGCGCGATGATCCACGTCGGCACCGACGGCCTGCTCGGGTGCCATGTACGCAGGCGTGCCGATCGACGTGCCAACCTGCGTCAGTGTACCACCCGGTGCCTTTGTTTTCGATGCACTGAGTGCTTTGGCAATTCCAAAGTCGGTCACCACCGCGGCATTACCCGACAACAACACGTTCTCGGGTTTGATGTCGCGATGCACGATGCCGCGCTCGTGTGCGTAGGCCAGGGCACGCGCAATGTCCTTGAGAATGCCCATCGCCTCCGTTGCCGTTACAACACCGCGTCCCATCCGCGCGCGCAGATTTTCTCCCTCCACAAACGGCATCGAGTACCACGGAAGGCCATTGACGTACCCGGCGGTTATGACCGGCACAATGTTCGCCTGCTGCAGTCCGGCGGCCAGGCCAATTTCGCGTTCAAACCGCTCGCCACTCAGTCCCTCACTCAGCTCCGGAGCGAGCACTTTGATGACCACACGTCGCTGAAAGCGATTCTCGACTGCCAGATACACGCGCGACATTCCGCCACCCCCAAGCTCACGCTCGATCGTGTAGGTCGCTTCAAGGGCTTGCTGCAGTTGCCGGAACAGCGCGTCGTCGTTCAGAGAGGCCACGGAAAGGGTTGCGTTGACAGACGGCCGAACCCGTGCGCCGTCGTTATCAGTCAAATGTTGCACTCTGAGCGCGTTCACGCGACACCGAACAACCGGGACGTGCGTCCGGGAGGTCCGTCTCTCGCGCACGATCGCAAGCACAATCGTGCCACGTGCTGTTCGCGGATTGCGGAATCGCGCCGGCCGTGTACTTAGATCGGTCGTCGGCTGAGACTTGGCTGAGGAAAATCGCGCAGCATGAATTTCGCCAAGATATCAAGCGCCTCTGCCTACTACGCGGCGTGGTCGCTTGACCGTCGAACGCTGTACTACCTGTCGCGCGGCGCGACTGGATGGAGCATTCGTGCAATACCCAAAGAAGGTGGCGTAAGTCGCGTCGTCATGCACTTCAATGATCCCGCTCGAAAGCCGCTGAAATACGGCTTCGCAACAGCTGGCCGGAAGTTCTTTCTCACCATGGGCTCGCATGAGAGCGACGTCTGGGTTCTGGGGTTGGCTGAACGTTGATGCCCCACCCTCACTCAACAACAATTGGCGCGGTCCAGCGAAACGTTCCCCACTCCATCGTCAGCTTTCCGCGTTTCGCGTTCGGGGGATAGGAATTCCATTCGGGGACGGATGAGTATGCGACGCGCTCACCGACCGCGCGAGGACAGCGAGACGAATGTACCGCGCCTGTATGTGAGAAGATTCAGGTGATGCGTCCGTTAATCCTTGTCGGCGCACACGACCCCATCCCGAGCCGGCCGGGCCATTCTTTTCCACTCTGCCGGAGGGTGTTGTGAAACTGAAACGGTGGTTTTTTTGCGGACTGGCAATGACGCCGGCTTTGGTGCACGCCCAGCCGGCATGTGGTGCTGCGTCCATGGCCGCGTACACAGCGTCCGGGTTCGCTTGCACGCTGGGCTCTACGATGTTCTCGAACTTTTCATTCAGCACAGGAATAACGGCAACGACTGGAGCGCCGGAATTCGTAACGCCGTTCATCGACTATGACAACAACCGCCTGGGCTTCACGCTGAATGGAACGCCGTACAATAACTCGTACAGCACAACCGCAGGTGCGTTCGAGTTTGACGCCAGTGGATTCATGAGAGGTGCAGGCGTATCGGCCGCTGGATACTTTCGCTATTTGGGGCCAGTCGGGGGTGCCGGTGCGGAAGTCTACTACAGCATCAGCACATACTGCGTGGTGCTGCCGTGTCCGACACCCAACGCTGGAAACCATTTGCTGGAACAAGTCGGCATCGGATTGGGGAATGGAAGTCCAGACTATGATACAGGTCCGTGGTCCGGTTTCAGCAGGGCGGCGCGCATCGGCATCGGATATTCCCTCTACACTCAAAATGTGTCCTACGCCAGCGTCACCGACGTGAGCGGCTACATCGTGCCGGACTACATCCTCTCGCCGCCTACGACCACCGTTACCCCTGAACCGGCATCACTCGCATTTGTCGCGATCGGGCTCACGGGAGTGTTGACGGCACATCGACGTAAAAAGTACAGTACGAAATGAGCCGCGTCGCGAGTTGTGGCGGAATCGCTGCGCTGGCACTCCGATCTATCGCAAGGCCGCCGCCGCTCATGACGAGGCAACCAAAGGCATCGTACTTATCGCCACGGCCTGGCCGTGTATATTTTCGAAAATGGAGACGCGGTTGCGTTTGGCAACCGCTTCATGGCGCTTCGCACACAGGCAATGTGACCGTTCTTCAAGAGCGGCCACACGGCCGTGTACTGTGGCGTCGGTAAATTTTCGCGGTCATCCGGGACCGGGGGAGTAACTGTGTCGCAGCTTGATCCGTACCACTGGGACCAGCAGTACCACACGACGCGACGAATGACTTGGTGGTGACGCGTATGCCAAATCGTGCGAGGGTGTGGCTTCTGCTGATTGCGGCGAGCGCATCAAGCCGCATGAATGCGCAGGAAAAGAGGCCAACAGCAACTCCGCTTGAAATCATTCGTGCTGTTGATCTGGTGCGATGGTCTGACGCGGCAGAGATCGTGGCACGTTTTGCCCAACGCACAACACTGCCGCCAAACCTTCCAGGAAGTACGCTGCAATTTGTAGCGGCTTCGCAATTTCATTTTCAGGGCGTTCCGGATTCGGCCATCCTGTTGGCGCGTGCGGCACGCGCGACTTCGCAAAACGACTCGAATGCGGTCGTCACGCGTTGGAGTTTGTATCTCGAGGCCCTGGCCGTCGCCGCGCGCGGATTCACGAACCGTGCCGACAGTCTACTGGCTCAGTCGGCGCGACTCGCAGCATTCACGGGTGATAGTGCGCTCCTCACGCGCGTGTTATTGCAGCGACAGTCTACGAATGTATTTGCAACGCGCGCCATGAAAACCGCTGCACTTGATAGCGTCAGGCTGTGGACAATAACTGGAGACGTGCAAGTGGCGGTGGGTGAGCGTTGCGCACGCACGCAGAGTGAGCCGGATTTCGACAAGGCGCTCGCGTTGATGCGCGCCGCCGCGCTTGACGCCGAGCAGGCAGGTGCGCGACGTGCTCAACTATCGTGTCTCATGACTGCCGGCGTGCGGTCCGTGAACGCCGGGCGATTGATTGATGGCGCCCGTGCGCTATATCAGGTTGATTCGCTCGCGCAACTCATGAACGATCGCGCTATTCGTGGATCGGTCAATCAATGGCACGGCTATCTGCAGAATTTACGCGGTCGCCCGGAAACGGCCGAAGGGTATCTCAACATTGCGCTGGAAAACGCCACGGCAACCTCGAGCCTCAACACGCTGGCCTACACCTGGCTTAACCTTGCAAACATTGCGGCGGCCAGCGCAGATCAGGGTCGTGCCGCCACGCAGTACGAACACGCCGAACAACTGTTCACGCAACTCGGCAACGTGGTGGGTGCGTTGGACGTCTTGTATTCGCGCGCACTGGTGTCAACGTCCCGGCGCGAACTCGAGCTGGCGGACAAACTCTTTGCGCGCGCCGATTCCATCGCCCGCCGGCTGAGCGACGACTCCCGGCTCCGCGCCATACGGATGGGTCGGACCATTGTCGCAATTGCACGCGCCGATACAACCGCCGCGCGTCAGTTGCTGAATGCCGAAACCGCGTACTGGAAAACGCAGCCTGATCCTGAGTGGAAATACGAGATCGCCTCAGTGTACGGGTTGCTCGCAATACGCGTTGGGCAATACAGCACAGCGATCGCGCAAACGAAATTTTCACTGACAGGGTATGACGAAACGCAGGTGTCGCTTCGGTATCGGGGCAAGATGACGTTGGCGGCAGCGTACGCGTGCAGCGGAAATGCAAAAGCCAGCGCACGTATAGCTACGGCGGCTCTGGACACGCTCGACGCGTATCGCGCAACACTGAGTAGCGCACGCCAGCGCGAAGTCAATTCTGGGCTGCTGCCCGACGCGCGTTATTACGGTCTCGGATCTGAAGCGTCGCTGGTGCGGTGTCTGGTTGTGCGCGGCTCGATAACGGACGCCTTCATTGTTGCCGAACGTCTGCGTGACAGACGGTTGCGCGAAACGCTGATGCAGCCACCCAAAGGCGAAGTTCTGGATACGACGGTGCCACGGTTAACGGCAAATTCGCCGGTACCATCGGTAACTCTGGCGGCACTCAAGCGCTCGTTGCCGAAAAACACCGTCGTGCTGTCGTACACGGCCACAGATCCGATTACTCCAATCACTCTGTTTGCGGTATCCGCCAATGCGACGCGCACATATGCGCTGGCGACACCAGACAGCATTCGTCCGTTGCTGGCCGCGTTGCGCGCGCAACTGGAAGCGGGACGCGACGCGACGCCGCTGGCGCGTTCACTCGCAACGCTGCTGGCAGGCCAGGCGATTCGCGACTTACCGTTGGGAACGAAGCAGATTGTGATCGTGCCAGATGCCGATTTGTTCAACGTTCCGTGGAACACGCTCGAAGTGTCGTCCGGCCCAATCGGCACGACGTATGCGCTCAGTCTTGCCCCTTCTGCCACGGTAGCCGTCGCACATTGGAGCGTCAACGTTCCCGCACGACCGCTGCATGTGCTTGCGTACGGTGCTCCCACGCTGGCACTCGATTCCATGCCTCCACTGCCCACAGCAGGCCGGGAAGCCACGGGCGTTGCGCAGCGTGATTTAATTGGAGAATTGCGTGTTGGCGACGCTGCGACCGAATCGTCGGTCAAGAATACCGCGCTCAGTGCTTTCAACGTTATCCATTTTGCGGCGCACGCGCTCCCGGCGGGCGTGGGGGCAACGTCCAACGCGGGCATGCTTTTTCTTGCGCCAACCGCCGTCGACGACGGTTTTCTCGAAGCCAGTGAAATCACGCGCCTTCACTTGAGGGGTGCACTGGTGGTGTTGTCGGCGTGCGCCACTGCTGCGGTGCAACCCGTTTCCGGCGAAGGTGCGCGATCACTTGCGACCGCATTTCTCGAAGCGGGCGCCAGCGCCGTACTTGCCACGCAATGGTCCGTACGCGATGCGGAGATGGAGCCGTTGGTGACGGCGTTCTTTGACGCGTTCGTGGGCGGGATTTCTGCGGCGGAGGCACTTCGACGCGCACAACTGAAATTGCAGCGTCAACAACAACCCACTCGCGTGTGGGGTGCATTTGTGCTGATCGGTACGGGCGCAATGCACGTCACGCCTCCTACTTCCCGTCCGGACGCCGAGCAGCGCGAATAGCGCGGGGCGTCGAGCGCACGAGTCCTGTTGGCGTAGCGGCAGACACAAACCACAGCGACGCGCGTGCGAGCGAAACTGAATCCGGCGCAATAGCAAGCGTGTCGCGCGTTTCGATGTTCCACACGCGCGCGCCTTGTTCATCTACGACTTCCAGTGTGTAGTACGTCGACCGCGAGACCGCACGCCATACAAACCGCTCGCCTGTAGTAATTCGCGCATTGATGGCAGGCGCAACAAGCGTTATCGCCGATGCGTTGTTGCCGCGTTCAATTGCGGTGTCATCGCGTCGTTCGCGAACTTGCCACACGCCAACTGCGACAACAAGGCAGGCGGCAAGCGCGGCGGCCGCACGAAGCAATATCACCGATGATCGTGGCGCGAGTGCGTGCGCCGACTGCAGGAGCGCGAGATCGCGTTGCGCGCCTGGATCGGCCGCAACGCGAGCCAATACTTCGAGTCGCGATTCCTCCGATCCCTTGCGCTCAACGACGCGCAGAAGCTCGTCGGCGCTTACCGAACCCTGGTTCACGCGCTGACGTGCAGCAATTTCAGCGAACGCGCGTTTCAGCGCATCATCTGACCCCGATGGCGAAGTCATGGTGCAAATCCCCGCTGCTGCAGGGCAATGCGGACATCGCTTAGCCCGCGGTACAACAGGTTTCGCGTCTTGGCTTCGCTCCAACCAAGCAACGCGGCAATTTCGTGACGTTCGTAACCCGCGAGATGCATGCGCACAACCGTCGCGCGACCTTGAATCATTGTGGCCAACGCGCTCTCCAGCGCGCGCGACAGGTCGATCTCTTCGGCGATACCGTCAGCGCGGTCGGGTGATTCCAGCGCAAGCCCCGCGGTGGCCACGTCAGAAAATTTCACGGGCTGGCGCCGCCTGATGATATCGATTGCCGCGGTCATGGCCGTACGATGCACGTACGCCGGCGACAACCGTTCAGAACCGACGTCCTCTCCAGCGGCTTTCCATAGTCGCACACGGAGCTCCTGCGCCAGTTCGTCAACCTCGGAGGGATCCAACCGGCGCGACGACGCTGCATGTCGGAGAATACCGTGACTACGCTCGATAACCTGCTCGAACTGCGAACGAATTCTCGTCGCAAGTCGGGCGGTCCGGGTGTGGTCCGGCGGGGTGGTCACGCAACGCGCGAGGCTGACATCGCCATGACGATATCACGGCGCGCATCAGAGGTCCACCTGAATTAGGCCCGATTCTGGCTGTGTCAATTGGAATACACGGTGCAGTTGTTGCCGCGGCCGAAGTGACGGCGTGACCTGCGCCATAACGCTCACAGATCACGCCTTCAAAAATCGGGTTGGTTTTCCGGGCCGCTTCCGACTGCATTGTTCGGACCGGGTCGCAACGTCAGGGGTCGATCACCAGCCGGTACGCGCCCGTTGATCCTGCAGCGCGGCTCGTAATCATGATGCGGTAGCCGTTGGTAAAGGGCGGGGTGAAGGTCAGCTCGGCCGTCCCCGATACCGCGTCGGTTGCGGTTGTTTTTACGACCGCCCCAGACGTGCCGTCCCGCAGTTCAATGACGGGTTGAAATGCAGTTGACGTCACCGTGATGTGAAGCACCTTCGCACCCGGCAGCGTGGTCACCAGGGTTCTAGCCGATGTCGCGGGCAAACCAGTCGGCGTGTACGCGGCGCATGTTGGCGTTGCGAACATCGACGCGTCGAGCGTGACACCCAACGTTGTCGACATCGACTCGCACGTGAGCGTTGGATTCACGGTCGTAGTGAACGTGAAGGTGCCAGCGGGCGTACCTTGCGCAAAGCCCGTATAGTAAGAGCCAGGGGCTACCATCGCGTATCCAACGGGCGCAGTGGACGCGGCGGTTGTAAACGTCGCGCCAAACGGCGGCACAATGGACAGCACGCGACCTGTGGCATTTGTTGATGTCGCTTCGGCACGGAATATTGTTTGCGTCAGCACCGTGTAAGCGAACAGCAAGCTTGGTGTTCCAACGCGCGGACAGCCGGCCGCATTTACGGTGCCGTTTGCCGTTGTGCCAATGGAGTACGTGGTAACCGAGCACGGATTGTCGAATGTCGCTGTTGTGGTGCGCGCCTGGTCCAAGGTCACCGCACACGTCGCAGTTCCGGTGCACGAAGCGCCACTCCACCCGGCAAACACCATTGCCACATCGCCCGTTGCCGTGAGCGTCACTGCAGTGCCGGGCGCGAATCCAAACGTGCACATGCCACTGTTCACGCCACCAAGCCGCGTACAACTCACTCCCGCTGGTGATGACGTTACGTTCCCGCTTCCCGCACCATCAAGCGTGACAGCAAGAGTGTTGGTGATAAACGTGAACGTGGCGGTAACAGCGCGCGCTTGATCGAGCGTGACGGCGCACGCCGCGACGCCTGTGCATGCTCCAGTCCACCCAGTGAATGCACTGCCGGCCGCGGCGACGGGAGTAAGCGTTACCGGCGTTGCAAACACGTAGTCGCTGCTGCAAGTCCCGCTGTTTGTAACGCCAGTGCGTGTGCAGCTGATACCGGCGGGTGTTGAGGTCACGGTGCCATTGCCCGTACCCGCGAGCGTGAGCGACAGCGTATTCGAAATGACGCTGAATGTAGCAGTCACGGCGCGCGCCTGATCCATGGTAACGTTGCAGGTAGTTGCACCGGTGCACGCGCCCGACCACGAGGTAAACGTGCTGCCTGTTGCCGAGACGGCGGTCAGCGCAACGGTTGCGGCGTGCGCGAAAGACCCAGTGCACGTGCCCGTACTTGCCCCGCCCGCACGCGTGCACGTCACACCGGCAGGTGCGGAAGTCACCGCCCCACTTCCGGTTCCTGCCGTAGTAACCGTGAGCTGCTTTGGAGTTGTTACCGTCACTAGCGCGGTCGCGGTAATGTTGCTGCCGGTGGTGGCGGTAATCGTCGCGGTGCCTTCACTTACCGCCGTTACCGTAACGCTCAATCCACTGGCCGTGACTGTTGCGACGCTTGGCGCACTCGACACCCACGAAACCGTCGCATTGGTCACTGGGGTGTTGCCAGCGCTAACGGTGGCGACAAGTGGCGACGTCGCCCCAACGCTCAAGAGCTGTACCGTATTCGGCTGCAGCGAAATTTGACTGATTGCGGGTGCGGTGGGATTGTCCTTGCTACAAGCCCCAACACTGAGTACGAACAGTGCGACCAGTGTCGCCGTGATAATGCGGTTCATGACAGTCCAGGTTAAAGAAAGAGTCTTGGACGTCGAGCTGCGCACAGCTGCCAGCTTCTGCGTCCGGGGAACTGTCGGATAACGGGCGTACTGGCGCATAATTCTCACATCATTCGAAACAATTCGTCGAAAGCAATTCTTCGACCGTGCGCGAATCGGGGGCTTCATCTTCCTGAACGCCTTTCCAATCGCTCAACGCCCGTCACCGTTCCCCATCGGTTGATACCGGCCGCACACACACACAATCACAATAAGACTATCCTCAGCGAGAAATCTCTCAATCATCGCTTATGCGATCCAGCCTCAAACGGCCTCCGCGAACTAGCCGCAACTTGAGGGGCGCCGGATGTTGAAGCCTCCAGGACCTGATCGCCGCTCGGTCCGTACGAGCTGGTTCTCGTGCTTGCACTTACCGCCGTCACGACTGCTTTCCTGGCGCCCTTTATCGCTGCGGCACAACGTGCGCCGGATCCGCTGGAGTCCGTTCATCCTGATCGGCGACGGTCGTGTTGCCGTCGCGCAGCCATCGGCCTAACCAGACGCCGACGGTGTGGAACGACGCGTGCGATAAAGCAGGTCGCAAACAAGAGCAAATGTATGGTCGCCAAATGTATGGTCGCGGACCAAGCTCGGCTCGCGCTCAGTGCAAAACCCCCACGCCAATTCGCGTGAGGGCTCGCTGCATTCCACGACCAACAACTTGCAATCGGTCGATTCGAGTTCCCTGATGTAATGGGTAGCAGACGCTACGCGCACTTTGCGTTACGTCTCCGCACCGCTGCAGCAAGCACCCCAAGTCCCGCCGCCACTAATGCAATCGATGATGGCTCAGGCGTGACCACCGGCGTAGCAGTTGGCCCTGCCGAGTACTCGATGAAACGCGAATCGCAGCACTGATTGCCGACGTAGGCGGTTGTGGCGGTCGTGGACTTGTTGTAGTTGAACGTACCCCCAGCATACACGTCGTAGTTCGCGTGCACGTTGTATTGCGCATCGCTATAGAAGTTAAGGAAATACTGGCTCCCGGCCGTCACGGTGGCCAGCGTGCTGAACCACACCGTGTAGTATCCCGTGACGGTGCCCAGCGCGGTTGTGCCACCGGCGAGTTTGACAGCACCAGCCGCACTCGGCAGTCTATCCCAGAGGTCGATGAGCAGCGTGCCGCTGGTGCTCGCAAAGGGCGAGAGATAGAAAGCGGCTCCGGCCGACGTTGTTGCGGCGGGACGGAACGACTGTGTCATCCAGCCGTTCGAACCACACCCCTGCGCGCAGGCGTCCGATCCCGTGCGTCCCACGTATAAAGCCGCCTCCGTTTGTTGCGACTGGTCAATCGTCTGCGCCAAAGCTGGGCCGGCGCTCAACGCCGCCGCCGCGGCCAACAACAGCAATCCTTGTTTCAGCATCGTAGTTTTCCCAAAGTGGTTGCGGTAAGCCCCGGCTCGACGTCCGGGAACAAAGGCCTCACTTGGTCACGCGACATGTCGCGCCAGCAGGGCTCACGACGGCGATTTTCGCCGATTCGCGATAAACACTCCGGACCACTCATCGATGGAACATCCGGGAAGCGCCGCTGATATCACGACCCTGCTACAGCTGTCCGGAGCGGGGGATTTGATCGCGTACGAACAGTTATATCGACGCGTCTACGACGAGCTGCGCGTGTTGGCGCGCAGTTATCTCCGTTCCGAGCGCGACAATACGATGCCGGCCACAGCGCTGGTGCATGAAGCCTGGCTGCGATTAACAAATCAGCGCATGCCGCCGCAGAATCGAGGACAATTTTTCGGACTGGCAGCTCAGGCAATGCGCCGCATCATGGTTGATGACGCGCGTGCTCGACGGACGAACAAGCGACAGGGAACTGTTATCACCCTCGACGACGCTCCGGAGGCAGAGTCAGAACGGCTTGATCTTCTTATCGCAGTTGACGAAGCGGTAAACGAGCTCGCAAAGGTTGCCCCACGACAGGCCCAGGTTGTTGAACTGAGATGGTTCGCCGATCTCGAAGTGGAAGACGTTGCGGAGACGCTTGGAATCTCAAAGGCCACGGTGAAACGAGAATGGCGAGCCGCGCGCGCGTGGTTGCATCGCGCCCTGGCAACCAATGATCGCGCGAATGAGCCCAGCGAGGCATCCGGACCGCGTGAATAAGTAATGACACATGACCAGGCCGACCGATGGCAGCGCATCACCCTCCTGCTCGACGAAGCCGAGGCAATTCCGCCAGCAGCATTGGATGGGTGGCTAGACACGCTTGCACCCGCAGACCAGCACCTGCGTAACGAGCTCGAGGAACTTCTGAAGGCCGTGCCCGATGGCGATCCGATTTTCGGACGTCCGGCAAGTGCGCTCATGCCCGATTATGCGTTGCACAATGCACTGCACGCGGGAGCCCGGGTGGGCGCATGGTTACTCGTTCGCGAACTGGGACGCGGAGGCATGGGAAGCGTATGGGAAGCCGAACGCGTTGAAAGCAATTTTGCACAAGGCGCGGCAATCAAGGTGGTACGAGCTTCCATTGATTCCATTGCATTGCGCGAGCGGTTCATTCGCGAGCGTCGCGTTCTTGCCCGCCTCAAACATCGCAATATCGCGACGTTGCTGGATGGCGGAGTAACGTCCGATGGAGCACCGTGGTTCGCGATGGAATTGGTGGATGGTGAAACCATCCTCCGCTGGTGTGATCGTCAGAACCTCCCGCTGCACGACCGCTTGCTGTTAATGCGCCAGGTATGTGGAGCCGTACAACACGCGCACGGCGCGCTCATTGTGCACCGCGATCTCAAACCGGGAAACATTCTCGTAACGAGCGACGGAACCGTCAAGCTGTTGGACTTCGGAATTGCCAAGGCGCTCGATGTTACCGCGGAAGACGACAGCACGACGCTGCCCGGCAGCCTGCTCGGAACCCCGGCGTACCTCGCGCCGGAACTGCTGCGCGGAGAACCCGCATCAGCGGCCACAGATGTGTACGCGCTTGGCGTCGTGTGTTACCAGCTGTTGTCCGGTCGCCTACCGCGCGCCGAATCACAAAACCGTATGGAGGCCGCACAGCTCGCACAACAACCGCCATTGCCGCTGCACAGTGATATCTCGCCAGAAGCGGCAAACGCCCGCAGCGAACGCAGCGCTGAAGCACTTCGTCGGCAGCTTACCGGTGACCTCGAACACATTATCGCAATGGCATTGCGATCGGAGCCAGAACGACGATACCACACTGTCGATCAGTTCAGTGACGATATCAGACGCTACCTGAACACGCTGCCTGTTGTAGCGCAACCAGACTCACTGACCTATCGCACGTCAAAGTTTATACGCCGCAATCGTGCAACGGCAATCGGTGCGATTGCCACACTCCTTATGCTGATCGGCGGTCTCATTGGTACGTCGTGGCAAGCGCGTGTCGCCGGCCTGGCACGTGACCGCGCACAACTCGAATCCGTGAAGGCCAATCGCGTGCGTGCGTTCATGGAAGAAATTTTCCGTGCAGCCGATCCGCGCGATCAGGGCAAGGATGTCACGGTAGCGCAGGCGCTGAATCGCGCGGAACAGCTGGCCGATTCGGAATTTGCAGCGCAACCCGACCTGCACGCCGCGCTGCTTTCGTCAATCGGACGTACATATCTCGGTCTTGGGAAGTATGATGATGCGAGTCGTAATATCACTCGCGCGCTCACCCTGCTTCGCGGCGATGCGACCGCTTCCGAGAAAGATGTAACCGACGGCATTCGATCACTGGCAACACTCGAAGCCGAACGCGGACGCATTCCACAAGCGGAATCGTTATTCACAGAAGCGTTACAGCGAGTTCGGCGCAACGCAAACGATTCGCTCACACTGGGCGGGTTGCTTGATGGGCTTGGCTCACTTGAACTGGACAAAGGCGACTTCACAAAAGCCGAAGCAACATTGCGCACCGCCGTCATTGTACGCGAACGTTTTCCGGGCAAGCAGAGTCTCGAGTCGGCGAACACGTTGAACAACCTGGCCGTCGCGCTTGGTCAACAAAACCGCTGGTCCGAGGCAATCCCGCTGCACGAGCGCGCGCTCGAGATCGTGCGCGCAAGTGTGGGACCAAACCATCCCGATGTGGCGACTGGCATCAACACGCTCGCCAACGCGTATACGATTATCGGGCGGTTTCCGGTTGCCGATTCGCTGTTTCAGCAAGCATTGGCGTTGCGCGTGCGTGCGCTAGGTGCGCATCACCCGGATGTCGCCTGGACGCATTACAGCTACGCAGATATGTTACGCCTTTCCGGTAATTATGAACGCGCAATTGTCCACGCGAAAGCTGTGCTCGCCGAACGCGGTGGGTCGTTGCCCGAAACCCATCCCATGATATCGAGTGCGCTGATCGTGTACGGTCGCAGCTTGTTGTCGTTGTCGCGTCCTGCAGAAGCTGAAATTCCGTTGCGCGAAAGTCTTCGATTGAGAAAGGCGGCCTACCCGGCTGGTCACTGGTTGATTGCGAGCGGCACGGGTGCGGTTGCCGAGTGTTTGTTGGCCGAGCGCAAGTACGCGGCGGCGGAGCCGTTGTTGGTTAGCGCGTACGAGGAGCTGATCAAGGTCAAAGGAATTGAGGATCAGCGCACACAAGATGTTGGGGTCGCGTTGGCGGCGTTGTACGACCGCACGTCGCGCCCTGAGGAGGCGATGAGGGTTCGGTCGGCGACACCGAGACAACGGCGCTGAAGTACGCGGGAATTCAATGTCGCGGCAGATGTGGTGATGCAGTGTCGGAACCGGCTACACGCGCCGCATCGCGCGGTGAACCGCCGCATGATACCGGTGCTCGATGCGAGCAGTCCATCGATGACGAACACGCGATTGTCGATAACCTGGGCCCGCGGCATGCTGGAACACGCGCGACTCGCGTTACGGCTCCATCGCTCGCACAATACTGCGATCACTAACCCCACCCAAATACCGCAACGCCGTCACACTCGGCAAAAAGAAATACGCGCCGCCCTTGGTAGTGATGAACGTTTTCATATTTCTTAAAATCGTGTGCGGTTTTACCTCGGCCGCAATCTTGAAACGACCACCGCTGTCGGGCTGATTGCCCATTACCGGATCGCGATCTTGTCCAAGCCCGGCAAAGTCGCCGTCGTTGATCCAATCTTTCATGAGAAACTCAAACTGATCGCGCAAGTTGCCGCAGATGAACAAGCCAAGGAGTCCGCGTTCAATGCCGTCGCGCGGATTGGCCGGATTAAACGGCGCCCCATACGGCAAACCGCGACGCATGATGCGGTGCGTTTCACCACCACCGCCAGCAACGTCACCACGACGTGGATTGACGCGACGAATGTGCGATCCCATTGGACACCGCGCGCCTTTGGGATCGTCTTCGTGATCGAACTGGTTCCACTGATGAATTGGCACGGCTGTTTGTTGCGCCGATTCAGGCGCGAGTGACAGCGGCGCACCGCTTCGCCAGCGACCAATCAGTTTTGC
>JBDUBA010000317.1:0-9528 GCA_040004335.1 Gemmatimonas sp.
CCAGCGATGGCATCGGGGTGCCAGCGCGCGTGTATCGCCCACAGGACGTTGGTGCGAAACCAAACGGCGCGGCCGTGATGTTCGTACACGGCGCCGGGTATCTGCACAACGTGCACGATTTCTGGAGCACGTATCCGCGCGAGTACATGTTCAATCACATTCTGGCCAGCAGAGGGTACACGGTGATCGACGTCGACTATCGTGGATCTGCCGGTTACGGTCGCGATTGGCGCACGGCAATTTATCGCTTCATGGGCGGACGTGACTTGCAGGACCACGTAGACGCGTCGAAATGGCTCACCCGGACGTATGGTATTCCTCCGGAGCGCATCGGCCTCTACGGCGGCAGCTACGGCGGATTCATGACACTGATGGCGCTGTTCACCGAGCCCAAATATTTCGGTGCCGGTGCCGCGATTCGTTCAGTGACCGATTGGGCGCACTACAATCAGGGATACACGGCGCAGATTCTCAATCAACCGCAGGACGACACGCTCGCGTACCATCGCTCGTCTCCAATTTTCCACGCGGAAGGCCTGGAAGATCCACTGCTGATGTTGCACGGCATGGTTGATACGAACGTGAATTTCCAGGACATCGTGCGGCTCACGCAACGCCTCATTGAGCTGGGGAAACCCAACTGGGATCTCGCCGTCTACCCGGTCGAAGATCACGGCTTCACGCGCCCAACCTCGTGGACCGACGAATACTCGCGCATTCTGAAGTTGTGGGACAACACCATTGGACCGAACGGCAGTAAAGGAAAAATGAAGTAGGGCGGCTTCGCCGTACTTCGCTACCTTCGCTCTTACACGCGTGTTCCCGCATCAAGCAACCGACGTACGGCGCCCAACAGTGCGTCGGTTGAGAATGGCTTCTCTACAAAAATTGTCCCGGGCGTTTGCATGACATCCGGGGGAATGCCCGATTCACTGTAGCCGGATACCAACAGCACCGGCAATGTTGGACGTCGCGTGCGCAACGTGCGCACCAGCTCCGGACCGCCCATGTGCGGCATCACCACGTCGGTAATCAGCAGCGAAACCGCGTCCAATTTGTCGCCGCCCATTTGGCGCATTGCGTCCGAGCCATCGACCGCTTCACAAACCGTGTACCCATTGTTGCGCAGCAAGCGCGCACTCACCGAGCGTACTGCCGCTTCATCCTCAACCAGCAGCAGTGTCTCGCTGCCACGCGCCGGTCGCACGGGCGTGAGAGACAACGGCCGAACGTACTCTTCGGATGCAACGGACGGGGACAAGAGAATACGAATGGTTGTGCCAACGCCGGGTGCGCTCTCGATGCGAATATGGCCCGCGTGTTGTTGCACCGTTCCGTACACAACGGCGAGTCCAAGTCCCGTACCTTCGCCAACCCCCTTTGTCGTGAAGAACGGTTCGAACGCCCGGCGCACCGTTTCGGGCGACATGCCGGCACCGGTATCCGTCACCGACAACGCGACCCACTCACCGGGCGGCACTCCTGTGGTGGCGTCGCGATCTCCTTGCACCACGCGCACATTCCGCCCCTGCACTGACAGCCTGCCGCCCTCCGGCATCGCATCGCGCGCGTTGACCGCCAGATTCAGAATCAGTTGCTCAAATTGCGTGGGGTCGATGCGCGTCGGACGGAGTTGCGGTTCGCAGTCGACCGTCAGCTTGATGTGTTCGCCAATGATGCGCTGCAGCAGCGAGGTGATATCGGTCAACAGCACGTTGAGCGACAACACGTGCACGTCCATCGTGTTGCGTTTCGCAAATGCCAGCAATTGTCGGGTTAACTGCCCCGAACGACGCGCCGCATCGAGCACCATGCGTAAATCACTGCGGGCCGGATGATCGGGCGGCAAGTGTTCGCGCGCGAGTTCGGCGTTGCCAATAATCGCCGTGAGCAAATTGTTGAAATCGTGCGCAACACCGCCGGCCAATTGGCCAACACTTTCCATCTTCTGCGCCTGCGCCAATCGCTCCTGGCGCTCCTCCAGCTGCTCGGCCATTCGGTCAAAGGCGTTCGCCATCTGACCGAGTTCGCCGGCGTGGACCGGAAGGCCCGTTCGCGCGGACAGATCACCGCGACCGAGTCGATCGGTTGCTGACAGCACCGCTTTGAGATCACGAAACACAACCCGTTCTGCAGCGTACGACGCGCAGACAAACGTCAACCCCACCCAGAAGATCAGCCACAATACAGACAGAAGCAGCTCTCGGTTCGCCGCTGACGTGATTGGTTGCGACGGAAGGCCGATGTTGAGGAAGACCGAATCGCTCAACTCGGACATCAGCGGCAGAAATACGTACAACCGCGGCACAGCATCGATACTGGTGCGCGCCTGCAATCCGTCATATGGAAACTCAACGAGCATTTCGTTACCGCGCGCGACGAGCGGAAGTGTGGTGCCAACCAGGTTGTTTGGATCGGGCTGCCGCGCCAAAACGAATCCCTTCGCGTCGGTCAGTGTGATCACCGCCTGTGAATCCCGCGTCACATCAGCGACAAGATTGTCCAGCCAGTGCATTTGGCGACGAACCGACAACGCTCCGAGGAATTTACCGGAAGCCGAGTCGATGAGTGGAATGTAGGCCGTGGCCAACGGTTCTGGTTTGCCGTGTACGACGTTGCTGAGACGGTACGGACCAATGATGCCGGTATCGGCCTTGGCGATTGCGGCTGCGTGCTGCACAACAAAGACGTCGATCGAATCAGTTTCGTCCTTGTTTGAATAACAATCGATCACGCCGTCCGGGCGGATGCGATTCATTGCCCAGCCGTCTTCAATGAGGCCACTCAGCGCCCGCATCAGGCCCTTGCAGCGCGTCGAGTCCTGCGACGCGGCCGCGATCTTCGCAATCGCGTGCAGGTATCGCCGCGTCTCGTTCATCAATTCCTGATGCGCGACCTGCGCGACTTGCACGCGCAACGCCGCCGCGCTTTTTGCGCGCAGCAGGTCGGCGTCCCGTTCCTTGAGCGGCGCGCGCACAGTGAGCGCGGCGATCGGCACGAACGCCACCAGGAACAGCAACAGGAGCCGACCTCGGAGAGTATTCACTTGGCAAAAATTACGCACGGACAATCAAGCGGGCGAGTGCTCAACCCCGTCATGGCCGTTACGACTTCGCGAAACTTGCGCCTGTCGCTTGACAGTGTCATTTACACTTATGCCCAGTTTCGATCGTGCCCCGCTGCACCGACAACTCGCCGAGATTCGCACACAACTGGCCGCATCGAACGCGTACATCCATTCGCTGGACGACAACACGCTCGACCAGCAGATTCGGCTGGCCGGTATGCCAGCGCCCACCGGGCACGAGGCTGAGCGTGCCACGTGGGTCTCTCAGGCGTTTCGCGCGTTGGGGTACGCATCCAGTCTGGACGACGTTGGCAATGTCATAGCCAGTTCAGGGCCAACCAACGCGGCTCGGCCAATGTCTCCGGTTGTGTGTATGGCCCATCTGGACACCGTATTCGACGACCAGACGTCGCTGGCACTCACACGCGAGGGCAACCGCTTCTTGTGCCCGGGCATCGGTGACAACAGCCGGGGATTGGCCGTCATGCTCACGCTTGCGCAAGTATTTCAGGAAACGCCAAACGGCAGTGAGCGCGCAACTCGGCCAATTGAGTTTGTCGCGACGGTTGGCGAAGAAGGCCTTGGGAATTTGCGCGGCGCGCGGGCGTATTTCGTCAACCGTAACAATGTGGGATTACCCTCGCCAAGCGCAGTTCTCGTGCTGGACGGTCCAGGCGATCAACACATCGTACACCATGCGCTCGGTTCGCGACGGTATCGCGTGACTTTTCGCGGTTCCGGTGGACACAGTTGGGTTGACTACGGCGCACCAAACGCGATTCACGCAGCCAGTCGCGCCGCTGCGTGGCTCGCGGATGTGCCGCGCATTCAGCACGGACATGTTGCACTTACCGTGAGCGGGATTGGCGGTGGTGAGTCGATGAACGCGATCCCGGGCCATGCCTGGATTGAAGTAGACGTTCGCGCAACGGATCAAGAGTTGTTGATGCGCGTTGATTCCGAACTTCGCCGAATTGTGAACGCCGCGCTCGAAGCAGAAATATCGTCACAATCAGGCGCGGGGCGCGAGCAGGAACAATTCTCGCGCGCGAAATCAGCATTCCAATCGAACATTATTTTGTTGGGCGAACGACCGGCAAGTGTGTTGCCGCAGGAACACTCGTTGGTACGACTGGCGCAGGCCGCCACACAACTCTACCACATCGAACCAGTGTCGGCCGTTGCTTCGACAGACGCCAACATACCGCTTTCGCTTGGCATTCCTGCTATCGCCATTGGCGGCGGCGGAATAGGTGGGGGTGCGCACACGGTGCACGAATGGTACGAGAATTTCAACGCACCGCGCGGCGTCGCGCGCGCCTTTGCAATGCTTGCCGCATTGGTTGGGTAACGCTTTACAGCTTCAGTTCGAACGCCGGTGGTGCGGGGCGAGTGCTAAAGAATTGTGCTTTGGCCGCGGTGATGGGGGCTGCGGTTTCGTATGCGGCACGCCAACGTTCGGTGAATTCGTCGGCGAATTCGGTGCGCACCAACGCCCACACACTGCCACCAAATCCGGCACCAAATGCGCTCGCGGCAATAGCACCCGCGGCCAATCCTTCTTTCACCAGACTGGTGGTTTCCGGCACTTGATTTTCAAGCGCGCGTTCCGCACCCGCTTGTGATGCGGCGACATAGTGCGCGAAGGTATCCCAATCGCCTCGCGCCGCGGCCTCAGCGGCTTTTGGAACGTTGATATTCGTTTCTTCCTGAAACTGCGTCAAACGCGCCAACAGGTGGTCGGCGGTGAATTCGTCGGTCGCGCTGGCCTGCGCAATCGCTTCGAACTGTGCGCGTGCGTCCGTCGAACTATTCAACGCATCGGCCAACGTTACGTCCGTGCGTGACGTGGCCGCGTTCCACGACTGCAACAAGTGGCGTACGGTGCGCGCCGCACGATTGTAGCGCTCGCGCACTGCTCCAATCTTTGACGCAACGACACCACTGACTGCAATGACAAACACCAAGTCGTCGGGAAATGCGACCCAACGTTCGAGGCGCACGGGTGACCACGCAAACTGGCCGAGCTGATTGGCAGCGCTGCAAAGAATGGCTGTGTGATCTTGTGCGCCACCCATCGTTCCAACTCCGGCTTGGCCGGTGAGCGGACCGAACGTCAAGCCGTTTTCCAGCGCGCCCAGATAACCGGCAAGTGCGAGGCGATCGGGCAACACTGCACGCCACGTGTGCAGCGAATCGAGGCCACTGATGCCCGCGACCGCGAGCGCGAGACCCACAACCAGCGCGCTGGAACTACTAACGCCGGCCGCGGCCGGCAGGTTGCTGGCAATGGCGATGTCACAACCCAAAACATCCGCGCCGAAGTTACGGGTGAAGCGCCGCGCAACGGCGCTCAGGTACACGTTCCACGGGGGACCGCTTGGTGTTGGCGAGCGCACGTCGAGCGGCATGAAGATCGCTTCGCGGCGCGTTGCATCGCGCACGACAATTGAGCGGTCCGCGTGCGGACGCGCGACGACCACGAATCCGCGTTCCACCGCGCACAGCAGTGAACGACCGCCTGCATAATCGACGTGTTTTCCCAACACTTCAATGCGGCCAGGTACGATCCACTCGCGACGTCCGTCCACGGGCACGTGCACATCGGTGAGTCCCTGATTCGCATCGTGCAACAACGATGCATACTTCTCCGCGGCGACGGTTCGTACGCCTTCGGCTTCCATGGCAGCCACGCGTGATTCACTGCCCGGCACAACGGGATTGCCCGACGGTGTGCGGCTCACGGGAACGACGCTCATGGACGCGCCTCGACTGTGGCCAGACGTGCGGCCACCGCGGCAATGTCAGAACGCTGTGACAGGTCCAGGACGCCGGCCTCCAGCTTCACGACTTCAACGCGAACGTTTTCCGACAGAGCAAGTGCAACCGCTTCGGGCAACTCGAATTCACCACGTGCTGAAAGTGAAACCCGACGACACGCGTCAACCAACGCTGGCGTCACCAACCACAAATTCATTCCCACCCACCGCGCCGATGGCGCGTTCAGATCGAGCGCGGTTCCCGGCTTTTCCACGATTGCGGACAGTGTCCCGTCCACATCGATATCCAGAATGGCGAATGATCGCACGCGATCGGCCGTGATATTGCCTTCTCGCACCAGTACATCGCGATCAAACGCCACAACGGCTGCCGCCTGCACACCGAGTAGCGCCTTGTACGCGGCGACCGGGTAATAATTGTCCGCGTTCAGTACTAGAAACGCTGAATCGCCAACAACCGTTGCAGCCGCGAGCACAGCATCAGCTGTGCCACGCGGTTCCTTCTGCAGTGCGAAACGAATCATGACTCGCGTTGGTGGCGCGAGTCTGGAAAAATATTCGCGAACCGCGTCGTGTTCCGGACCAAGCACCAAAACTACCTGCGTCACGCCAGCATCGGCTAACGCAGAAATGACATAGTCCAGGAACGGTCGTCCGACTGCAATCATTCCCTTTACACCCGCATCAGCGGCTGTCGTTTGTGCGGCAGTGAGTGTCACATCGTCGTCGGATCGCCGCATGCGTTTGCCAAGGCCACGCGCCATAATCACCGCCGTATGCGCCACGCCGTTTACCCGATCTTGTACGATAACGGCGGGCGCGACTCCCATGATCCTCGCGTAAAATCCGGAAATTTTTGCGGTGCACTGCCGTGGGCCACCGACTTCTCACTCAACGGACCCGGTGCGCTCCAGGCTGCAGCATCGTACACATCGAAATCCGGAACCAACCCTTCGCGCATACACTGCATGAGCCGGTAACACATGATGAAGTCCATGCCACCATGACCGCCCAGCTTCTTCGCCAACTCACCCACGTTCACCCACAACGGGTGCGCGTAGTCCTTCTGATAATTTGCCAGCGGTGACCACGACTCTCCGCCTTTCGCGCCTTCCACATACAAGCGCGGCGGATAGTCGTTAAAAATGCCCTTGGTGCCCTGCAGCCCATTCAATCGTGAATACGGCCGTGGATTCACGACGTCGTGCTGCAGCAGAATGGTCCGGCCTTTGACCGTCTTTATCAGTGACGAATTGAGATCGCCGGCGATGTATTTCTCTTTCCACTTCGGATCAGTGCGATCCTTGACCGTGTCTTCGCGGTACAGCGAAAGACCACGTTCCGGAGTGCTCATCGACACCATGTAGTCAAAGCGATCCCCGCGATGTACGCCCATGTATTGCGCCACCGGCCCCAATCCGTGCGTGGTGTAAAAGTTGCCATTGCGCTCAGTGTGTGGTTTCCGACGCCACAATCCTTCGCTCTGATTTTCGTTCAGGATGGAACGCAAATCGTGGAGATAGGCCGCGTCCCCGTGCAAGACTTCGCCAAACAATCCATCACGCACCATGCGCAACACGGTGAGTTCGCTTTCACCGTAGCAGCAGTTCTCCAATTGAAAACAATGGCGGCGTGTTTTTTCCGATGTATCAACCAGCGACCAGAGATCCTTGATACTCAGACCGCTGGGCACTTCGGTGGCCGCGTGTTTGCCGGCGTTCATTGCAGCCAGCACCACGGGCGTGTGCCACTGCCACGGTGTGGCGGTGTATACAAGATCGATATCGTCGCGCTTCACCAGGTTTTCAAAATCGTGTTCGCCTTTCGTGAACAACGCAGGCGCGGGCTGTCCTTTCGCCATGATCATCGCGGAAGCCTTGGCGGCCGCATCGGGCGCGATGTCGGCAATTGCGGTAATACGCACGCCTTCAATCGCCAACAGCTCGCCCAACACCGAACGTCCGCGCAGCCCCGTGCCAACAATCGCAACCCGCACCGTTTCATGACGTTCGAACGGGATACCGATCATGCGCTTCTGATCGGCGGCCGGTTCGGGTGGCCGCAAGTCAACGCGCCATTCGTTGGTCGCGGCCAACAGGCGAGCCGGCGTGCCGGTAATCGCACCACCAACCACTGCTGCGCCAGCGACTCCCGCCAGGCGCGACAACAACTCACGGCGCGTCACCGCATTGGTTTCGGCCAGCGCTGCGGACGCCGCGTCCGTTCCGTCAACTCGTTCCGCTTCGCGTTCGTCCATCAGTGACTCCTCGTGTTCGCGCTGCTGCCGTCAATGCGCACTTCGCTTTGATCGCCCACGTTGAGCGATCCTGATACCCCATGAATGACCGTCGCGTCACCAATAAACGAATCGTGGAGCGTGGCATGCTGAATATCGGCTTTTTCTCCAATCACGCAGTCACGAAGCGACGAGTGGCGAACCACACTGCCACGGCCAAGCGACACGTTGGGACCAATCGTTGAATGCTCGATTGTGACGCCTTCTTCGATGTAGACTGGCGCGACAATGCTCGCGCCATTTCCCAACTCATGCGGTTGTCGCGCGCGCCCCTTCTCGAGCATTGTGCGATTCGTGGCCAACAACGTCTCCAGCTGTCCGGCGTCATACCAGCCCGCCACATCAACCACCTTGATGCGCGCCCCCTTGTCGATCATGTACTGAAACGCATCGGTCAAGTACCACTCACCTTTGTTGGGCGGCGTTGTCAGCACATGATCAATCCCTTCGAACAACAACTGCCAATTGCGGATGTAATACAGTCCAATGTTCGCGCGTTTTGAAATCGGCGTTGTGGGTTTCTCGACAATTTTCGTCATGAATCCGTCGTCGTCGGTCACCACCACGCCGAAGCGCTGATAATCTTCGACCTCCATCGTCCAGATCACACCGTCGGCGTCAAGGTCATGCACGATCGACAAGTCCGCGTCAAAAATCGTGTCGACGAACACGATCAATACCGGTTGATCGATCCAGGGGCGCGCAAGATTCACTGCGCCGGCCGTCCCGTCCTGCACATGCTGTTCAACAAAAACGCTCGGAAACTGGTATGCGTTTTTTGCGAACAGTTCCACTTTTTCTTTCAGATGGCCGGTGATGTACACGACCTGTTCGACGTCTCCCAGTTTCGCGACGTCATCCATCACGTAACTCATGACCGGGCGCCCCGCCACTTTCAGCATGGGCTTGGGCGTCACGTGAGTGTGGGGACGCAGGCGCGTGCCTTTCCCGGCCAGGGGGATGATCACCTTCATCGAAATGCTCTCATGCAAAAGTGGCGGGGCCTACGAACCCATCTCGGCCATAGGCATTCGCTGTAATAATCGCGCCACGTTGCGGAGCCGGCAATGCTTTGCTACTGGAGTCGTTTCGGTACTGGGGTCAGACACCAGTAGCAAAACGTTCGGGGGTTTTTGATACTGGGGTCAGACACCGGTATCAAAATCACGCGTCGCCCAAGCACTCTGTTGCCACCGCGGATTTTTGATGCGCGGGTTTTTGATACCGGGGTCAGACACCAGTAGCAAAATTACGCACCCCCCTGCACCGTTTTGCCACAGGGACGTTTGGTAGGTGGGGTCGTACCCAGGGGTTTGGGTCCCGCGGTTTTTTGACACTGGTGTCTGACCCCAGTATCAAAATCACGCGACGCGCCTGCACTGTTT
>JBDUBA010000123.1:0-9527 GCA_040004335.1 Gemmatimonas sp.
GCCGCTGCCCGTCCGTCCACCGATGTACCCGAAGTGTGTCTCGAAACGGCTGAACGGTTGTTGAGCGAACTGATGACGTCGGGTTCAACTGAACGTGCAACGGCGTTGACACTGCTGGCCGTCGACTCGCTCGTGACGTATGCGTTCGAAGCTGCATCAAACGACCCAACGCGAATAGAAGCGCGCGCGGCGAACGCGATGAAGCGCATTGCCGAGTTGGCTGAACGCACGTCGTAATTTTCCGTCGGTTCATGTGCAGAAATTGAGGCGCTGAAGCGTCAAAAGGGAGACCCGAACTCTCTCGCCGATGCCAAAGCTGTCGTTCGATGTGATCGCCCAGGACCTCCGGTTTGGCATGCGTTCAGCGCGCCGAGCGCCGCTTTTTTCTTTGCTCACCGTGGTTACGCTGGCGTTCGGTATTGGCGCAAACACCGCCGTGTTCAGCGTCGTCAAATCAGTATTGCTGGACGGTCTTCCGTACGCCGGTGCGTCGCAGCTCGTGCGCGTGTACTCGGTGCACAAAGACGCGAAACTTGGTGTCACGCCATTCAGTCCCGGTGCAGCGGATGACATCAAGGCGCGCGCACATTCGTTTTCGAACGTTGCGTTCTTTCGTCTGTCGACGCTGGAAAAGACGTTGGTGGACAGCAACAGTGCGCGGGTGATTACGGCCGCGACGGTGAGTGGTGAGTTCTTTGCGACGTTTGGCGTCAAACCCCTTGTTGGTCGTACGTTGGTTGCGAGCGATGAGGACGCGCCCGCGGCCAACGCGGTTGCGGTGCTGAGTTACGATGCCTGGAAACGCATCTACAGCGGCGATCCGAATATTCTGAAACGCACAATTCGGTTGGACGGTGTGCCGATGCACGTTGTGGGTGTGCTGCCGCCAAAATTCGTTGGGCCAATGGGACGTGCTGATGTTTACGTAACGCTCGACATTGCCGTGTTTCGACGTGATCCGCGGGGAATCCGCAATTTCCGCTTATTGAATCTTGTCGGCCGGCTCGCCCCAGGGGCGACACAACAAAGCGCTGACACCGAGCTCCGGAAGATTGCGGCGGACATGTCACGGGAATATCCGCAGACAGATGCTGACTTTACGGTGAAGTCACTATCGCTCACGGATGACATGATGGGTGATACTCGCAAACCGTTGCTCATTATCATGGCGAGTGCGGCGCTTGTGTTGTTGATTGCCTGCGCGAACCTTGCGGGTGCTTTGTTGTCACGCACGCTCACGCGTCGAAAAGAATTCGCTGTGCGCCTCGCGATCGGCGCTGGAACGTCGCGTGTTGTGCGTCAACTGTTGACGGAGAGCACAATGCTTTCCGCAGCCGGAGGAATTTGCGGAGTTGCTGTTGCCGCAATTGGGGTTGCCGCAATGCGTTCTCTCGCGACTACAGCGCTGCCGTCATACGTCACGATTTCCCTCGACGCGACCGTGATACTGTTTGCATTTGCACTGGCAGTTGCAACGGGAATCGTATTCGGTTTGGCGCCGGCGTTTTCCGTCAGTCGAACGGCAACCGGAATGGTGCTGCAGGAGTCTTCACGCGCCGCCACGGAAGATCGCAGTTCACGCCGGCTGCGGGGAATGCTGGTCGCGGGACAGATCGCGCTGTCAATCAGCTTGATGGTTGGTGCAGGGTTGCTCGCGCGAAGTTTCTGGGCAGTAACGAACATTTCACTCGGCTACGAACCTCGTCAGGTGATTGTCACTCAGGTCAAGTTGCCAGTGCAGTCGTATCGCACGCCCGATCTGAGAAGGGTCTTCTACGAACAGTTTTTCGAACGTTTGCGTGCACTTCCTGGCGTGACAGCGGTTGCCGGCACCGACCGGTTACCGCAAGCAACCAAGTTTACGATTCCGTTTTCGATCGACGGCGTTGTGTGGCCCGCGGGTGCGCAGCCGTTTGCAACTGTGTCCGCAATAACTCCCGACTACTTTCGCGCACTGCGCATTGCCTTGCGTGCGGGGAGAATGTTCACTCCTGCCGATCGTCCGACGCCACCCATTCTCGCAACAGCTCCAGTTGCGGCCAACGCCAACGGACGGCCATTGCCTCCCCTTGTTGCAACAACGCCTCCACCGCTCCCACTTCCAACACCCGCAATAATCAGCGAAGGGATGGCGAGAACGTTTTGGCCGGCATCAAGCGCACTCGGGCAACGGATTCGAGTTGGCCCTGGCCAACTCACACCGTTTTACGAAATCATCGGTGTGGTAGCGGATGTTCGAAACGACCCCACGATAGCCAGCGCAGAGCCGACGATTTTCATCCCATTACCGGCGTCGTCGTCGACGCAGGTAGTCATTCGAACAGGCCGTGACCCTATCGCTCTCTATCCTGCCATTCGTCGGGAGCTTGCGGCCCTCAATTCGGCGATTCCGACTGATCGCATTTCGTCGCTGGAACGTGTGGTTGATAACGGATTGGCGCGCCGGCGTTTGCCGGTGGTGCTCATGAGCGCGTTTGGCGTGTTGGCCCTGCTGCTTGCGTCCGTCGGCGTGTACGCAATGTTTGCCGCTATGGGAGCAGCGCGAGAACGGGAATTCGGTGTGCGAGTTGCATTGGGATCGAGTCGGCGCGCGTTGGTGCAGTTGATTGTCCGTCAGGCCGCGGCGTGGATCACACTTGGACTTGCGGGTGGTGCACTGGGAGTACTGGCCGTCACGCGATTGCTGAACGGAATGCTCAATGGCATTTCCCGATTCGATCCGGTCACCGTCATCGCGGCGGTGCTGGTGCTGATCGTGTGCGGAGCGGTAGCGTTGATTGTGCCCGTTCGTCGCGCGATTGGAGTGGATCCTGTCAGAGTGCTGCGCTAGGAAGTGGCACAGAGCAAAAAGAGTGCGAACTTTCGAGGGTGGTGGACCGGGCTGATTCGTTGTTTCCGGGGTGTCGGTCGGTAAATTACGACCATGATCGACATCCACTCCCACCTCTTGCCCGGCGTCGACGATGGTTCGCCCAGCATCGAAGTTTCGGTGCCGGTGCTCGAACGGTTCGGCAACGAAGGAGTGGACGTGTTGGTGCTCACCCCACACTTGAACGCTTCGCAAGCGCATTCCGCGCCGCGCGCGCGATATCGCGAGATCCTCGCGGAATTACAAAAAGCCGCGCCGGCTAAACCGGAATTGCAGTTGGGGTGGGAGATTATGCTGGACGAACCAGGGGTTGACCTCACTTCGTTCGATCTCACACTTGGAAAATCACGCGCCTTGTTGGTCGAGTTTGCGCGCGCAGGCGTTCCGCGACAGGCGTCGAGTGAGTTGCGTCGCATTGCGCGCAGTGGCCGTACGCCAATTCTCGCACATCCCGAGCGCTATTTCGGCTGCACGTCCGAGCAGGTGAAAGAGTGGCGATCACTAGGCGTCGTTATTCAGACGGACGTTTCCGTGTTGTTGGGCCGAGGTGTTCCGGCTGAGTTGGCGCGCGAGTTGATGGCGTTCGGTTTGATTGATATTCTCGCCTCCGACAATCACGGCGACCATCGTTCGTTGCACGCCGCCGTTGACTGGCTCAAGGATAACAAAGCGTCGCAGGAGCAGATCGATTTGCTGACGCACATCAACGCCGAGCGCGTGCTGGATGACGAGGATCCGATTCCGGTTCCGCCGCTCAAGTCGCTGCGTGGGTTCACGCAGAAATTTCGCAAGTTGTTTCGGCCGTAACTACTCAATCGCGCTCGGTTAGTCTTGGCCGTTGAAAGCCGATTCACGATCTCCGCACGGCGCCACCACCTGTATTCGGTATACATGACTGCACCAAACTCACTCACCCAAGCGCTGCTCGAACTGGCCGACGTTGCGCGCCGGACCGCTGACCAACACGGCGCAGCAATCGATTTCGCGGCCGCTATGATTTCGGCGACCATCAAGCGCGGTGGCACGTTGTTCTTCTGTGGAAACGGCGGGTCAGCCGCCGACGCGCAGCACATGGCGACGGAGTACGTCGTGCGGTATATGCGTAATCGGAAAGCGTATCCCGCAATTGCGTTGACAACCGACACGTCGCTAATCACTGCCGTGGGTAACGACTTTGGATTCGACCACATCTTTTCGCGTCAGGTCGAGGCCCTATGCAAGCCCGGCGACTTGTTGATCATTCACAGCACGAGTGGAAATTCGCCGAACGTGTTGCGCGCCGCCGAAGCAGCCCGCGAATGCAGTGTGGCCACTCTCGCACTCTCGGCACGTGATGGCGGCGCGTTAAGGGCGTTGGTTGATCACTGCATTGTCGTGCCCACGGATCGGACGGATCGCGCGCAGGAGATTCATCTCTGCATACAACATCTCATCTGCGATTCGGTGGAACAGACACTGTTGCTGAGTCGATAGCGCATGATCAATCTCAAGGGAAGGTCGGTGCTGGTGACGGGTGGATCGCGCGGCATTGGTGCGGCGACCGTTCGCCTGCTTGCACGCGCGAGCGCGAACGTGGGATTTGCGTATCGAAACAGAACGTCCGAGGCGGAAGCGCTCGTAGCGGAAGTGATGGCGCTGGATGTGAAATGCTTCGCGTTTCAGGGCGATCTCTCGACACGCGCTGCGAACGACGCCTTTGTTGCAGAAGGACTGCGGAAGTTTTCGACCGTCGACGTGTTCGTGGGAAATTCGGGATATTGGCCGCCCAATCCGGAGCCCGTATCCAGCCTGGATGATGAACGGTGGCGCTCCACGATGGCGACCAATCTCGACGGCATGTTTTACGGTGCGCGCGCTGCCGCGAGGGTCTTGCCCAACGGCGGCCGCATGATTTTTGTCACGAGCACCGCCGGTCAACGCGGTGAAGCCGGACACGCTGACTATGCCGCGAGCAAGGGCGCGATTATCTCATTCGTGAAATCACTGTGTGTCGAGTTGGGAGTGCGCGACATTACGGTGAACTGTGTTGCACCTGGTTGGGTCGATACGGAAGCCGTTTCGATTGCAATGACCAGTGGCGGTCGCCAGCGAATCGAAACGGCAATTCCGCTCCAGCGCATTGCGTCACCAAGCGACATCGCAGGTCCCATTCTCTTTCTTGCCAGCCCACTCGCTCGGCACATCACCGGCGAAGTCCTGAATGTGAATGGCGGGAGCGTCCTCTGCGGATAGACCCGGGAATGCCTGCGGCGAGTGCGCTGCGCCCGCCCGAACCCGTCATCGACATCGTGCGAAAGCTGCGCGATGCGGGTTTTGAGACGTGGTGTGTTGGCGGCGCGGTGCGCGACGCGTTGTTGGGGCACGTCAATCAGGACTGGGACATTGCAACAGCGGCCGATCCGGCGACGGTGCAAAAGTTGTTTCGGAAAGTGATTCCGCTGGGTATTGAATTTGGAACGGTTGGTGTCAAAGACAAGCAGGGCGTCGTGCATGAGGTTACCACGTTTCGTCGCGATGTCCGTCACGATGGTCGTCATGCCACGGTAGAATTTGGCGCATCGTTTGTTGAAGACCTCAGGCGACGCGATTTCACGATCAACGCCATTGCGTACGATCCCGTCGACGAGCGTCTGTTCGATCCGTTTGACGGGCAAGCCGACCTCAAGTCTGGATTGGTCCGCGCGGTTGGAATACCAATTGATCGCTTTGTCGAGGACCGGTTGCGCGTGTTGCGCGGCATTCGTTTTGCCGCGCGATTTGGCTTTCGCATCGAAGCGGTGACATGGGGCGCGATGGTTGAGAGTGGACCGCACCTTGCCCGCTTATCCGCCGAACGCATCAAACAGGAACTGGACAAAACACTCGAGCAAGCGCGCAAGCCGTCCGAAGCATTCCTTATGTGGCAGGAGTGCGGCGCATTTGCATCGTTGATTCATGAGTTGGCAAATGTCAGTCCCGCAGTGCTGTGCGCGGTTGATGTTCAACCGCGTCCGACGGCGGTGATGTCGGCACCGCGCTACATGGTTCGTCGCCAGCTGCGTCTGGCAACGTTGTTTTCTGGCCGTCCAGCCAGCGAGGCCGTCGCGTCGCTTAAGAGGTTGCGCGCATCCAAGGCCGAAACGGCGTACGTTGGAGCGCTAATTGAGCGGTGGCACAAATTGGAGTCGGAGATGGCGCGCGTGTTAACGATGGACACGCTCCCCAGCGACGGAACACTGAGACGCTGGGCCGCCGCCATCGAACGTTTACGTGTTCGCGATTTCATGCGTCTGGCGTGGGCGCGCTGGGCGAGTGAACGGGCGCTTGGCGTAGGTGTCAACACACCAGCGCTGCACGCCGTGCACGACCTGTATCGCCGAATGCTTCCTATTGCCTGGAACGACGCGATCGAAGTGGCAGACCTCGCTATCGACGGCGACGACCTGCAATCATCCGGCATTCCGGCAGGTCCGAATTTCGGCAAAATACTGGCGGCGCTGCTCAATACCGTGGTCGAGAATCCGCTGGCCAATACACGCGACTTTCTATTGCTCGAGGCGCACCGCCTGCAGCATGCGTTCACGGATCGTGCGTAGTGGTCTCCGGGTACGAAGTTGCAGTCGTGAAACGGAGCTGACGGCGTGTCATCTGGAGCCCAGGTAGTGCCGAGTGATTTCGCGCTTCGATTTCGGAGCGCCGCTGACTGGTTCACGCACAGTGAACTGGACGGCGTGTACACGTCAGTGATCGGTGCAAACAGCGAGCGGGCGGTCGATCTCATGCATCTGCTCGTTTATCAGTTTCCCGAATCGCTGAGCGTCAGCATAAGTTCACTCAGACAACGGAAATCGTGGTGGGAGAACGCCTGTTCGCGCACCGAAACCCGTGATGTTATTGCGCGCCTGAAATTGCTGCTCGCGGGATATGGTGGTGTAGAATTCGCGGTCTACACCACTGACGATCAATTGACACTCACGCCAGAGTTGGAGTTGATCGTGTATTCGCGATCTCCGAAGTGGCGAGAGGCACTGCTGAAGATGGGATTGGAAGAACGCCACCAACCGCCTACAGCCGTATGGTGTGCGTCGCGCTCCGAGCTCAGCGCGGCGCCCGAGCTGCTGGATAGTCTGGCGATTGCAGTCCGACGTCTTGGATTGGCGCCGGGGGACTTTGACGTCGATTCCCGTGAATAAACCCGTCAAAACCTCCGGCAATTCGCGTGGAAACGGACCGCGTTCGCCGTCACTGTTCGCATCAAGGGTGCCAGAGCCGTTAGCTGCGCGTATGCGCCCGCAAACGCTCGACGAATACATTGGCCAGCAACATCTGTTGGCGCCTGGAATGCCCTTACGTCAGCAATTGGCACGCGGCATTGTCGATTCCATGATTCTGTGGGGACCGCCCGGTGTCGGAAAGACAACGTTGGCCCGTCTGTTTGCACAGTCTGCCGACGCCGCGTTTGTTTCGTTCTCCGCGGTGAGTGATGGCGTTGCACGTGTTCGGGAAGTTGTTGCCGAAGCAGAAGACCGACGCGATTCGGGGCGCGGCACTATTCTGTTTGTCGACGAAATTCATCGATTCAATCGCGGGCAGCAGGACGCATTCCTTCCACACGTTGAAGCGGGAACGGTGGTGCTGGTTGGCGCAACAACGGAAAATCCGTCGTTCGCATTAACCGGCGCATTGTTGTCGCGCACGCGTGTGTTGGTGCTCGACGCAATCGGCGCGAACGATCTCATGGGATTGGTTGATCGGGCATTGAGCGATTCCGTTCGCGGATTGGGCGCGCGCAACATTACCATCGCGCCCGGTGCGCGAGCGCTGATCGCCGAACTCGCCGATGGCGACGCCCGCCGCTTGCTTGGTTCGCTCGAAGCCGCTGCGAATTTAACTGACGATGGCGGCGAAATTGTTCGCGCGGTAGTCGAAGCGGCGGTGCAACGACGCGTTCCTCAATACGACAAAAGCGGTGAAGAACATTACAACCTCATTTCGGCGTTTCACAAAGCGCTGAGAGGGAGCGATCCGCAGGCATCGTTGTACTGGCTGGCGCGCATGATTGAAGGCGGCGAAGATCCACGCTACCTGGCGCGTCGTATGGTGCGAATGGCGGTCGAGGACATTGGGCTTGCCGATCCACAGGCGTTGGTGTTCACGTTGGCGGCGGCCGAGACGTATGAAAGGCTTGGGTCGCCCGAGGGAGAGTTGGCAATTGCGGAAGCCGCGGTCTACCTCGCCACGGCGCCCAAATCGAACAAGGTGTACGAAGCCTGGGGCGCGGCACTCGAAGCCGCGCGTAATTCTCCGGCGGCGAAGGTGCCGTTGCATCTCCGAAATGCCCCTACAGGCCTCATGAAGGAACTCGGCTATGGGTCCGGGTACCAATACGCTCACGCCGTTCCCGACGCTTTCATTCCGCAGACGTACCTTCCGGAGAGCCTCGAGGGCGCCACGTTTTATGAGCCTGGTCCCTTTGGGTTTGAGCGCGAGATATCGAAACGGCTCGCCTGGTGGGCAGCGAAACGTGATGGCGCGAACGGCGAATCTACGAAGGGCGATTCTACGAACGGCGAATCTGCCAAGGGCGAACCCGCAAAGGGCGAATCGGCTACACGCGAACAAGCGCAAACTGATCACGCGAAACGCGGCGCGCCGGCGCGGGAAGCCAACGCCATAACAACCGACACAACTTCTACCGATGCCGGAGCGTGAGTAAAATGGACCAGGATTTACGAGTGGACGCCCCTTCCAGTAACACCGAGCGCAAACGATCAAGTCGTGCCGTCAAGTGGAGCGTAATCGCGCTGCTGATCACGGCAGCTGCGGGTTGCGCGGCAATCGGTGCGGGCGGATTCAAGGAACCGGTGGTGCGACTCAGGGATGTGACGATCACGGGAATTGGTTTGACGGGTGGAAGCGTTGACGTGCGACTGTTGATCGTCAACCCGAACAAGTACAAACTGGACGCCGTCAAGATGACGTACAAAGTCGACGTCGATTCCATTCCGCTTGGCGATGGCGAGTTGGGTGATCGATTCGTTGTGCAAGGTCACGATTCATCCGAGGTCCGTTTACCCGTGCGCTTTACGTATGCTGGCTTGGGTGCGGCGGGACAATCGCTGCTGAAAGCGGGCACGCTCAATTATCGTGTGCGCGGCGACTTTACCGTCTCCACGCCACTCGGCAACTACACACGTCCGTATAATCAGACCGGTCGCTACAGCACGATCAAAGGTAACGGTCGATAAGTAGCAGCGCGTTGGTCGCGGACGAGTTCACTAATACAGGTGGCATTTATCAAAGGCGAACCGATTTCCCTGAAACTGCCCGTTGAACGGGCAATCCTCGTGTCAGCGCCGCTCAAACGCAGCGCGCACAAAATTCACGCGGATGAATATCTCGAGGAACTGGCGCGACTGGCCGACACGGCGGGCGCCGAAGTGGTGGGTTTTGTTACGCAGAATCTTGATCGTCCACATGCAGCCACCTATTTGGGTAGCGGCAAGGTCGATGAACTCAAGGATCGCATTTCGGAGCTGCAGGCGACCCTCGTCATTTTTGACGATGAATTGTCTCCGGCACAAAGCAAGAACGTCGAAACGTTGATCACTACGCGCGTGATGGATCGTGCGGAACTCATTCTGGATATTTTTGCCACGCGGGCCCGTTCAAACGAAGC
>JBDUBA010000290.1:0-9426 GCA_040004335.1 Gemmatimonas sp.
TTGGTCACTCAGTAAACTCTCAACCCAATCGTCTCAAATTCATTGACAGGTTCCGCGATCAACAGCCCCGCGATGTCGGTGTAGTGCGTATGCGGCGTGTGCAAGAAGGGATCACTCAAGACTCCGATCCTGACCGGCACCGCTGAACAGAGCAGACCGGCCGCACCCAGTGTGAAGTTCGGCGCAATCAGATTTTTTGCGCCCGAGGAAATGGTCGCATCCGAACCCGGATTGCCACCGGTACCAGGGTTCACTCCGTCACCACCCTTGCCACCGTTTCCAACGTTCGTGAGTGTGATACCGCCGGCCACTCCAACGGGTATGCCAGTGCCGCCTGAGCCATCACGCCCGGCTGCCGAGCCACCAACGCCACCAGCACCACCTGGTTTGCGCGGAACTACACAACCATTCCAACCCGCGCCGCCGTTGCCAATTGTGCCGCTAGTGATGCTGCCGTCGCCGCCGCGACCAAACACAACGCCCAGGAGATTCTTGAGTTGTGCATTGCCACCGTTTCCAACACGTGTGTTGACGCCGTTACCGGCGTTGTTGGTGTTGAACGACAGGTTGCCGCCCTTTCCACCGGCCGGGAACGTTTCGTTGCCGTTTCCGCCAACACCCGCTGTACCCGTTGCACGTCCACCGTTTCCAGCGCGTCCACCGCTCACCGTGACGAACGCAGCGCCGTTAATGGCACCGAACGCGACCAGCGTACGGTTTGGCGTGCTACCACCTTCGCCACCGGTGGCGTTGGCGTTGCCACCTTCCTTTGCCGGTGACACGTCCGTCGCATCGAGTCCAGGTGCAGCAGTCGCAGTGCCGCTGCCGCCATCACCGGCGCGGCCAATCGTAATGTTGAGTGGTGCGGCAATGTTGATCGCACCACCCGCACGAATGTCGATGAGTCTGGGCTCTCCACCTTTGCCGCCAGTGGCCTGCGCGTTCGGCTGCTTGTTGAGCGCAGGATTGGATTGAGCTGTTGCAACTGCAACGCCGCCTGCGCCGCCATCACCGGATACAAGATTGGTCGCGCCAACAATTGCGAGTTCACCGGTGACATACAGGCGTACGGTGCCGCCGTTTCCGCCGTCGCCGGCGCGCGCTTCAGCAAACGTGTTGCTCGTGCTGTTGCCGGCACCGCCCGCGCCGCCAGCTTGTCCAGTAATGGTCGCACCTCCGGCAGCGCCACCGCCAATTTCACCGTGGCCGCGGCATGACATGCGTAAACCTTTGCCGGCGGCGCCAGGCAGGAACGTGGTCGCGCCCGCGCTACCCGGTCGCGCCACCACTGGCGGCGGTCGCACGCCAGAGAATAAACAATCAGGAGTTACGGCCGTTGCGGCCGCGCGCGCAACGGCACCGGTACGAATACCACTCTTTGACGTCACCAACGCGCCGCTCGGCACCGGAAAATTTGCGTCAGTCAACGCGAGATCATTCGTGATCAGAATTTCACCGGAACTGTTGATGCTTGACGTCATGACACTCACGCCGGTCTTGCCCACTATGGTGAGATCCTTGCCGTCGACCGTGGGATCGGTGCAAGCGTTCGAGATGGATCCCGTCACAGATGCTGCGGCGTCAGCGGCAACGGTCATTGCGACGCAATTGCCAGTAAGCGTGCCTGCAATTGCGATGGCACCTGATGCGCTCAGATTGAGATCGGCCGTTGCTGTCACCGTCACGCCAACCGGAATGTTGATGGACGTGAAACGTTGAGTGCCAGAGAGAGTTGTTGCGGTCGCAGGATTGAATGGATTCGACACCGTAATCGTTGCGGTACCACTCTTGCCTTCGCTTGTCGCCGTGATGGTTGTGGTTCCGCTTGCAATGGCGGTGACAACCCCCGTTTGCGTGACTGTCGCAACACTCTGCGCACTCGAAGACCAGGCGATAGCGCGTCCGGTGAGCGAAACACCCGCTGCATCTTTGGTGTCAGCCGTGAGTGTTACCGTTGCGCCCACATTTATCGCGGGCGCTGGCGGAGTGACAGCCACCGTCGCAACTGGTGCGCTTACGGTGATGGAAGCGGTTCCGCTTTTGCCCTCACTCGTTGCGGTGATGGTCGCCGTTCCTGCAGCAACGGCAGTTACGACACCACCAGTACTGACGGTCGCAACGGCTTGGGCGCTTGACGACCACGTAACGGTTTGCCCGCGCAGAGTATTGCCCGATGCGTCCTTCAAGGTCGCGGTGAGCGTTGCCGTTGCACCGGTCAACAACGCATTGGTTGAGGGCGAAACCGTGACCGTTGCAACTGTTACGACTGGAGGAGCGGTTGTATCGCCTCCGCCGCAGCTCATGAGGGCGAACAGCGAAACGAGCAGAACCGGCGTGGCGAAGCGTGATAGTCGCTTCATACGGGTAAACTCCGAAGAGGTCGTTGAACCAGTGGACCGCGCGCAGGGCGCGAGGGCATTCACTTTCCAACACAGGAATCGCTCCCGAATCTGCTCATTCCTGTTTTTTGTGTCCAAATCGGCCCAATGTCGGCCGCGACCGCTCTCGTCAGACACCCCCGAAAGTTGCGGTCACCGCCACTCGGCCGTATTGTCGGACGATCGGACTCCAAACCCGTCCATGTGCACCACGTGAAATGAGTTCAAGCGAGTTCAGCAAGTCATCCCCGCCCGAGACTGCCTGGCCGGTGACCGACATTTTGCTCCAGGCTCAACAAGGGGACGCGCTGGCCGGCGATCGCCTCATGGCGCTCGTGTACGACGAACTCCACGCGATGGCACACGGCAAGCTCGGATTCGAGCGAACGGGGCATACGCTGCAGACAACGGCGCCGGTGCCTGAGGCATACCTCAAGCTCGTTGACCAACACCGCGTTGGATGGCAGAATCGCGCGCACTTTTTTGCAGTGGCGGCAATGGCAATGCGACGCATTCTCGTAAATCACGCCGAAGCACGTCGCGCCGCAAAACGCGGTGGCAACGCAGCACCACTTCCGCTTGATGATGCGCTTGCGATTTCGACCGAGCTCTCTGACGAGCGCATTCTTTCATTGAACGACGCGCTTGACCGACTCCAACAATTCAATCAACGCGGCGCACGCGTAGTGGAGTATCGTTTCTTTGGCGGGTTGGGATACGACGACATCGCAACCACCATGGGACTTTCCTCGGTTACCGTGCGGCGCTCCTGGGAATCGGCGCGTGCGTGGCTCAGGCGTGAGCTCGAGGCAGATTTTGTGAACGGAGCGGGATGAACACTCCTGAAAAACACTCGGGCGCACCAAGCGCAGAACGTTGGGTCGCAATTGAGGCCGCGTTTGCCCAAGCCGCGAGTCTCACGGGTGATGCGCGCATTGCCGTTCTGAGAGCGCTCGATCGCGACGATGCAACATTGGCGGCAGAGGTTCGTTCGTTGCTCGTGGCAAGCGAGCCGTGGTGGCTCGACAATTCTGTCGTTGAGATGCCGTCAACGATGGACGCCATGCCAGAACGCATTGGGCCGTACAGACTGGTGCGTCAGCTTGGCCGCGGCGGAATGGGTGAGGTGTGGCTGGCACTTCGCGAAGATGCCGATTTTCGTCAGCACGTTGCACTCAAGATTGTACGGAGCGGCCTGGAAACAACGGAACTCATGGCAGCGTTTCGTGCGGAACGGCAGATCCTGGCGTCGCTCAATCATCCGAACATTGCGCACCTGCTGGATGTTGGACAAACGCCTGAAGGCCGTCCGTATCTGGCGCTCGAGTTTGTCGAGGGGCTGCCGCTCAACGAATATTGCGATCAGAACAAACTTACGGTTGACGAACGACTGAAAATTTTCTGCACCATTTGTTATGCCGTAAAGTTCGCGCATCAGAACCTTGTGGTGCATCAGGACCTCAAGCCGTCCAACATTATTGTTTCGGCGACTGGTGTTCCGAAGTTGCTCGATTATGGAATTGCGAAAGTGTTGTCGCCAACATCGGCCAGCGGTGGAAACCTTGATGGTGTTCCCATGGCGACGCCTGATGCGATGACCCCCGAATATGCGGCACCCGGGCAGATTGAAGGCGCGGCAACAACAACCGCCAGCGACGTCTATGCATTGGGAGTTGTGTTGTATCAGCTGCTGACCGGGCAGTTGCCATATGCGAGCGGCGGAAAACGTGGTGCGATGCTGGAACGCATCCGTGAAGCACCACCACGCGCGCCCAGTCTCGCGGTTGAAGGAGCGCAGCGCAGCCGGTTGGCGGGTGATCTCGACGCAATCGTGCTGCGGGCATTGGGTCGAACAGTTGGCGAGCGTTATTCGTCGGTCGAGCAATTTGCGGCCGATATTGAACGCAGCCTTTCATCGCACCCGGTCAGTGTGCGTGCGCATACGGTGGGGTACATCGCCGCCAGCCTGGTGCATCGTCATCGGCTATGCGGGCGATGTGGCACGCAGTCGCGGGGGGAGCCCCAAACTGCAGGTGTTGAACATGGCACTGATGACAGCCACAAGCGGCCGCACACTTCGCGAAGCACGAGCTGATCATGAATATTGGAGGAGGCTCGTCGAGTCGGTCGTAACGAAGAGTACGTCGATTGCGCGAACATCAGGTTCCCGAGGTTCGTGTATCGTTCGCGTTCTACTTGACCGGTTGATCGGTGCGCTGCGCACTCCGCACGACTTCCATGTGAGTGCTGTCTCCGCGCAGCACGACGTCGAACCATAACTTTTGACGCGGCGCTTTCTCAACGGGTCGAATCATTTGAACCAACATCACGATCGAGTCGCCAACTGCGACCGGACGCTGGACATACACAACGGTCGCTTTGAACACCGAGCGGCCTTGCTTTCCCATCTGTGGATCGGCGTTGAGGATAGCCTCGGCCTTCGCCCACACGGCCCCCGGAAGATGCCCCTTGAAACTCGATACTTTCAAATTCTTCGGGCAGTCGGGATGCGTCACGTCCACTCGGCAGATTTGATCGATGTTCAGTTCAATGCGCTCTTCAATGGCGATTTTGCGCAGACCAGTGACGATCGCCTGCACTTCAGTCGCGACCGGCAATTTTGCTCCCACAACCACGGTTCGCGCGCTCGACGTGGGCAGGCCGAGCGCCAAGGCCGTAACCACAAGTGCATGGCAACACTGGTGCACCGTGAACATTCGATAGTCCTTTTCTGAGAGATCGTGATCATCAATCAGGTTGGCAACGTGCGCTTGTCTCGCTGCCGCCCAACGAGAAGGTAACATACGTCCAGCGGTATCCAGACGCCAATTTGCCCGGGTGCTTGGACGATCTGCCGCATGTCGCATGTCGCATGTCGCATGTCGCATGTCGCATGACACATGTCGATGATCGATCGGCGATTTCCCGAATCCGAGAATGGTGCGAGAACGCAACGGCGCGATCACAGTACGCGGCAGCGCCTAAAGTTCCGCGAAAATCTCCAGCACATTCACGTCGGGATCGCGAAAGAACACCGTGCGATGCCCCAGGGTTGATCGGTCACCGGCGCCACCAGCGCAACGCCCGATGAGCGCAGCTCGTTCGCGCACTGCCGCTGTCTTTTTGGTGCGATGACGAACGTTGCGAGCGTGCGACTTCCGTGAATGGTTGACGCATTGCAACCGCATCCGGGGTAGGCCGTGAATTTCTGCATTTGATTGAATGCGGTTCTCACGATCATGCACATTCGGCAACGTTGCCGCCGGTGATGACTGGCGCTAGTCCGCCCGCAACGCCCGTGCCGGGTCGACCCTTGTTGCCGCAAGTGCCGGCATCAAACTCGCCACCAACGACGTTGCCGCAAGCACGCACGCAACCGCAATAATTACCGTTGGATCACCAGGCTTCACTTCGAACAACGCCGCACGACCGAGCTGCGTGAGAGCGGCGCCGAGTGCGAAGCCGATTGCGATTCCGATGGTGCTCTGTTTCATACCCTCGCGACAAATGATACCAACGACGTTGGCATGAGTCGCGCCGAGCGCGAGACGAACGCCCATCTCTCGTGTGCGGCGACCAACGGAAATTGACACGATGGCATACAGCCCGATTGCCGCGAGTAGCAGCGCGACGATTGCGAAGATCACGAACATCCCCCCAAACACGCGATTAGGCCACGTGGCGCGCGACAGCAGCTCGGGCATGGTCGCCGCATCCGACACCGGGACGTCGGGTGCGACCCGCGCCAGTACCTTGCGGAGCGCCACAAGACTTACGGATTCCTCGGGCCCACGCAACGCGATCGCGACATTGTTGAACTGACGCTCTTGCCACAGCGCGGTTATCACTTCGGTCGGCCAGTTGCCATCGGGGCTATCCGCAAACATGGTCGGCACCACACCAACAATCGTCGCCCACTCGGCTACCGCGTCATCGCCAAGGCGAATACGTTTGCCAACGGGATCTTCCCTCGGAAAATGGCGTTGCACAAATGTTTCGCTAACGACCGCAACCCGCAGCGTGCCTTCGCGATCGGCCGAGGTAATTGCGCGGCCCCGAGTTACCGCGACGTCAAATGTGCTGAAGAAACCTGGCGTTACCGCCAACCAGCGACTTGATGGGCGATTGCGCGGTTTGTCGTACGTACGTCCCTCGATGGCTACGCGCGTTCCGCTCCAACCAGTGCCGGGAATTCCGTTCCCCAGATACACGCCGCCAATGCCGGGCGTGTTTGCGAGTGCGCTCTCGATGGCTTCGAAGCGCGTTTTGTTGATGGCCGAGTCTTTCGTGAGCGCAGTCACCCGTGCCGTGAAAATGTCTTGCGTTCGGAAGCGTGGATTCAGGTCGTTGATACGAACGATACTGGTCGTTACGAATCCGGCCGTTAGCAGCAGTGCAGAGGACAGCGCAATTTCGAGTACAACAAACGCGTTACCAATGCGCGCAACCCGTCGGGTTGACGACACATGCGCACCGAGCTTGAGTGATGCGCCGGGATCGACGCGCGACGAAAGTACGGCCGGCACGATACCTGCCAACAGACTCGCCACCGTTGCGATAGCAATCACGAATAACATCACCGGAACGTGCAATCGAACGTCCATCCAGAACGGAAGGTCCGCACGGATGTCGGCGGCCCAGCGGTTGAACGCCACAATGCCGCCTTGCGCCAAGATCACCCCAAGAATTGACGCATACGCTGCCACGACGCCCGATTCAATCAACGTTTGACGAAAGATCGCGCCGCGCGATGCGCCGAGTGCAACGCGAATAGCGTTTTCGCGTGAGCGATTGGAGATGCGGTCGAGTAAGAGGTTTGCGACGTTGGCGCATGAAACCATCAGCACGAGTAAAACCGCGGCGAACATTGCGTACAGGAGGGCGTACACACGGGTAGGCACCATGGCGCGCACATAGGGCCGCGCAAAATCACGAACAGCTGCCGTGTCAGCATTCTCTTTTGCGAGTTGTTTTGAGATGCTCGCAAGGTCATGGTTGGCCGTTTCGAAAGAAATACCAGTACGAATTTTTCCTACCAGCGTCAATCCCAACCCCTGACCCGCGCTGAATTGTGCGGGATCGAGTTGGAGTGAAACCCACATGCGCTCGCGTTGCGGGAATTCAAATCGCTCGGGCATGACACCAATGATTGTGAACGGGCGCCCGTTGAGGTTGATCGATTGGCCAACGACTGTTGAATCCAGCTGATATCGATCGCGCCACATTGCGAAACTCAGGACTGCAGTTGCGGGCGCGCCAACAATGTTGTCGTCGACACCAAATATCCGACCGACAATCGGTTGAACGCCGGTCACGTCCAGAAAGCCTGCGGTAACCCGAGCAACTCTCGCGCGTTCGGCGTCCTGTCCTCCGCTGACGTTGACCGTGGCGGACGCGTAACCACCCAGGGCCGCAAATGTGCGCTGTGTTGATTTGTAACGAACGAAGTCACTAAACGGCACGAGATCTTCCTGGCCACGGTCCTGTGGGTCGGCGCGAAAGATGGTCGCGATGTTTTCGGACCGTTGATACGGAAGCCCGCGCAACAACAGACCATAGATCACGCTGAACATCAACGTAGTGAGACCGATGCCGAGTGCGAGTGCGGTGGCGCCGGCGAACAGTGTGGCGGGAGTTCGGCGGAATGAGCGGAAGGAGTAGCGGACATCGCGCCAGAATGATGACGCCCCCAATACGCGAGTTGGGGGGATATGTTCGCGTTTCTGCAACAACGGCGCAGTTTCATCAAACTCTCGGTCGTTGAGTTCCGCGAGCAATTGTGCGCGTGCGGCGTCGGCTCCAATGCGCGGCACCAGTTCGAGATACTGCGACTCGAGGTGTTCGGTGACTTCTTCTACGACATCTGCTTCGGCCGATGGGTGCAATCCGAAGGTGGACACGCGACTACGCACGGCGTCACGCCAGTTGAATTGCTCAGGCATATTTGACTCCCGTTACGCGATTGATGGCGGCGACGAACTCGCGCCAGTTGAGGCGTTGTTCTTCGAGCGCGAGGCGGCCGGTGGGGGTGAGGTCGTAATAGCGTCGCCGGCGTTCACTCGCCTTCTCCACCCATCGGCCAACGATCCACTCGCGCGCTTCCATTTTGTACAGGAGCGGATAGAGCGAAGCCACACTGAAGGTGAGCACGCCCTTCGAGCGTGATTCAATGAGTTTCTGCAGGTCGTAGCCGTGTCGTGGTTCGGATTCGAGGAGGGCGAGCAGCAGGAATTCGGTACTGCCCTTCTTGAGTTCGTCTTTTAGCATGGGAGTCCCATATGTTGGAGTCAAACATATGGGAGCCAGCCTGCACGACGTCAATACTTACGCGGCGCGGGATTGGTCGACTTCATCATGACTTAATGGAACGGCAATATTCCGGCGAGGCGAGGACTGCGTTGGCCCATCACGCAATCTTGATTGACACCGGATCGCTGGTCGTCATTGACTCCTGCAACGCCTCATCAAGGCGTTCTTCTTCGTTGTCGCCAGGCGTTCCCATGGGTGCGTCGGACGGCTGCAACGTGTGAATAGCTGGGGTCATTGGGCCGGTGGACGTCGACGGCGCGGTGTCTGGAGTTGCCGTCGGTTCGACCGGAACCGTTGAAGGATGCGCAGCGATTGTTAAATGAAACTGTTCACCCTTTCATTTTCGTGACTTTCACAACGCGCCCATCGCTGGCGTACGTTGTCCAGTTGCCCGTTTGTACGCCGTCGGTGAATGAGCCAGCTCGCATGCGTGAACCGTCTTTTCGAAACCATTCCCACGGACCCTGCAGGACGCCGTCGCGGAGTTCGCCGCGCGCCCACAAGCTGCCGTCTTTGTGAAAGTGTTCGTGCAGCGTTGGTCCGGCTTTCCTGTTCGCGGAATTCTTTGGCAGTTGCTTCGTGGCTTTTCCTGCGGGGAGCGTCGCAACCCGCTTCGCGGCTTTCCTGGCCGTTTTCTTCACCGCAGGCTTCGCGGCTTTCGTCGCAGGACCCGTTTTTTTCACGTCGTCACCTATTGGGCAGAGCCGTGAGTTCCGGTATGAAAACTGCAGCGATCGGA
>JBDUBA010000405.1:0-9415 GCA_040004335.1 Gemmatimonas sp.
ATTTTCGTTGCGCATGCCCACGGATTGTTGCGTGACGGTCTCAACGCGATACTGTATCTCGATGAAGAAGGCGCAGCAACCGCGATCCTGGAACTTCATGAATCGTTGAAACAGGGCAGCACAGTTGGTGGTGTGCCGGCCGGGAGGTTGTTGCTCGCCGGCGTCCCGGTGATGATCAAGGACAACATCGCCACTCTCCGCATGCCCACCTCCTGCGGATCGAAAATCCTCGAAGGTTACATCAGCCCCTACGAAGCAACTGCGGTCAGGCGTTTGCGTGATGCCGGCGCAATCGTTGTTGGCAAAACGAACATGGACGAATTTGCGATGGGGTCGTCCACCGAAAACAGCGCGTACGGTCCCACGCTTAATCCCATCGACAATACTCGCGTGCCGGGTGGTTCGTCGGGTGGATCGGCCGTTGCCGTTGCTGCCGGCGCGGTACGCATTGCACTCGGTTCTGAAACAGGCGGTTCTGTACGTCAGCCCGCTGCATTCTGCGGTGTGGTTGGCGTGAAGCCTACGTACGGCCGTGTCAGCCGGCATGGACTCGTTGCGTACGCGTCGTCGCTCGATCACATCGGCGTATTCGGCAAAAGCGTCGACGACGCCGCACTTGGCCTGCAAGTAATTGCCGGTCGTGATGAACTCGATTCTACGTCGTCCAGCGAACCGGTTGCTGACTACCGCGCCGCGCGCCACGAATTCAATTCACTGTCGTCAAGCGCAACGGTCGCAGACTCCCGCGCCGCGCGCAACGACCAATCGGCCAAACCGCTGGCCGGACTCGTTATTGGTTGGCCCGCTGAATATTTCCCGGCTTCACTCGATCCGAAAATTCGCGCACTCTGCGAACGGTCGCGTGACCTGCTGCGGACGTTGGGTGCCGAAATTCGTGTCGTATCGCTCCCGCATACCGATCTCGCGGTTCCGGTTTATTACATCGTTGCGCCAGCCGAAGCATCGAGTAACCTCGCGCGATTCGATGGCGTGCGATACGGTCTGCGTAAAACTGGTAACGGCTTGCGAGAGTTGTACGAGAACACACGTTCGGAAGGTTTCGGCCCTGAAGTCACGCGTCGCATTCTGCTCGGCACGTACGTGTTGAGTGCCGGTTATTACGATGCGTATTACAAAAGGGCGATGGCCGTACGCGAACTCATTACACAAGATTTCACGAATGTGTTTTCCACTGGCGTTCACGTGTTGCTCACGCCCACAACACCAACCACGGCGTTCAAGATTGGCGCAGTGTCCGATCCATACGAGATGTATCTGAGCGACATCTTTACCGTGACGGCGAATCTTGCGGGAATTCCGGGTATGTCCATGCCCATTGGCCGCATCGACGGTTTACCGGTTGGCGGACAATTGCTTGCGTCGCACTTCGACGAGGCCACGATGTTTCGGGTCGCGTATACGTTAGAGCGCGCGTTAGGTGCGGAGGCGCATCAATGAACGCGCCGGCGAAAGCGAAAGTCACAGATGCATACGAGATGGTGATCGGTCTCGAGGTGCATTGCCAACTCAAGACCAAAACGAAAGCATTCTGCGGCTGTCGCACCAGTTTTGGCGACGCACCGAATGCCAACACATGCCCCGTGTGCCTTGGACTGCCGGGCGCGCTCCCCGTGTTGAATGCGCATGCGGTTGCATTGGCGACAAGCGCGTCGCTTGCTTTGGACTGCACCGTGCACGAACAATCCATCTTCGCGCGCAAGAACTATTTCTATCCTGATTTACCCAAGGGATATCAGATCTCGCAGTTTGATCAACCGCTCGCGACGGATGGCGCGTTGGACATTGGCGTGAAGCGTGACGGTGAGCCCGTCGTCATTCGCATTACGCGCGTGCACATGGAAGAAGACGCGGGCAAGTCGGTGCACGATCGCTTCAAGACTAATTCCGCCATCGACCTCAATCGTTCGGGCACACCGTTGGTGGAAATCGTTTCGGAGCCCGACATTCGTTCGTCGACCGAAGCGGGCGCGTACGTACGCGCGCTCAAGCAGATTCTCGAATACGTGGATGTGTCCGACGCCAACATGGAAGAAGGATCACTGCGCGTTGACGTCAATATTTCTGCGCGTTTGCGCGGAGCCAGGGAGCTTGGCACGCGCACCGAGGTCAAGAATCTCAATTCGATCACGGGTGTTGAGCGCTCCATTGAAATCGAATTCGCGCGACAGTGCGCCGTACTCGCAAACGGCGGTACCATTGTGCAACAAACAATGCTGTGGGACGGACACAAAGAACAGATTCGTCCAGCGCGCAGCAAGGAGGCCAGTCATGACTATCGCTATTTTCCCGAACCCGATCTTCCGCCGCTCAAGCTCGCAGCCGAGTGGATCGCCGCGAAAAGAAAGGCACTGCCCGAGCTACCACAGGCACGCCGCACTCGCTTTGCCACGCAATACGGAGTTCCAGCCATCGACATTGAAGTGCTGACCGCAACATCCGCAATGTCCGCTCGATTCGAAACAATTGCTGCAGCTTCAGGCGACGCGAGGCGTGCGGCCAACTGGGTACTTGGCCCGCTACAGGCGTCGGCCAACGCAACTGGCATCTCGCTCGAAGCACATCCCTTATCGGCCGAGCGGTTGGGCCAACTCATTCGCCTCGAAGTTGACGGCAAAATTTCCAACTCGGCCGCTCGGCAGCTGTTCGCAATGTTGGAAACGCCCGAACATCAAAACGCCGATCCCTCCAAACTGGCAGAATCGGCGGGACTGCTGAAAGTCAGCGATGACAGCGCGTTGCAAACCTGGATCGACGAAGTGATCGCTGAATTTCCGGAAGAAGCGCAGCGATATCTTGGTGGCGAAGTGAAGCTTCAAGGCGTGCTTATTGGCCATGTGATGCGCAAATCAAAAGGCAGTGCCGATCCGAAACGTTTGAACCAACTGCTCAGCGCCCGGCGCGCATAGCGGCGGATGCCGGTTCGCGTATCAGCCCGTCGCGGCTCAAGAACGGCACTTCGAGTTTCGCGCCATAACTCAGCGAAGACACCGGCATCCCAAACATTCGATCGGCCGAAAGCGCCGTGCGCATATCACCACCTTCGCGTTTGGCGGTTCGTCGAACCTTCTTCGCCGCGCGCAACGGCTCGTCGCCAGACGGGTCCAACGCAAACGGTTCGCTGTGCTCCCACCGATTCAGCAGATCGATGATGTAGTCGTACGAACGCGTGAGGTAACGCGCCACATCGGCATCGGACAAATCCCACCGGCTGTTTTCCGATACCAATTGGAAAATGCGCTGCCACGAATCGGAATCGGTAACACGCACCATGCCCCGAAAAATGCGGCGGTTGGTTGCGTTGCCGAACAACGTTGGACTGAGAATGCGATCTAAGTGACCGTCGGAATGTCCGTGATCCATCAGCAACAACTCGCGCGCCTTGCGTGGCCAGATATCACCGATGTGCGTGTCAATGCGGCTTTCCCAGTAGCTGTGGCCAAGCGCCGTCGTGCTGGACGTGATTGCCAATTGGCGCGGGACAAAGAAATTGTGTGCGACCACATCCGCGGCCAGATGCGCGAGATATCCTAATGAAAACGCCTTGAGCGCATCGTTTTCGGCCTCATTGCGAATTTCGAGACCGATATTCCACGAATGACAATGTCTTCCAACGGCCGCGTATTTCTTGGCGATGCTCGTATCGGCGGCAATCGAGCCGTACAGAAAGTCCGACGGAAACGCGGCGAGTAGCTCGGCCGCATGCGGAGGAAGCAGCGACAGGTTTCTGAGAACGGCGTCGCCCAGAAAAACATGGGTTCCGGGTGTCCACGCCCACGCGTCGGTGGGTATGAGCACCAGTGCGACGCACACGATCACTGCCGGAATGCCCCACCGCTTCCACTCGCGCAACCAGCTAGCCATTTTCGCGGTAGCGAGGTTCGCGATCGCGTTGTTTGTTTCGGTTGCTCCGTGGACGATCGACGTCGCGATCACGGTCGCGCCGGCGAACCGCGGGACGGTCATCATTGTCGTCGCGATCGTCGCGCGACTTTCGGCGCGGATTCCGGTTGATCGCTCCCATCAACGCTTTCCCAAGTCCCCCCGCCAACGCTCGGCCGCCCAGACGTGCGCCGCGAAGTGCTGCGGTTGCCGTGAGCGCCGTCTCTTCGAGTTCGTCCTGCACGACATCGATGACAGCGCTTACTTCGTCCAGGCGATTTTCCATCGCAGCCGCGACATCGAGCAGTTGTTCACTGACGGCACCTGCCGCGTGCGTGACGCGCTCCACATCCGTGCGCAACATGGCCACGACTTCGCGCGCGTCGCCGGCCACCAGCGAAAATTGTGTGACAATCGGCCGAGAATCCTCGTACAATTTTTCAACCGTCGTCTTGAGTGATTCAAGACCTCGCTTGAGGGCCAACATCATGTAGGCGGTTACGCCCAGCACCACTACCGCCAGTGCAAGTACGATGAGCTGCAGCGTACCGCTTGTGTAATCGTACCAGCTGTGCACGGGCATCGTGACGATGGTATCGCGCACGGAACCGGCCTGCAGCAGCCAGGGAGAGATCAGAGGAGCCAAGGACATAGGGGTGATCGTACCCTGTGCTAACCAGTGGGTCAAGCAAATCATCAAGCAATGTGGTGGGCTCGCTTGACGCTACGGTGAGAATGCGGCGATTCTTAGCGGCCTAGTACACGCTGCCTTTCACTCTGTGCCCCGAGCCCGTCGAATGCCCGTACAATTTATCGTCGAAGGGGGCCAGCGCCTCAGCGGTACCATCCGTCCGGCCGGCAACAAGAACGCGGCATTGCCTATCGTTGCGGCGTCGCTGCTCACGGATCAGCCGGTCGTGTTATCGAACGTGCCTCGAATTCGTGATATTGAAACATTGGTCGAGCTCATTCGCACCACGGGTGCAGAATGTATCTGGACGGGCGACAACGTGCTGCGGATTCACGCAAAGGAAGTGCGTGCCGGCGATCTCGATCCTGCGCTGTGCGCGCGTATTCGCGCGTCAATTCTGTTGGCTGCACCGCTCCTGGCACGGTGTGGAACTGTGACGCTTTCACCTCCGGGAGGCGACGTTATTGGCCGCCGCCGCCTTGATACACACTTTCACGTGCTGCATGCACTGGGTGCGGAATACGAACTTGGTGAAACTTTCACATTTCGAACGAAAGGATTGATTGGTGCCGATGTCTTTCTCGATGAACCGAGTGTAACGGCGACGGAAAACGCGCTCGTTGCCGCGGTCGCAGCAAAAGGCACCACGATCTTGCGCAATGCAGCCAGCGAGCCGCACGTGCAAGACCTGGCCAATTTCCTCGTCTCAATGGGCGCCACCATTGAGGGTATTGGTTCAAATGTGTACACGATTCACGGTGGAAAACCCTTGCGCGGCGCCCACCACACCATTGGACCGGATCACATCGAAGTCGGATCCTTTATCGGACTCGCCGCCGTAACGCGATCGACACTCCGGATTGCCGACGCCGGCGTTCGCTATCTCCGCAGCATCTTGATGGGGTTCGAACGACTTGGCATCAGCTGTCAGATTGAAGGAGACGATCTCATCGTGCCCGCCGAGCAGTCGCGCATCATTCAGAGTGACTTGGGCGGGCATGTGCCGAAGCTCGAGGATCAACCGTGGCCGGCATTCCCGGCAGATGTGATGTCCATCGCGATTGTGACCGCCACGCAATGTGAAGGCATGATTCTGATGCACGAAAAGATGTTCGAGTCGCGCTTGTATTTCGTCGACAAGTTGGTCGCCATGGGCGCGCGTATTGTGTTGTGCGATCCGCATCGTGCCATTGTGTCCGGCCCAACACGCTTGCGTGGTAACAAAGTTGAATCGCCCGATATTCGCGCCGGCATGGCGATGTTGCTGGCGGCGCTCTGTGCGGAGGGCGTGAGCACGATCAACAATGCGGGTCAAATCGAACGCGGTTACGAGCGCATCGAATCGCGTTTGGGGGTGCTGGGCGCGAAAATCAAGCGCGTTGAGTTGTCCGCACGTTGATGCTCAGCGCTGTTTCCGGGAGTCTGAATTGCACACAAGAAACGAAGCCTCGCAGTCGATGAACTTCGCCTGCGCCGTTGCGGCACACGTCCAATGCTGAGTGACGCTGAGCCGGTCACGGGACTCTCGGTCGCGGGCATCAAAGGTTGGACCACGACCACCGCGAATGGCTCCTTCGGACTCGGCAGCAATGAACCCGTGGGCGTGGTGATGGATCGGTGGTCCGATTTGCAGTCGGACCTGTTGTCGATTGGCGCAGACCGTCTCGCCTCAGCGCATCAGGTCCACGGCAACACCGTGTCCGTACATTCGGCCGGTTGGAGCGGTTGGCTACGTCAGCGCGGCGTCGACGGCCACGTTACGAATGTGCGAGGCACCGCGCTCGCCGTTACGGTCGCGGATTGTACGCCGGTGTTCGTCGCGCATCCGTTGGGCATCGCAATGTTGCACGCAGGATGGCGGGGTACGGCGGCAAATATCCTCAAGGACGGTCTCGAAGCAATGGCACAAGTGGGGGCAACTGCGGACGAATGTGTGGTGCATCTCGGGCCATCAATTTGTGTGAACTGTTATGAGGTTGGTCCGGAGGTAATGAGCGCGGTGACGGGAGTGCCGGCAACCGGCAAGGGCCATCTGGATGTACGGGCGGTCCTGGCCGAGCAGGCGTATGCGTTGGGTGTGCGGTCAATTGACGTAAGTGATTGGTGTACGAAATGCGGCGGCGGAAAATTCTTCAGTCACCGCGGCGGCGACGCCGGAAGGCAGTTGGGCGTGCTGGCTTTCGTTTAGCCGGCTGCTGGCTGGCTGCCGGATGGCCACTTTGGCGGATTTGGCGTATTTGGCTGCGTCCGTTGCGCGGGTAGCGGTCCTCGCGTGTTGGTGCTCGGTCGGGCCATCGCCTCCGTTGGTGGGTTCGCTGAGCCAAACCGACTGACGGCAGAATGAGAACTGCAACGAAAGGTTGTCAGTCGCCAGCTTCATGCGCTGCCAGTTACGAGACTTTTACTGGCATCCCAATGCGGTGCCAAGCTGCATCTGCTCTGGTTTCAAGGCCCCCGCTCCGTGCCCCCAGCACTCCGCCCCTTGTAAAAGTCTCATAGCTGGAAGCTCCTGTAGCTGGCGACTGGCACCTTTCGTTGCGTTTGCAGTTGCAGTCGCGTTTGCAGTCGCGTTCGCAGTTGCGTTTGCAGCCCTGATCGTGCCATGTATCCGCCCCCCGGCCTCCCCCACAACTTCTCTTGACCCTGTCCGCGCGCCCGGGTAGGTTCCCTGACTGCGCATGATTTCGAGTGCGCCCGAAGTGTGGGGATGGTTCCCACACTTTTTTGTTCTTTAGGACGTGCTGGACGACCCTCCGGGGCCGTTTTCTACGGCGCTGAAAGGCGTTTTCGACGGTGCTCCTCACGGGTTTTTTGGCGGCTGTTTGTCGTTTTCTCGCGACAGATTGCCGAGTTTTTTCGCGGGATCTCGGTTGTCCTACGGCACTGTTGCCGGATTTTTTTCGGGTGTTGTGCCGGCCAGGGGAAGCATCGTGGGTGAGCCTATCGAACCTATCATCGTGCAGGAGCTCGATTCGCTGGAGTTCGATCTCGTTGAACTCCGTCGGGGCGGGTCTCGCACGCGACCGGTTTGGGAAGTCCGCATCGATCGCCGGGATGGCACCAAAATCAGTATCGAAGACTGTACACGCGCTTCACGGGCGTTGGAGGCTCGACTCGAGTCCTCAGCGTTGGTGGGTGAACAATATGTGCTCGAGGTCTCCTCACCCGGAGCCGATCGGCCGCTCAAATCGGCAGCCGATTGGAAACGTTTCGTTGGTCGCCATGCTACGGTAACCAGCGCAACACTTGCGGGTGGTAAACAGGAGGTCGAAATCCTTGCCCTCGATGGTGAGGTCGGCGCCGAAGTTGCGGTCCTGAAGGATCAGAAGGGAGTGGAAATTCAACTACCGCTCTCCGCGATCACGCAGGCTCGTTTGGCGTTTCACTGGAAACGATAGGGGAAACGGATGTCCGGAGCGGCGGAAATACTCGCAGCGTTTCGCGAATTGTCCAATTCGAAGCAGATGGATCGGACGGCGCTTCATGACCTTCTCAAAGACGGCATTCTTGCCGCGCTTGCGAAGAAGCATGGGCCGAACGTGCAAGCGGAAATCGATATCGACGAGGCCAAGGGCGCAATTCGCATTGTGATCCTGAAAACCGTTGTCGAAGAAGTCGTTGACCGCTCACGGGAGGAGCAGATCGAAGAAGCTCGCGTCATGGATCCCGAGTTTCAACTCGGGGACATCATGGAAATCCCAGTCAATTTCGAGGAGTTCGGCCGCACGGCCGTTCAAGCCGCGAAACAACGGGTCATCCAGCGTGTCCGCGAAGGCGAACGCACGCGCATTCGTGTTGAATTCTCCGACAAAGTCGGCGATCTCCTGTCGGGCGAAGTGCAACAGATCGAACGCGGCAAATTGGTGGTCATGTTGAACAAGTTTCGCGAAGCCGAAGCCATCATTCCGTATCGCGAACAAAATCACCGTGAGCATTATCACCAGGGCGAAGCCGTTCGCGCAGTTCTCAAGCGCGTCGAAGACACGCCCAAGGGACCGCGGCTCATCCTGAGCCGCGCTGACGCGCTTTTTGTACAAGCGTTGTTCAAGCTCGAAGTGCCGGAAATTCAACAGAATATCGTCGAGATCAAAGCGGCGGCGCGTGAAGTCGGATCGCGTACGAAAATCGCGGTGACGTCTCGTGACGAAGCGGTCGATCCCGTCGGAGCATGCGTTGGTCTCAAGGGATCACGCGTCCAGGCGGTCGTCAACGAACTTGGCGGCGAACGTATCGACATCGTTCCGTGGTCACCCGATCCAGAGCGGTTCGCCAAGCTCGCGTTGGCACCTGCGCGAGTTGCGCGCGTGTTCAGCGATGGCGTGACGAAGACCATTCAGGCCGTGGTTGATGAAGATCAGCTCTCGTTGGCCATCGGTCGCAACGGGCAAAACGTGCGTCTCGCGTCCGAGCTGACCGGCTGGAAGATCGATCTGTACTCAAGCCGCGAATGGCTCGAAAAGGGTGGCGAAGGAAGCATCTTCCAACCGTTGCCCGAAGAACAGGATGTCGCGGCCGATGTACCGCTGACAGAAATCGAAGGCCTCGAAGCAGCAACGGTTGCCGTGCTCGAAGAAGGTGGGTATCGCACGTTGAACGACATCCTCGACCTCGATCGCGACGATCTGTTGCGATTGCCGGGCATCGCGCCCGAAGAGGCCGATCGCATCATGTCGATCATCAACGAGTTGACCACCGAAGAAGATGAAGAGCAGGACGGGAATTCCGGAGGCAATCGATCCTCGTGATCGACACGCCCCCCGCAGCGCCCGAAGTTGATGAGGTCACGCGCCAAAAGGTGCGTGGCCTCGTTGGGTTGGGGATGCG
>JBDUBA010000181.1:0-2806 GCA_040004335.1 Gemmatimonas sp.
TGCACGCCCGTGCGCAGGTCGCCGGCGATGTGGTGGCTGTTGGTCCACGGGAAGTTCTCTCGCGTCGACGACACGACGTACTTCGGCTTTGCCTCCAGTTTGACCGCCCACTCGCGCATCGTTGGCGGCGTCTCTTCGTCGCCGCGGGCGACCGCCGGCCAGTAGCTCTCCATCATCTCGTAGGTGACGCGGCCCCACAGCATCGCCCCGCCCTCGTCCATGAGGCGGGTGAAGAAAGTGTGTGTCTCGTCGTCGGCGATACCCTCCCGGTGGTCGACGCAACCGTCGAGGGTGACGTTGATGCTGAAGGTCAGAATTCCCATGGTGGCGCGTCTGCTCCGAACTAGAGGTTGGACCCACACAGCTGATCGTTCGTGCCTCTGATCGCAACGACGAGAAACCTTGTGCGACACACAGATGAAATTTGTCGAAGCGTCAGGGACACGAAAATGCGCCACATTCGATTTCAGTTACTTGGGTACGCGCACAATTTCTGGTCGCCATGCGTCTGCTCGTAGCAGTAAGCTTGGTGCTTCATTTATGCCATACAGCAGACCGCCCTCGGTGAACTGGGTAATCAGGGCATCGAAGCGTTGCGACACGAGCACTCGACCTGTCGCCATGTCGAGTACCTCGATCACTGTATCGAAGCGCCGATCGTTTTCATCAACGGAAATTGGCTTGCTCAGAATTTCCCGCCCCCGCGCGTCTTTCGAGGGCTGCGCGGCAGGTTGCTTCCATTTCGGATCGGGAACGCGAGCCGCTATCCACAACCGCTCTGCATCAGCGTGAATTCCGAAAATGCCAGGGAAGCGATCAGTTTTCTCGCCATTGGCGAGCTTGTCCGCCTCGGTCCAGGGCCGATACCAAGGTGGAACTCGATCGAACCGTCTGACGAGAGTGCCAGTGGTATCCCAGATCTCAACCTCATAATTAAAGTACTGCCGAACCGCCGCGAATCGTCCGCTGTCCAATCCAACAATCTGATACTGAATCGCATCCCAGTCGTCACGATCGTCAGCCGTTATCCTCCGGCCAAACTCACGGGCCAAAGCGAACTTGCTGTTCAGCAGAATGAAACTTGGATGCGACGGATGATAGTTGTTCACGACCACGTACCCGCTCTTTAATACGGCGAACCTGAACGCTGACACTCGGTTCGGCACTGCACCCCAACGCACCGGTACTCCCGACGGTGCGAACAGCGTGAATTTCCTGTAATCCATAACCAATACCGAATCACCACGTGTCACCCGTGCATGGCGAACGCCCCCGAGTTCACCGGGACCTTCACCCTGACGGCCGAACGTCGACCCCGGCTTTCCGTCGGCGCCAAACACGGCAATCGATGATTCCAAACTTGTTCTGGCCGCGAAAAACCGTCCCGCCGCGTCGTGCGCAATCACGGAACCCGGCTTGAGCGCCACTGCGTCTTCGTTGTCGCCAAGGGAAGCCACTTTGTGCAGCACGATGCGACAGTTGCAAGTCGGATCAACGCCCGTGGATTGCAGTATCTGCGCCCACATCGTCCGCGATGCAATCGCGAATAAGGTGGTGCATGTGGCAGCGGCCAGTAGCCACCGGCCGACTGCGCCGCTCGCTCGATTTGGCTGACCAGTTGAACGTACAATCATTGTGCTGTTGGTGGCAAAGGTCGGGGTTATCATCGTGTGCCGACATTCCTGTGCTATCGCGATGGCGGTAGTTGTTGCCGCCGCGTTCTGCTGCAAACGCCGTAATGAATTTGCTGTGAACGGAGCGGTGCGGAGTGCTGCGCAGTTACACAGCGCACCTCAATGCCTTTGCCTGCAGCAATGCTCGTTTGATAGCCGTCACCCGGCGCGGGGCAACGGCTTCAATCGGGCAATCAGCGTGGCTTCTTTCGACCGCAACGCGTGCCACAAATCCCAGTCCTGTTGCAGCCCGAGCCAGAAGTCCGCGCTCATGCCCGTGACTTGGGCGAGTCGGAGCGCTGTGTCAGGCGTGACGCTGCGCTTCGCGTTGATTACTTCATTCAACCGCGGGAACGACACGCCGAGTCGCACCGCGAATGCGGACTGCGAAATGTCGAGTGGCTTGAGAAATTCCTCGAGCAACATTTCGCCCGGGTGCGTCGGCGGTCGATGCGTCGGCAGGCGTCGTTGCACGAGGGGCGTCACCGCGTTCGCCTTAGTGGTAGTCCGTGATTTCGGCGTCGTCGACATACCCTTCCTCCCACCGGAAACAAATCCGGAATTGATCGTTGATGCGAATGCTGTGCTGGCCGCGGCGATCGTCCTTGAGTGCTTCCAGCCGATTGCCCGGTGGAATGGCGAGCTCGGGGAGCTCGCGCACGCGATTCAATTGCGTCAGCTTGCGCGCGACCACTTTCCATAGCGTCGACGGACACGCCTGTCGCGCCCGTCGGCTATTCACGCCATTGAACAGGTCTTCGGTAGCCGCATCGGCGAAGCATCGTATCACGGGCTGTATTATAACACACACCGTAGTAGGACGCCACTATGACCATTACCCCAGCACTATGCATCCACGAACTCTTACTGCCGCTCGTCACGTCGTTGCAATCGCAGATGCGCACGCATACGATGCGCACCGCGGACGCGGGCTATCACAGTGAGGCGAATGTACGCGAGCTTCACGAACAAAATATTGCGGCGCTGATTGCGGATAACGCGATGCGTCGTCGCGATGAACGGTTTGCAACGCAGGCGCGGTATCAGACGGCGCCGCCTCCCCTGCATAACAAAACGCCCAACCCTGTCGCCACCGGCGGCTTCCCGCCGTCAGCGTTTACGTATGATGCGGC
>JBDUBA010000441.1:0-9401 GCA_040004335.1 Gemmatimonas sp.
GTGATGGCTTTTGCTTCGTCACGTGTGTACATGCCGCATCCTACGCGTGAGTAATCGGGAACGCTGATTGGTGCGGAGCGCGCAGTCAATGAAGACAGAACGTCCGTCAGCGAGGGTGGGGGGCCTACAGATCAACACACTAACAGCAGGCGAGCGAACCGCAACAACAGACTTCGCCAACCCTGCAGTTTCCGACCGCTTGCCATGTCCGGCAAGGGAAGGATCCTACGGTAAACCGCGTCGGCGACGCAGAAACCACTCGATCGACAGCGCCACGGCAAAAGGCAGTAACCACCACAGCGACCGCATCGGGTACCACACCACACGACGCGGCATTGGTTGCAGCGCCTGTTGCATCAGCGACGGCAGGTCGTTGAGTTGTGCAGCCGTGACCACGCTGCCGCCATGCGAAGCCACAAACGCAGCCAGGAACCCTGGCTCCGACGTATTTCCCGCACGAACGTCGCGAGTCACCACCAGCGGATACGCCGCGGACGATCCATTCGCCGCCGCTATTATCGAATACGTGCCAGGGCGCCCGGGCGCTCGAAATATTCCGCGGAACGATCCGGGACTTCCTGTCGGCCAAACTCGCACCGCGGTGCGCCCCGAGTCGGTCAGCACCGCCACCGCCAGTTCCGCCCGAACCGTCGACGTGGCGCGGAGATCGGCGAGTGCGGCAACCCGAGACGTGACGGCAACTTCAACCTCCGCGCCTGGCTCTGCCGGAATGGAGGGGAGTGCGATTTCGATGGCGGGTGCTGAACCGGCAGCGGCGGCCGCGATGGTTTGCTGCCAGAACTTTTCAAACCCCGATTGCGTGGCCGCGCGAAACTTCCATGCATCCAACGCGCCACTCACAATGACGCGACCAGCGCCGGCCTGCGCCGCCCACACAATGGGTCGTCGCGCCGCGGGGTTCGCGTTTTTTACGTCGCTAAACGCGAGCACCGTTGCGCCAACTGGCAATCGGTTTGGCCACATCCACTCCGTGGTGCGCATCGCAACGCTGTCACCACCAATCTCAGAAATAACGGCCGGTTGCGAATTGGCGGTATTCGTGAACGGTGTGAACTCCGCCAACCGTTCGTACTTCCCGGCTTTGTTGCCGTCAAACAAGAGCACAACACTTCCCCCTCGCCGGCGCAGAAAACTTTCCAACCCTTGCACGTCGCGCTCGCTCAATGATTCAGGCGCGCCAACAACAACGGCGTCATAGAGATCAACGATGGTGGGATCATCCAGCGTGCCCGGTGGTTTACCGGCGTCGGTGCTCACGTTCGTTGATGTCACGATGCGACTGGTCGCAGCAAAACGCGGATCGCGTTCAATTGCGCGGCGCACAAACGTTGACATCCACGAAGGACGGGCATCATAAAACAGCACGGCCCACTTTTGTTCACGCACGTTGATAACCGCGTCAGCACTGGAGCTATCCGCGGCACCTTTGATGTTGGCCGTAACACGAAGTGCCGCGGCGCCGCTCGCTGTTGGAACGTACGACAACGGAACAGCAACACGTTCGTCATCGGTGGCCGCGGAGCGTGCGACACGGTCAACCACACTCCCGTTACTCAACAAATTGAGTTCAATCTGTTTGCCTTTCGCGTTCTGCACATGCATGACGGCCGTGATTGGAACCCGGGCATCAACCGCCACAACTTTCGGTGCCAGCACGCTCTCAATTCGCGCACTCGTGCCTGCGGAATCGGGGCTGACTGCGAACACCGGACGAATAAAACCCACCGCGCTCTGCGGAACATGCGAACCAACCAGCACGGTTGCCGCAGACGCCGCATAGGCCACGTTCAACACGGTGAATGAACGCGACAGACGCTCGGAGACTCTTCGCGTCAAGGCCGAATCGGACTGCGCGTTGACACTCAACACGCTGATTTCCGGCTTCGACGCGCGATTGGAGGTCATTGCCGGATCGACCGCTGCGAGCAACGCAATGACCACCGCAATTGCACGCAACACAACCCGCATCACTCGATCGTTCACCGTTTGCCGTCACCGTTGCGCGCCGAACGTAGTGCGTCGGTCAAGGCACCGTCCAGCCGCTCGGTGCCGAATGCGCGCGAGACTGCCGGTGCCGTCACGAGGTCAGCGCGCAGCACCTCGGTCAACGCCACCGCCGCGGTTTCGAGTGCGCGTGTTGCGTCACGCGTATTCGACTTTCCGTACGCCGCGGCGGCTTCGTTCAGGCGACTCGCAATTTCCTGCAGCGGTTTCGCCGAAGGATCAACACGCAGCACGCGTTCGGCCAGCTCTGACGCGTGCTGCGTTGCATTGTGTTCCGGCTTGGCCGCCCCAAGCAGTTCCGCGACACCTGCAAGTACGTTTCGTAGTGCCACGACGCGCGTGCTGCTTTCCGCTAGCGGAACCGGGTGTACGTCGCGGCCTGCCTCAACCAACGGCCCCGTCATTCGCCGAGACATATCGAGTTTCTCGGCTTGCGTTAGTGCGCGCAGGATGATGCGCGTGTGTGCGAACGCCTGCTCCAATTCCTTGAGCGCCGTTTTTTCCCGCACGAGTGCCGGCACAACATCGGTTTCGTTGAGCAGCGTGACCGCGTTACTCATATGCCGAACTGCACGCACCAACGCCAATCGACCGCGATTCGCACCGCGCCCATCAAGAATGTCGGCCTCGCCTTCGGCCTCGGCCGTTTCGTTGAGCGTTGTCATGTCCTGCTGCTCATCCACGACCGGTGCGTCTTCCAACTCACCACCCATCATGAACACAAACTCGGCGCGCACGCGTCGTTGTTCCACGGCAATGTCGTTGGCTTCGTCAGCAAACGCCTGCGCACTCACCGATGCACGTTTCGCCAACAACTTCTCCGTCTTGACGATGATCATCTGCTGACTGAGTGCGTACCGTTCCTGATCGGGATCGACCGCGAACCCCGCCGCGGCGTCACTCCCAATCTGTTTGATTTCGGCGATGTAGCTATCCGATTCGGTTGGCAGTGACCCAGGCCGTTTGTCCGTCGCGACGGCGCGATACACCACCATGTCGCCCGCGTCCAGTTTCAATGCGGACAAATCCCATTTCGTCTGACCTTTCCAACTCACGGCGTTGTCGCGCGAAACATTGAGCGGTACTTCGCCTTCGGTAAACGTGAACTGTTCGCCCGAGCCGGACACTTTGGTGTAGCGCAATTTCAGGCTGGCCAATCCGATGTCATCACTGGCTTCGGTATTGACGCTGAGCGAGCGATTGCCGTCGGGGAACAGCATGTCTTTGCCCGGCACCGAGAGCCGCACTTGCGGCGCGTGATCGGGCGTGACACTCAGTCCGATCAATTTGCGCGTGCCTTTCCCCACGGCGTTGGACGGTTCAATTGCAACAAATCCGTCGGCGTTGGCGACAATTGTGCCCGAGAACGTTTCGTTGCCGGCTGAATTGAGCGTGTCTTTCTTTTCAAGCGTTTCAATCACCACGGTTGACGCATTGCTCTTGACCGTGATGTTCACCCTGCTGCCCGCAAGCGCTACTATACGCGACGGCTCGCGCAAGTTTTGCGCGGCCTGTGCTGCGTACGCGGGTGCTTCGACTAAAATATCAATGCGCGAAAGTACCGGTAGTGTATTCGAAGCGCCGTCAATGTGCGCCATTTGCGATGCAACGCCGGTATTTTGCACCACCAACACCAGCACGAGTGCGGCGGCACTACTCAGCAGCCAGGTGAGCGCGCGTTTTACCGGAAACAGCGCCGCTACATCGAGTACGCGCACGGCCGCCGCTGCTTGACGAAACACCAGGGACGCCACGCTTTCGCGGACACGCCCCGGATGCAACATGATTTCATCGGCCGCCACAACCAGGTTGTGACAATTGGGTGCAACACGTTCAACCGTTCGCGCAGCCTGCCGGCGTTGTGCTGCCAGCATCATCCACCGAGCGCCAACACCCGCTCCAACCGCCACCAGTACCACCGCAAACGTTGCGGCAATGCTGAACGGTGACGACCAACGCAGCAGCAACAATACTGTTGCCAATATGAGTCCGGCAGCGGCGCCTTCCGTTGCCGCGACCGCGCCCAGCCGCTTCGCGACACGGTCGAGAAAGCTGCGAATCAGTGAGACATCGGCGTTCGGGCTCATGCGACTTCCAGCAGGGAATTGTCCCGAACCTTTCGCCGCATCCAGGTTTCCACTCCCAGCAGCAAGAGCACTACGATCCAGAGCCATCGTCCGTCGGACAGCCCCGATCGCGTGGTTGCACGTTGATCACTGGCTGATGATCCCGCACCAACGGCTCGCGCAGTGCGTTCCAACCTTCTCAGCGCGTCGTCGGACAGTGCGCTTGTTTCCGATTCCGGAATGTCCGAAGCCACGCCAATACTTGTTGAAACCGCAGCGATGAGTGCGGCTGAACTCAACGCGGATGCACTGCCGCGTTGAAAAAAGACCAACCGGTTTCCTCCGTTCACCGTGCTTTGCGCCGCGTATACAACTGGCGCACCGGTGCGGCTTCTGGCAACAATTGCAAATGGCGACCCGATCACCGTGTCTGTCAACGTTTCGCTGGCCGCGGATGACGACAACATTTCGTTTTCACGCACATCGACCAACGCCTCGCCCATCCACGGCGCGCTCGGAACCTTGGCCGCTTGCGTCAATGTTGCAACTTCGGCCGCACCAGGAAAGACAATAGCCACGAGCTTTGAAGTATCCGGCGCGGACGGCGACGTAACGACATTCGCGGCGTCACGAGCCGCATCAACAACAGCGCGATCACCAAGGGCCGACAACAACACCACCGACGATGCCACCCCGCTCGCAAGCGTCCACTCGGCACCGATACGCGCGGAGTCGGCGGTCGCCGTTACGTTCGTGCGAGCGGTGTGCAGGAAGATTCCAGAATTTGTCGTGGGCACCGTTCCCAATCGAATAGCCCGCACGCCGAATTGCTGTGGAACACCGGCCAGCGCTGCACTGTCCACCGCACCCGCCTGAAAGTCGGACACGAGCACCACGTCACCGCGCCCACCCTGCGTGTTGAGCCACGCGCCTGCGCCCGCCAACACGTTCGACGGCGACGCGGTTTGCAGCACAACACTTGTTGAGGCGTCCGTGGCCAAGGTGGTGGCAAGTGCACGTGCTGAATCGAGTGCCGACGTTCCGTTGGCCAGGACACCGCGCATGCTGCGACTGGTGTCCACGACAATTACGCGCGCCAGCGACGCATTCAACGACTGTTTGCGTGATGCTGAAAGCCACAACGGCTGGGCCAACGCGAACACTGCTGCCGCCACTGTCGCCAAGCGCACGAGCAACAGTGGAATGTCGGTGAGATTCGGACTGCGCGTAGGGAGAAGCCGCGTGACGTTCAGGAACCGCAGCGTTGGAAACTTCTGCAGCACCGCACGTTTCCGGCTGAGCATGTGAATCAACACTGGCAGCGCCAGCAACGACAAACCTGTCAGCGCCCAGAGGTTCTGCCAGATCATTTCGCGGTCGCCATTGGAACATGCGCGTGTGCCATGCCGAGGTTTCGGCGCAGCAGAAAGTCGCGCAGTGCTTTTTCTGGCGGTGTGTCGGTCCGAACCAGCGCGTAATCGATGCCATCGCGAGCCGCGCCCGTTCGACAACGCGACAGAAAATCATCAACGCTCTGTTTGTACGCGGCGCTGATGGAACCCGCGTCAATCAACCGACGTTCGCCCGACTCGAGATCTTCGAACTCAACTTGCCCCTTGTAGGGCAACACGCGTTCGTCATCCGACATGAGTTGCAACATGGCCACGTCATGACCGCGCTGCACCGTATGCCGCAATTCGCGACGAGTGTCGTCTTCGTTGTCGTAGAAGTCGGAGATGACAATGACGAGACCGCGCCGACTGAGCAACTCTGCACCGCGCGCAATCACCTGCGCCGGGTCGAATGCACCACCGGGCGTGAGGCGATCGATGCGCGCAATGAGCGCGCGCAGATGCGGCTTGCCACCACGCGTTGGCAGATACGCCAACTTGCCGTTGTTCATGGTGATGAGTCCAACGGCATTCCCCTGCTCGGACACCAGATGCGCGAGCGCCGCGGCGATAATGGACCCGTAGCGAAACTTTGAAAGTCCCTTTTCGGGAAACATCATCGAAGCGCTCGTGTCCAGCACAATCATCACCGCAACGTTCGTCGTTTCGCGATATTGTCGCGTAAACAAGCGATCGCTCCGACCAAACAATTTCCAGTCGAGATGTTTGAGATCGTCGCCAGGGCGATACACGCGATGCTGCGTAAATTCTGCACCGTGTCCGCGAAACGGACTCCGATGCCCGCCCACGCGCATGCCTTCCACCACCAGACGCGCGGCGAGTTCGAGATCGTTGATCGCAGCAACGACCGCTGGTGAAAGCGACGACATCAGCAGCGCACGCTGTCGGTCACGCAGCGGGGCATTCGCTTACGGCCTGACCGCCTCGAGCAACTTGCCGATGATCGCATCGGGCGACACACCTTCGGCTTCGGCCTGAAAGTTGACCAACAGGCGATGACGCAGCACGGGATACGCAACACGTGACACATCGTCGGGCGAGGGCACGGCGCGACCATCCAACAGCGCTGATGCTTTCGCGCCCAGCAATAACGATTGTCCCGCGCGCGGACCCACGCCCCAACGCACCCACTCCTTGATGGAAGCTGGTGCTGTTGGATCGGCCGGACGTGTTGCGCGAATCAAACGCAGCGCGTAGTCGACCACGTTTTCGGCAGCAGGCAGCTCGCGCACCAACAACCGCGCTTGCTCGAGGTCAGCACCCGTTGCAACATGCTGAACTGCGCCCACGGCCGTTGTTGTTGTTTCGGCCAACACGCGACGTTCATCGGCCACGGACGGATAATCCATGACCACGTTCAGCATGAAGCGATCGAGTTGCGCTTCGGGCAACGGGTGCGTGCCTTCCTGCTCAATTGGATTTTCGGTGGCGAGCACAAACAGCGGGCGCTCGAGCGGATATCGCACGCCGCCCACCGTGACCTGATATTCCTGCATGGCTTCGAGCAGTGCGGCCTGCGTGCGCGGCGGCGTACGATTGATTTCGTCAGCCAGGATGATGTTTGCAAACATCGGTCCCGGGATAAAACGCACATGGCGTTTACCAGTAACCTGATCTTCCTCGATCACCTCCGTCCCGAGGATGTCGGACGGCATGAGATCGGGCGTGAATTGAATGCGGCTGAATTTCAGACTGACTGCATCGGCCAGCGTTTTGATGAGGAGGGTCTTGGCGAGACCCGGCACGCCGCGCAACAGACAGTGGCCGCCTGCAAAGAGCGACAACAACACTTCGCGCCGAACCTGGTGTTGCCCAATGATGACGCGTCCGATTTCAGCATCCAGCCGTTTGGCGAGCGAGACGGCTGCATCAAACTGAGCCCCGGTATCGATCACGCGTTACCCTGTGCAAATGAAAACACAAGCCACTTGGCTTTCATGTTTCGGCTTCTGAGAGTGGAGTGGGGCGGAACCATATCTACGTGGGAAGGAGAACGCTCGTTGAGGTCGGGAACCCTCACACGAGCGTTCTTTAACCTTCGGGTTCGAGCACGGTGATATTGGTGTTGGTGTAGATGCAGATTTCTCCGGCAATACGCATCGCTTTTTCGACGATTTCCCTCGGCCCGAGCGTGGTTTCCCGCATGAGTGCTCGGGCCGCGGCCTGTGCGTACGCCCCGCCCGAGCCAATCGCGAGAATGTCATCGTCGGGCTCGATAATTTCGCCATTGCCGGAAATCATGAAACCGTTGTTCACGTCGGCCACGATCAGCAGCGCTTCGAGGCGCCGGAGGACGCGGTCACTTCGCCAATCCTTGGCCAGCTCGACCGCCGCGCGCGGTAGGTTCCCCGGGAACCGTTCGAGCTTTTCCTCGAATTTTTCGAAGAGCGTAATGGCATCGGCGGCCGAGCCGGCGAATCCGGCCAGGACTTTGCCACCTTTGAGTGCGCGTACCTTGACGGCTTTTGCCTTCATCACGGTGTCGCCCACGGACACTTGTCCGTCACCGCCTACCGCCAGCTTGCCGTTACGCCGTACCGCCAGAATGGTCGTGGCGTGGATTGTGGGGAGTGCCATCCCCAAAGGTATCGTCAGTCTGGCTTGTCCAACACCTCTCGCACCTTGCGCGCCAGCGTATTCGGCGAGAACGGTTTTTGCAAGAACGCCTCATTGGCCTTGACGATGCCGTGACGTACGACCGCATCATCGGTGTAGCCGCTGATGAATAACAATCGGAAGTCCGGTCGCTGCAAACGAAGTGCTTCGGCAAACTGCCGTCCGCTCATGCCCGGCATCACGACATCCGAAATTACCAGGTCGATGGGTTTCGGAAAGTTCTCCGCAAAGCTCAACGCATCGGCGCCAGAACTCGCTTCGACCACGGTATATCCATGTGATTCCAACGCGAGTTTTGCAATCTTGCGCACCGCTTCTTCGTCTTCCACCAAGAGCACCATTTCCGAACCCATTCGCATGGCGTCAAGGTTTTCTCGTGTCGGCAATGGTTCGCCGGTTTGTTCGAAAGCGGGCAGATATACTTGCAGTGATGTTCCAACATTGACCTCACTGTACACATTCACCTGACCACCGCTTTGTCGCACAATACCGAACACGGTGGCGAGACCGAGCCCTGTTCCCTTGCCCGGCCCTTTGGTGGTAAAAAACGGTTCGAACACGCGACGTTTCACGTCTGGCGTCATGCCAACGCCGGTGTCGGTCATTGAGATCATGACATATCGACCCGGCATGTATCCGAGGTGTATGCGACAATATTCCTCGGTCCACACGACATTGCGCGTTTCGATGGTCAACTGTCCGCCCGCTGGCATGGCATCGCGCGCGTTCACGGCGAGGTTCACCAACACTTGCTCAATTTGTCCGGGATCAACACGAACCGGTTGCAGCGAGTGGTCGAGATTACTGGCGAGAATGACGTCTTCGCCAATGAGCCGTCGCAACATCTTTTCGACTTCGGCAACGGTCTCGTTGAGATTGACAATTTTTGGTTCGAGTAATTGGCGACGACTGAAGGCAAGCAACTGGCGCGTGAGGGCCGCAGCACGATCACCCGCAGTTCGAATGTCCGTCACGAGTTCGTGCGCCGGGTCGGAGCGCTGAAGTCCTGGCAGCAGCATGTCGCTGCATCCAATGATGATGGTGAGCAGATTGTTGAAATCGTGCGCGACACCGCCCGCGAGTTGACCAAACGCCTCCATCTTTTGCGATTGCCGCAGCTGCGCTTCGAGCGCGCTCCTTTCGGTCAGGTCGCGCAGAATTCCCGTAAAGTGTTGCTTGTTGTTCAACTCGAATGAAGAAAATGCCATTTCGAGCGGGATGCGTCCGCCATCCTTGCGTCGACCCACCACCTGCCGTTCGAAGGTCGTCACACTGCCTCGCA
>JBDUBA010000223.1:0-9361 GCA_040004335.1 Gemmatimonas sp.
GGCACTTCGTCACTACGCGGCATGACCGCCTCCTTTCGATGAATCGTCTGCGCCGACGGGGTGCACGCTGGCTTGTTTTTATGTTGTACAAACTGGAATGCACCCTAGTACATAGTAGTGCAACCGCAGTCAAGTGCCGTCTCAAAACTCGGCACATCGTACCATGCGATTTTTGCTACCTAAGCGCGGTGAAAGGTGATCGGCTAACCGGCAACCGTGCGGCTCATTCACGTGGCCGGCTTGATATCGGCGAACAAATCGCTCAGGGCACCCCGCTCGACAACTGCAACCAGCGCCGCATACACCGCCGGTTGCAGAAGGCGCCCAACCTGTGTGCGCAAATAATGCAGCGTCTCCGACGAACTCATCGGTTCGCGGTACGCGCGCTTGGACGTCAATGCATCGAATGCATCGGCCGCCGTTAACAGTCGGCCACCCAACGAAATGTCTTCGCCGGCCAATCCGCGGGGATATCCCTGTCCGTTCCAGTGTTCGTGATGGTCGTTGATAAACCGCAGCGCAATTCCCAGATGCGCTAACGGAGCCAGGATTTCCATTCCAATCCGCACGTGAGTCTTGACGTGATCAAATTCATCGACCGACAACGGTCCGGGCTTGTTGAGGATTTCTTCACGGATGCCAATCTTGCCAACATCGTGCAGACGTCCCGCCAGATGCACGTGTTCTTCCATCTCGCGCCCCAGCTTGAGCTCGGCGGCGATGGCGGTGGCCAGTTCAGCAACTCGCTGTGAATGACCGCGAAGATACATGTCCTTCGCTTCCATTGCGTTGATGAGCGTTTCTGCAATGCTGACCGTCATTTCGCGCAACGCGCCCTTTTCGCGCTCGAGCTCCACGGTGCGGAGCGCCACTTCTTCGCGAATCAGTCGATCTACGGCGCGGCGTTCCATGCCGCGCGCACGCCGATGCAACGCCTGGTCAACGGCGCGCTGCAAATTCGGAAGTTCGACCGGTTTCGTGAGATAATCCATCGCGCCGGCCGACAGTGCAAGCGTCGCGCTTCCGGCGTCGTTATCAGCCGTCAGCATCAATACGCCGAGGTCACTGTCGGTGGCGAGTGCATGCGGAAGGAGTTCGATCCCGGTCATCCCGGGCATGCGCAAATCACACACCATCAGCGCGAACTTTCGGCGCGACAACGCATCGAGTGCGGCTGCGCCCGACCCCGCCATTTCCACTTCGTACCCGCGCAATTTCAGGAATCGGCTAAGTGCCAACCGAATGGTTTCTTCGTCATCGACCACCAACACGCGCTTGAGCTCATCTGGTGCAGCCGTGCTGGCATCCTCGATCGCCCGGAGTGGATCACTTGGTGTTTCGAGACGGGCACCCGCCCACCGGGCATCAACGCGGGATTCATTTAGCGGATCACTCATGAAATACCTTCTTTCGTCCCTGAATCGGTAAACAGGCTTAGCCGCGACGCCAGCGGCAGCGTGATGGAGATGGTCGTCCCCACGCCTGGTTCGGAATGCGCCTCGATAGTGCCGTCGTGCTGATGGATGATACCGTAACTCACACTCATGCCAAGACCAGTGCCGACACCGGGTGGTTTTGTCGTGTAGAACGGTTCGAAGACCCGACGGCGCACTTCCGGGGTCATCCCAACACCGCTGTCCGTGGCGTCCACGATGACACGATCCCCCTCGCGCGCCGATCGTAACAACAAACGCGCATTGGGCTTTGATTCCATCGCGTGTTCGGCGTTCACAATGACGTTCAGCAGCACCTGCTGCAGCTTCTGCCGATCACCCTGCACATGTGGATTGCCGGGATCGAGGAGCAGCGTGACTTCGACATTCGCATTTCGCAGCTGATAGGCACGCAACCGCACCGTTTGCTCGAGCAACGCGTTGATATCGACCGGACCAGCAGCTGCTCCTTCCTTTCGCGAAAAGAGCAGCAGATCGCGAATCACCATGGTGGCGCGATCACTCTCGCGTTTAATCATCTGCACGGCTTCGCGTTGTTCGGGTTCCAGTTGCTCTTCGAGCAGCAGCTGCGCAAATGCGGAAATGCCCGTGAGCGGATTGTTGATTTCATGTGCGACACCGGCCACGAGTTCTCCCAGTGCCACCATTTTTTCGGTGTGACGCATTTGCGCCGCGACTTCATGTTCGGCTGTCATGTTACGCACGCTGACGACTTGTCCAACGACAGTTCCGTCGTCGGCGGTGATGGCGTTCTGCGTCATCGCGGCGGGAAACTCCGATCCGTCGCGACGGCGATGTTTGAGTTTCACCGACGACAGATCGCGCACCAATCCCGGTACCTGCATCGCCATTTCCATCTGCGCGGTTGCTTCGCTGTGACCCATCACAATTCCATCCAGCGATCGGCCAATCAACTCGGTCAGCGACCAGCCGTATTCGCGCACCGCGGCCGGATTCGCATAGCGCACAACGCGACGATCCAGAATGAATACAGGTTGATCCATCGTCGTGAGCGCGGTGGCCAACATGCGTTCGCGCTCGCGTCCGAACCGTTCTTCTTCGTCAAGCAGCAGCGCGTCAAACGCGAGTGACAACGACGCCGATAGTCGTTCGAGCGTGGTACGGCCCGTGACATCGAGTCGTTTGCCTTCCGGCATACTCACCAACATCAAACCCATGGTGCGATCGCGGGCAATGAGTGGAACGACGAGTCCCCACTCGTTTGGTACCCGGTCCAAAAGGCCCGCCGGCGCCAGGTCTCGTAGCGTCGCGACTTCAACCGGGCGTCCGTCCGGCGAAACCGCCTTCACGCCACCCGTGCCCATTGGACGATGCCCAAGGAGTGCAGAGAGGCTGCCACTGGCTGCGACGTATTCAATACGTCCATCGCGCGCGCGGGCGACGCCAACCGCTTTCCCCGCCGTGGGTACGACGCGATCAAGCACCGCGAGCAGTCGCGCCGCTCCATCGTGAAGGCGCTCCGACCCCAACGCCGCGCGCGCAAGATCGGCCGCCGCTTCCGCACGTTGTCGCTCGATATCCTGTGTGCCAAACAGTCGCGAGGTTTCCAGGGCCGATCCCGCATGGCGCGCCAGAATACTGACGAGGTCGAGGTCCTGCAGGTTGAACGTGCCGTGATCGGCCGTCGTGAGTCGCAGCACACCAATTGAGCGTTCACCAAACCGCACGGGTGCGCAGAGTTCAACCGAATGGCTGTGTTCTTTGCCGGCACCCGCGCTCAGCATACCAATGCGCGGTACGCCGGACACATAGGTGGCGCGTACAAGATCGAGCGTGTCCGGCGGGCAGTGTTCCACCGGCACACTGCGGCCGTCGACGGTCGCGTATGCACACTTGAGCTTTCCCGCACTCGGGAAGAACAAATCGCAGCGTGACGCCGGAACAACCTGCGCCACCGCGGCCACAATGGCGGGCATCAGCGTATCACGAGATACCAGTCGCGTGAGCTGTTGCTGTGCTTGCGCCAGTGCGGCCAGTCGTTCCGCGCGCATCTCAAGGTCGGCAATGTAGCCAACGTGCCGCAACGCGACGGCAATCTGCGTTGCGAAACTTACCAGCAATTGACGTTCGGGTTCCTCAAAGTCGCGAACGCCACGATACCGAACGGCCAGAACACCGCGCGCGCGATCACCCAACAACAGCGGCAGCGCCGCAATGGCGCCCACACCTTCACGCCGCAATGGTTCGTTGAGCTGCAGTTCGGGCTCGTTGGAATTGCGTGAGATGTCACTCACAAAGAGCGGCAGCCCAGTATCGACGACCTGACCCAGCCGCGTAATCCAGAAATACCGGCCGACCAAATTCGGATGGACTTTGCCAACACCGCTCTGAAACTCCAGGCGGGCCGTGCGGCGAATGGCATCCGTGTCGTAAATGCTGCAGCCAACGCCGCCCAACTCTTCTTCGATGATCCGTGTCAGCCCGCCGTACAATTCGTCGCGCGTAAGCGCGTTGGCGAGCACCTCCGCCGTGCGCGCGAGCACGCGCAACTGTACCCCTTCACGTGTGACATGCGCCGCATGCAAATGCGCGTGTTGCGCCGCCTCCTCGGCACTCCGCACCAGTCGGGCCGAATGCAACGCGAGCGCGGTGTGGTCGGCCAGGCGTTGCAGTGACGCCATATCTTCAACCGAGAACCCGCCGCGTCCCGAATTCAAACACACCAGCAATCCGGTAACGGCGCCGTCGATCATAATCGGGGCCACCGCCGCATGTTTGATGTTCAGTGCATCGCGAAAGCGCGGATCAACACGAATATCCGTATCACCGTCATTCGTGAACACCGGACGCCGCTGGGTAATCGCGTCGCGAAACAGCGACGGCGCCGGCATCATGTTGAACTGCAAATCCCGAAACGCTGCTGCGATTCCGCTCGTGGCCGCCACGTGAATCGTTTCGCCGTGAATTTCCAGAACGCACGTGGCGTTGGCCAGCGCAATCCGTTGCGCGGCAACAGCGAGTCGCTGCAATACCGCGCGCGGCGACGCCGAAAAGCCCGTAAGGTCGCGTACCATTTGCGTGAGTATCTCACGCTCAAGGCTGTCGCGTTCCGCCGACGTCAGGGTAGACACAGAAACCAGTGCGGGATGATAACGAAACCGATTATTCCGCGAACTCGACGGTGACGGGTCGCGTAATCAGACCCGCGTCTACGCCTCGCTTCAGAAACAGTCGGACGGCCTCGCGACCACGTTCGCCGTAGTCCAGTGTCCAGTCATTCACATACATGCCTACAAATTCATCCGCTTTCTGTGGATCGAGGCCGCGCGCGTATTGCATAGCGTGCGCGAGCGCCGGTGCGCGGTGGTCGAGCGCGTACTTGATACTCGCGCGCAACGTGCGTGAGACTTTGCGCAACAATGCCGGACCAAGATCCTTGCGAATGACGTTGCCACCCAGAGGCAACGGTAATCCGGTTTCACCGAACCACCATTCCCCCATGTCGACGACAAGGTGCAGTCCCACATCCTGGTACGTCAGTTGGCCTTCATGAATCAACAATCCCATGTCAACCGCGCCGCTCAACACCGCGTCTTCGATTTGATCGAATGGTGTGAACACCGCTTCGAAGTCGGGTTCGTATAGCTGGAGCGCGAGATACGCACTCGTGAGCGGACCCGGAATGGCAATACGTTTGCCTTTTACATCGGCGCGCGAGTTGGGGGTGCGTGACACGAGGCGTGGTCCGTATTTGTCGCCCATTGATGCGCCGTGTGGCAACAACGCGTACCGCTCGCTGATGTACGCGTACGCGTGAATGGAAACGGCGGTCACTTCCAGTTCGCCGCGCCGCGCGCGTTGGTTGAGCGTCTCAATATCCTGCAATTCGTGCACGTACTTGAGCCCTTCGGTATCAATCTTGTTCTCGGCCAATGCGTAAAACATGAACGCGTCGTCCGAGTCGGGGCTGTGCGCAACGTGAATCGTGCGGTTCTCGTTTGGTGCGGCAGGCGATGTCATCACACTCACTTGTTCCGGCGGGCGTCAGCGGCCGCGCGATCGATTTCGCCGCGGTGCACCTGATAGTCCTCGTTAATTGTGGCCAGTTCGGCGTCGAGCACCTTGAGCAGCTGCTGGTCGAATTTCTTTGCCTTCGGTCCATTGCCGTTCATGAGCGCCGCGCGACTACCCATCAACAGTCCCAGCAGCGATTTCGGCTCCTTCTGCAAAATCGTATCCGCCTCGGCGCGCGCAATGGTGCTGTCATTCGCCACTTCCGCCACTCGCGCCAGGTGGTAGCGCTCATCGTTCGTGGGATTCTCGATGGCCAGATGCGCGGGTATTCCCATCTGCGTGAAAAACACCGCCGAGTCCATCTGGTTGTTCTCGGCGTACGTCATGATGCGGTTGTAGAGGAGGCCTGCCCGTTGGCTCGGCGACATCTGTGAGATGTCCGGAGCACGGGGAGCTGCCCCTTGTGCCGCCGCCCCCGGGCCATCCACGGCCGAAGTCGCGACAGAATTCGCGGAGCCATCTACCGACGACCCCTTTGCTTTTCCGAAGTTCTTGCCTGCAAAATTCGCGACCAGTGCGAGGATGGCCACGAAAGCAATTGCCCAGGGCACGATACTCGCGCTGCCCGGGCGGGCAGTTGATGACGGGGTGATGGACGGTGCGCCTTGGCCCACCGGAGTTCCGCATCGATGGCAAAAGCGCGCGCCCGCGCTCAACGCTGCGCCGCAAGCGGCGCAGAACCCCCCCGCGGGAGGACCGCTGAGGGGCGTAGTATTAGCTGAAGGTGTCATGTGCTCGGAAAAGTACCGGAGAGACGGGCAGCGATCCACTTCTCCAGGCGATCCAACTCAACCAGAACAAGTGACTACAACCCGCTCACTTATCCCCGCCGATCTCAGTGGCGTGACGGCGACCGACCTATTGGACCTGTCCGAAGCGCATCAGGTGCGCTTTCTCCGACTGCAGTTCACGGACATCCTCGGTGTGATCAAGAATGTCGAGCTGCCGGCTTCGCAATTTCGGAAGGCGCTCAAGGGCGACATCATGTTCGACGGGTCGTCCATCGAGGGATTCGTGCGCGTCGAGGAGTCGGACATGCTGCTCGCACCCGACCTCTCCACCTTCCAGATTTTCCCTTGGGGCGATCCCTCCGCCCGCGTCGCTCGGCTCATCTGCGATGTGAACATGCCCGACGGCACGGCGTTCGCCGGCGATCCACGTGGCGTTTTGAAGCGTCAATTGGCTAAAGCGGCGGCGCTGGGCTACTCGATGAATGCGGGGATGGAGGCGGAATTTTTCCTCTTCAAGCCAACGGCTGACGGTCGGCCCAGCACCGTCACGCATGATGTGGGCGGATATTTCGACCTCGCGCCGGTTGATCAGGGAGAAGATGCTCGACGCGCGATTGTTGATGTTTTGGAACAGTTAGGCTACGAAGTAGAAGCTGCGCACCACGAGGTGGCGCATGGCCAGCATGAAATTGACTTCCGCTACGCAGACGCCTTACGCACGGCCGACAACATTTCGACCTTTCGGTTTGTGGTCAAGCAGGTGGCCCGAGGTTTTGGATTACAGGCGTCGTTCATGCCTAAACCAGTGTTTGGTCAGAACGGAAGTGGAATGCACACCCATCAGTCGCTTTTTCGTTTGGGCCAGAACTCCTTCTGGGATCCACAGGCGGAATGGGAGCTTTCACGAGTGGCGCTTCATTATATAGGGGGCTTATTGCGGCATGCCCGTGGTCTGTGCGCGGTGACAAATCCTCTCGTGAATTCATACAAACGGCTGGTGCCAGGGTTCGAGGCGCCGGTGAACGTGGCGTGGAGTATGCGCAATCGTTCGCCCATGATCCGTGTGCCGGAGAGGCGCGGCGTAGGCACGCGCGTTGAACTTCGGACCCCAGACCCAAGCGCGAATCCTTACCTCGCACTCACTGTAATGTTGGCAGCGGGCCTGGATGGGCTGGCGACCGAGGCCGACTGGCGCGAGCCGATCAACACGAATATCTGGGAGATGTCACACCGGGAGCGCCGACGTCTCCGGGTGGACGATTTGCCACATGACTTGAACGAGGCCTGCGACGAACTCGAAAAGAACGAAATTCTGACCGGGGCGTTGGGCGAACACATCACGCAGCATTTTCTCACGGCCAAGCGCGAGGAGTGGCGTGAGTACAATGCGCAGGTCACTCAATGGGAATTGGAGCGATACCTCGGGAGATATTGATGACTGCTGGAAAGCGCGCAGGGCGAGGCGGCGGCATCAATGGGCCCGTGGGTTGCTGATTGGAAGTGGCGCACTCGCAACCGCGGTCGTGGCGGTCGGCATCTTTTCGAGGGGCAGGATACGCTGTTCCCGGTAACCGCGGTTGCGCGGTGTCATCGCGATTGGTGCATCTGGCTCGGGGCGGTGATCGATCATTTCGGAATCGCGTACCGATCCAAGCTCTCGCCACACCGAGGTGATGAGGGCCAGCGTGAGTACGGGGAGTCCGATGGTAAGCACGTTGAAGAACCACGGCGTGTACGAGACCTTGTGCGCCCAGAGGAGCGGGTAGAGCAGCGGGAGCCCGATGGTTGCAACCGCCATATAAGCCCCGGTGCGTTGCCGCCGAAGCAGGGCGTGGCCAATGAAGAGGTAGGAGACGAGCTGACCTACCGCCCAAAATCCGGACCGGCGCAAAAACGCGTCGCGCAAGCTTGGCGGCCACTCCATCATTGTGGAGTTCGCGAGCGAGATAGCTCCGATCGCTGTCGTGATGCCGGCAATTACTCCAAAAATTTGCAAGCCACGGGCGACAAATCGAAGTCGTTTTGAGGTGTACTCGCTGCGTTTGGTAAAAAGCGAGAAAGCCATGTTAGCGCTCCGAGTTCAGTGAGGTGGGATTGATTCGCTCGTTTGCAACTGAGCGTTCCATACAGCAGAATGACCGGAAGCGGCAACGGCAATTTGAATGCTTGCGTATGCGCGAAGAGTCGCGAGATACCCAAACCAACGGTGGCTAGTCCGGCTAGTATTGCGGAGAGTTCGAGATAGCCCGCCAGCGACGTCAATCGTGCGGAGGGCATTCGCGAGCGTTTCGTGAACAATGAAAAGGGCATCAGGAACGGCGATCGACGGTCACCGGTTCGTGCTCGGTTAGTGAAGCGAAATGGCTTGCCGACAACTCCGACACCGATTGCAATGGGAGTGTGCGTGGCTCGCCGAATCCGCGATTGCGTATTGGGAGTTCATGGTCGTCATCATCGTCAGATTGGCTGAATTCCGCATCTCGTTCGCTGCCGAGTTCATCCCACACCGTCACGATGGCGCCGAGTGCGAGTGTCGTGTAAATAATTTCCGGAATGGAAAGAATGGCGGCGTTGGGCATCACGAATTGCCTGAGAAGCGGCACACCCAGCGTGACGCCCGCGAGGTACGCACCCCATCTCTGCCGACGCATCAGCGCTCGGCCAATCAGGAACATGGATGCTCCGACAAGCGCGCCGTATAGCAAGGTTGGCGCAAACATCCATCGGTACATGCGAACGGGCTGCTTTATAAACGGCAGCGCAACTGTCCCAAACGCGACAACGGTCCACACGAAAATTCCGGAGAACTGGAATCCGCGTGCGACCAGGCGCAGTCGCGTGGAGATTTCGTGGGAGCGTTTGGTGAAGAAGGCGAAAAACAGCATAACAATGGCACTCCCAGCAGCGAATTGGTGAGGGTACCGCGAACAGTGCGGGCAATGATGCAGCATGTCAATTCGTGGCAGGGGCGAAATCGCCTGGATTCGATTCGGTCGCCGCCTCGAAGCATGAAGATGCCGGGCGCGAATCGGGCTGTAGTGGACGCCTCGAAAGTGCGGGACTACTTGCTGTGCGCCGCACACCCTATGGGGCAGTCGAAGGCCGCGTATTTCAACCGCCTCGGCTTCACTCGCGCGGACT
>JBDUBA010000392.1:0-9359 GCA_040004335.1 Gemmatimonas sp.
ACACGCCCATTGGAAAGTTTGTCGCGAAACGCGGCCCTGGTATTCATCACGTGTGTTTCGCCGTTGACGACCTGGACCACATGCTTGCGCGCTGTCGCCAGGCCGGCGTTCGACTCATCGACGAGATTCCCAGGTTGGGCGCGGAGGGGAAGCGAATTGCCTTCCTGCATCCAGGCTCCACCGGCGGGATACTTATCGAACTATCTGAATACTAAGCAGGGTGTCCAGCCAATCCAGCCCGATTGCTTGCCGCGAATCACAAACGTCTGCGCAGCCAGCTGAGTAATCGCTCAGCGACAGAAGCTGTTCAATTTCGTGATGTCCGCGTTCGACACGTACCAGCGTCCGCTCACGCCCTTCACGGCGGTGACCATCGTCTGTTCCTTCAAGTTCTTCAGTTGCAATTCCACGCGAAAGTCCTGTTCATTGAGGCGCGTGGTACCGTCAAGTCCCGGTACAATTTTCCAGCTCTCGTGATTGAGGCTGCACTGCATGATGACCAGGCGCTTCTCGAGCTCATCCCGCGACATCTGATCGCGAGCAAGTCCTTTCTCGGTTCCCCAGATCATTGACATGCCCTGCAGATCCTGTCGTTTCACGGCCGCGAGGAAGCCGTCGACCGCCGCCTGAGGGGAATCCGCACCACCGGCCGTACTGATTCCGCTGGCACTTGGCGGTGTGATGACCGCACCCGGCGGAGTCGTGCTTTTCGATGTAGAGACACAAGCGCTTAGACCCACCAGCGCGACCGCGATCAGAATTCTGCGCATCAGTCCAACCTCCGAACCAGTTTAGAGAGCGTTCCTACATGCCGAGCAACTTTGTGGCGCCGTACCAGCGGTTGTACGTGAACATCGACCACGTGGCGACCGTCCGTCAGGCGCGTCGTGGCGACGAACCCGACCCCGTTGCAGCAGCTTTGCTGTGTGAGCATGCCGGTGCCGATGGTATAACGGCGCACCTCCGCGAAGATCGCCGTCATGTGCAGGACGACGATGTCACACGACTCGCCACATCTATCACAACCGTCCTCAACTTTGAGTGCGCCGCCACAGAGGAGATGATAGCCTTAGCGGAGCGTTTGCGCCCGCTCGCGGTAACCCTGGTTCCGGAACGCCGGGCCGAGGTCACGACCGAAGGGGGGCTGGACGTGCTCCGTGCCGGGACTGTGATTGCCGATGCCATCCAGCGGTTGAAACGTGCAGGGGTCCGCAGCAGTCTCTTTATCGACGCGGACCCTACCGCCATTACCCAGTCCCACGCGCTTGGTGCCGATGCCATCGAACTGCACACTGGTCCCTACGCTCATGCCGCCCAAAACCCGGCGACTCTCAAGGCCCTCGTTGACGGCGCGGCGCTTGGGTCATCGCTGGGCCTCGCCATTCACGCCGGTCACGGGTTGACAGTGAACAACGTCGCCGCCGTTTCGGCGATTCCTGAAATCGAAGAGCTCAACATCGGACACTCGATTGTAAGCCGAGCCATTTTTTTCGGGCTGCCTGAAGCCGTACTTGAAATTCGCGCGGCCATGAACGACGCGCGAAAGCACCTCGCGCGTTGATAACGTGGTGATGACAATTCACGTTCTGCACTTCCTGAACGCTGTTTCCCGCAAACTGGACACTCCATGAGCGCTCCGCAGGCCTTGATCGAGTTTTTCCAGCAGGAAGCGATCGAATATCTCGATCGTTTGGAGCAGCTACTGGCGGCTTCCGAAAATGCGTGCCCCGACGCATCCGCGTTTCTGACCCATGCGCGTGCCTTGCGGGGCAGCGCGACCATGACGCGCCTCGAAGCGTTACCCGATCTCGCCGCCACGGTGGAGCGTATTGCATCGGGCTTGCGTGACGGCGAGTTGCGCTGGGATCAGCGACTGCATTTTGCGGTGCACGGAGCGCTTGTCGAATTGCGTGATCTGGTCAGCCACGCCAACGATTGGACGGAAACCGAGCAGCGTCGAAGTCGCACACAGTCAGTGGCGCTGGCCGCGGTTGCGGCGGGATATCTCTCACCGCCGGCCATTGGAGCAACGAACACGCCGGTCGTTCCAATCAGCCGATTTTTCCCGGATGACGGGCTGCCCGGCATTCTCGAGCGCAATCCCAATCCTCCGTTTACCTTGCCGCAACGTTTTCGGAGCGACATTGCACACGCAGGCGCGGCCATTACGCGTGAAACAAATGCCTTGTCGACCTCCGAAGTCGGCGTGAGCCAAACCGCGGCCGGCGACGCGTTGCGTCGCGCATTGTTGGCGTTGAGTGCGGTTGGCGAAAGTTACGGTGCAACCAGTATTGCAGCGCTCTGTGTCACCATGGCGCGAGCCCCGCTCGAGTCCACCAGCGAACGTGCCGCCGTGCACGCGCTCGCGCATTTGATGCAAGACCAGGAACGCACCGATCAGGAACTAGCTGCGCGTATCAAGGATGCCACGTTGAGCTGGCCCGGTCGCCGCACGCCATCGATGGCGCAAACGCCGAGTGCATCAGCCAACGCATCGGTATCGGCGCCGGCCGGTGGTCCAGTAAATACTCACGCAGTGCCAACACCGCGTGCAAACACTCCGGCTCCGCCGCGTCTTGTCATTCGTGATTTGCCGCAACCCACCACGCCATCAGCAAGCATGGGTGGCTCGTCGTCACAAGGCGCGCCAGCCGTGACTTCCGACATTGTACCAATTGAATCGCTGTTGTATTCGGGACCGTCCGCACTTGCTCGTGCGCGCGAAGTTCGCGATCAGTTACGATCCGTTTGGAGTGAGAAGGTTGGAATTGCCGTCGACCCCGCGGCGTCCGCTTTGCTCGACGAATTGTCCGACTTGCTGGACCTCGCAGTCGCGCACTAACGCATACTTGATGAAAGCGAATTTACGCGCGGCCGTTGGTATTGCGCTCAGCGCATTGCTGTTGTGGCTGACGTTACGCGGCGTTGCGTTTCGGGATGTTTGGACGGTACTGCGCACGTCGAACCTGCCGTTGTTCATTTTGGGAACAGCTGTTGTCACCTGCATCTTCCCGCTGCGCGCTCGGCGCTGGCAGCCCATTCTCGAGCCCGTGGCCGGTCGAATTCCGTTTGGGCCGCTGTGGCGGTCGACAGCCATCGGCATGATGGCCAACAACGTCTTGCCGTTGCGCGCAGGGGAAGTTGCGCGTGCGTACGCGCTCACCCGTCAAGTGCCGCGCGTGGCGATGGTGACATCATTGAGCTCGTTGGCCGTCGATCGCCTGTTTGACGCAATCGTTGTGTTAACGCTGATGTTTGGCGCGATGCTCGATCCCGCGTTTCCACCGGGTGTTCGCATCAAAGGACTCACCATTCCCCAACTCGCAGCGTCGGGCGTCGTGTTGATGCTCGTGCTGCTTGTTGGTTGTTATGTCGTCGTGCTGCAACCCGATCGCGTGCGCGCAATCATCAGTGCCGTGACGCGTCGCATTATTCCGAAGTTTGAACCGCAAATTCTGAATGTGTTCGGGCACGTGGCCGGCGGTCTGGCCGTTCTCAAGGATTCACGACGATTCCTTGCCGTGCTCGTCTGGGCGGTTGCGCACTGGCTCACGCACGCATTGGCCTTGTTCATCTGTTTCAAGGCGGTGGGAATCAGTGCGCCATTCACTGCCGCGCTCTTTTTGCAGGGCGTGCTGGCACTGGGCGTGGCCGTTCCGTCGTCTCCCGGGTTTGTCGGCGTGTTTGAAGGGGCGGCAACCATCGGTTTGGCGGTGTACGGCGTGCCCACTACACTCGCTGTGAGTTGGGCCATCGGATTCCACGTGTTGTCATTCATTCCGATCACGGTCATGGGCGCCTGGTATTTCATTCGTTTGGGTATTGGGATGAAAGAGCTCCGCAACGCCAACGAACCCGTACACGTTCCGGCGTGACTGACGCACTTGGCCTCGACGGATACGAGCGGTTTCTGCCCACCAGCACGCGCGCGTTCGCGCATGCGAAGCTGAATCTCATCCTGCGCGTTTTGTCACGCGAAGCATCCGGACATCACAGCATCGAAACGCTGTTTCAAACTCTGGAACTCGCCGACGTTGTCGATCTGTCGCTTAATGACAACGAACGCACGCTGACGTGTCAGGGCCCGGCCATGCCCGCATGGGGACTTGGCAACAGCGCAGACAATCTCGCTACACGGGCAGCGGTCGCATACACCGATGCGAGCAAGTGGGAAACCGGTTGGCACATTGACATCGAAAAAAACATTCCGGTGGGCGGTGGACTTGGTGGAGGCAGTGCCGATGCCGCCGCCGTCTTACGTGCCTTGGAAGCACTGGCACCACAACCCATGGGCAGTGTGGCCTTAATGGAATTGGCCGGAACGCTTGGCGCTGACGTCCCCTTTCTGCTCAGTGGAGCGTCCACGGCATGGGCGTGGAGTCGCGGCGATCGTTTTCTGCCACTCTCGCCATTGCCGCGCATGGATGTCACGCTGCTGACATTCGCCGAGGGGGTGAATACGGGTGCCGCGTACGGCGCAATTGCAAAGGCGCGCGAGGTAGCGGGCCACTCACCGTTGGCGCCTTCAATGGCACAGACCATTCGTGCCGGAGCACAACAATATCCAACCGACGCCTTTGCGACGTGGTCTTCAATTGCGGGCCTCGCCGCGAATGATTTCGAAGGCGTTGTGCCGTCGCTCCATGCGGGGGTCGCGCGGTGGCTCCCCGTCGTAAAACAGGCCGCCACGCGCCTTACCGAAAACGGGGTTCCCACAATTGGTCTGATGAGTGGATCTGGGGCAACGTGTTTTGTCCTGGCGCCTCCTAAATTGATTCCGGAGTTGGGCGCGTCGTCCGAGATGCGCGTAGTGAAAACACATACGCTCACCACGATTGCATCGGTGTAGGTTGCAGGACTCGCCCAAATGCGACATTGGCAACCGCACGTTGCCGCGCTGTTCCACCGAAATTTTGTGTCGCATGTCCGCAGCTTCCCCTGCCGCCCTTCGCTACGCTGTAATTGGCGCTGGCCGTCTTGGCCAGGCGCTTGTACGCGCTTTGCGCGAAGCCAACGCAACCGTTGCCGGTCCGCTTGGTCGTGGTGTCGCTGTCCCGGCCTGCGATGTGGTGCTGATTTGCGTCCCCGAATCGGCAATTGCTGGAGTTGCGGCTTCCATTGGGTCCGGACCAATCGTTGGACATTGCAGTGCGTCATTTCCCATGGACGCCCTTGCCCCACACGAGCGGCTCGTCGCGCATCCGCTGCTGCCCGTCACCAAAGCGGGCGCAAACTTTGATGGCGCCGTGTGCGCAACCGACGGCAGCACGCCTCGCGCAATTGCTGCGGCCGAACAGCTCGCGTTGTTGATTGGTATGCGTCCAGTACATATACCGGCCAACCAACGCGCGTTGTATCACGCCGCTGCGTCAATGACCGCAAACTTTCTGACCACCTTGGGCGATGCTGCAGAACGGCTGGCGGCGCCGTGCGGAATTAACCGGGCCGATCTTGCGCCACTCATTCGCGCCGCCACCGAAAACTGGATCGCGCTGGGTGGCAAACAGGCATTAGTGGGTCCCGTGGCGCGCGGAGAAAATGCAACCGTGGCCAAACAACGAGCGGCGGTTGCAGAAACAGCGCCCGAACTACTCCCACTGTGGGACGCACTCGTTGCGTCTACGCAGAGATTGGCAGGCCTTCCGGTTACGCAACCATGATCGTCGTACACACCGTGGCCGATTTGCGCGAAGCGTTGTTGTCAAACCGCACCGGGAACAAGCGCATTGGTCTGGTGCCAACCATGGGCGCGTTTCATGCCGGACATTTGCATTTGATGCAAACCGCTCGCGAGGAGTGCGACGTTACCGTCGTCACGTTATTCGTCAATCCAATGCAGTTTGGCGATCCGAACGACCTGGCCGCCTATCCGCGCAATAACGCACGCGACGTCGACACAGCGAGCAGTGCCGGCGTCGACATCCTGTTCGCCCCTTCGGTGCCGGAGATGTATCCCGAGGGATTCAGCGCCACCGTGGACATTGGCGGGGTCACCGAAACGCTCGAAGGTAAAACACGCGGCATCGCGCATTTTCGAGGCGTTGCTACTGTCGTCGCGAAGTTGTTCAACATCGTGCAACCGCACGCCGCGTATTTTGGACAGAAAGATGCGCAGCAAGTGGCCGTCATTCGACAGATGGTGCGGGACCTCAATATTCCCGTAAAAATTGAGGTTTGCTCGATCATGCGCGAGTCTGACGGTTTGGCAATGTCCAGCCGCAATGCGCGCCTGTCACCAGCATCACGCATGCAGGCGGTGGCGTTGTCCGAAGCACTGCACACAGTACAGACACTGACGGCACTTGGCGAACGCTCAACGGAAACGTTGTTGAACGCCGCTCGCACGCGGCTCCACGCGCGTGACATCGCTGATCACCACATTGAATATCTCGCCGCCGTGGACAACGTCACCCTCGCCGACGTGTCGGAAGTTGCCGACAGGCACATACTATTTGCGTTGGCGGTTCGCGTGGGCGACGTACGCTTGATCGACAATGTTGTAGTTGAAGCACCAGCCGGCACCCACATGCCTCGAGAGGCGCAATGAGCAGTGACGCCAGCGGACTCGCGTTGCACACTACGCCAAGTCAGGAACGGATTGCGGCGCTGCGCACTCGGAACGCCTCCGAGACGCCGCTCGTGATGTTAACGGCATACGATGCGGTGTCGGCACGCCTGGTCGATCAAGCCGGCGTTGACTTTGTACTGGTGGGAGATTCCGCCGCGACCACGGTACTTGGATACGACTTTACGTACGAAATTCGCCTCGACGAACTCCTCATGTTGACACGCGCCGCTCGGCGCGGCGTCACGGCGGCGCTGCTCGTTGGCGACCTGCCGCACGGCACATATGAATTCAGTGATGATGCTGCAGTTGCCACTGCGCAGGACTTCATGCGGGCCGGATGCGATCTGGTGAAACTTGAAGGTGCCGGCGCGCGCTTGTCGCGAGTACGCGCCATTGTTGCCGCTGGCATTCCGGTCGTTGGGCATGTCGGACTTTTGCCGCAGGCCGCGCGTTCACCGAGTGACCTTCGTGCGCGCGGCCGAAGTGCGGAAGACGCCATTGCCGTGTTGAACGACGCACAGGCGTTACAGGATGCAGGCTGCAGTGCACTTGTTATCGAAGCCGTGCCATCCATCGTAGCTTCCGCCATCGCCGCGCGACTTTCCATCCCCGTGATTGGTATTGGGGCGGGCAGCGGTGTGGACGGTCAAGTGCTGGTCTTCCACGATATGCTTGGACTGAGCGACGGACATATTCCGAAATTCGTGCGTCAATTCGCCAATGGCGCTGAGCTCATTCAGAACGCCGTTCGACAATACGCCCGGGACGTTCGGCAACGCACCTTCCCGTCTCAAAGCGAGGAATACGGGATGCCGCTCGCCGAACGAGAGCGTTTTGAGCGAGGTATTTCCAGCGGCCTGCTCGGTGCGGGCGAGTAATTCGAGCGGCTGATGTCGCTCGCACAAGATCAGGGCGAGAGGTAGGGCGGCAACCCAGAGTGTGGGGCAAGCAATTCGAACGCCCGGAAGGGCTCGTCTCAGATCGGATCGACTTCGGCCGCCAACCGCGCACCGGTGAAGATCCCCCAGCGGTTCTCGTTGGGCACTTGGCTCTCCTGCGGAGGCGCGATACCTTGCCTCTGCCTTACTGCCCGGTCGTTCAATGGTAGGACACCGCCCTTTGGAGGCGGTTATCATGGTTCGAATCCATGCCGGGCAACTCTCCGCTTATCCGTTGCGGGTGCAAGTTGTGCTTCAAGAAGTGATCCGATCACGGGCCTCGGTAACCACTGTTACCCGGGCCCGTTCGGTTTTAGCTTTGGAGGCTGCCCCTACAAGGGGCAGTTTTACTGCTGGTCCACCACTGCCCCCGCGCGGTGAACCACATCACCATCATCGAGACTTCGGCGCATGGACGGGCAGGCAGCGTCACGTGGATTCAAGATCCTGTGCGGTACCGCAAACGTGCCCCTTGTGGCCGAAATTGCGCGGCATTTGGGGTCCGATGTTTGCAAGGTGACATCCACGCGATTTGCGGACGGAGAAATCTTCGTTCGCATCGACGAAAACATTCGTGGCGCGGACATTTTTGTGGTGCAGTCTACGAACCCGCCCGCCGAAAACATGTTGGAGTTGCTGCTGCTGATCGACGCAGCGCGACGCGCTTCGGCCGCGCGCATCACCTGCGTGCTTCCGTATTCAGGCTACGCGCGGCAGGACCGCAAGGATCAACCGCGCGTTGCCATTGGCGCCAAGCTCATGGCCAACCTCATTGAACGCGCAGGCGCCGATCGCGTACTGGGTGTCGACTTTCATGCACATCAGCTGCAGGGATTTTTTGACGTCCCGGTTGATCACATGTATGCGGCACCGGTGTTCACGAACTACTTCCGGAAAAAGAATCTCAAAGATCTGTGCGTCGTTGCACCTGATGTAGGCTCGGCGAAAATGGCGCGCGGTTTTGCGAAGCGGCTGGACGCCACGTTTGCCATCATCGACAAGCGCCGCCCGAAGGCGAACGTCGCGGAAGTGGTCAACGTCGTTGGCGAAGTGGAAGGGCGCGACTGTCTCATCCCCGATGACATGATCGACACCGCGGGCACGGTGTCGGAAGCGGCACGCGCGCTCAAGGCATTGGGCGCGAACGACATTTACGTGTGCGCGACACATGCGCTGTTCTCGGGCCCCGCAGTTGAACGTCTGGCGGCCGCACCCATCAAGGAAGTAGTCGTGACCGATTCCATCAGCCTTCCACCAGAAAAGCGCTTTGATACACTTCGCGTATTGTCGGTGGGTGAGTTGCTGGCAAAAGCCATTCGCTTCACGCACGCCGATCAAAGTGTGAGCGCGCTGTTTGAGTAACCGTGGTAGGTGCAGGGCGCAGCATCGAAGGTGCTTCGCGAAGGATGCAGGACGGCAGTACGCAACATGCAACATGCAACTGAGCTACGGGACGGCGACTTAGCGCTACTCCCGTGCCACCTTTCAACAGCAGGATTTGATCATGGCAACAGCAAAACTGGACGCATCGCTCCGCTCGGAAAGCGGCAAAGGCGCTTCACGTAAAATCCGAATGGCCGGCAACATTCCCGGCGTGATTTACGGACACGGCCGCCAGCCGCAGTCACTCACGGTGAACTCCCGTGAAACGGAACGTTTGCTCACGCAAATCGCAGCCGGCAGCACGGTTATTGAACTCAATTTGAACAACTCGGTTGCGCGCACGCTTATTCGCGAAATTCAGCGCCATCCGTTCAAGCGCAACATCCTGCACATCGACTTCCAGGAACTGGTCGCTGGTGAGACGGTCGAAGTGCGTTGCCCGATCGTGTACGTCGGCACGTCCGACGGTG
>JBDUBA010000029.1:0-9344 GCA_040004335.1 Gemmatimonas sp.
TCGCGCGCTAACCGATCGAAGGCCGGAGGTACCCAGCCGTCAATCTCCCACTGTCCATCCACCATGCCGGAGAAGCCGCGCAGATAGCCGATGGTGCCGTCGGGTGCGGCGACCACGAGCACGCCGAACATCTTGCCGTGACCCGGCTCGTGTAAGCGCCACGGAATCGCGTGGTGTGACTGCAGCGTGTCCATGAGCTCCATGGCCGCGCGCCGCGCCAACGGGTGTACGGCGCCGCGGTCGAAGGGCGTTGGGAAGCGGGTAGGCATGTCCTCGAACTTCGGGGCGGGAGAAAACGTGATCACTGGCGAATCGTTGGCGCGTGGGAGTTGCAGAGATGTGCTGGATAGGATCGGGACATTCCCGGAACAGAAGAATTTAGCCGCATTTGCATGGATACCGGACGCTGTGTTCCGTGCTGGGGCGTTCCGAGAGATAACCAAATTCACTTTTAGCCGTACGCCCATGTTAATGGCGTTCAAGCGCAGGCTCATCGCGCTTTGGTAGCGTTGTTCCATGAACAATCGGGCCGATACTCAAGCTTCTGCGATGATCCTCAAACCAGCAACACCATGGCGTGAGTGGGTTGCGTTGACATGCGCCGTTCTGGCGTTTCCACTCATACTGCTCGGCAGCGCCGCCGCGTTCATAACACAGGCGTATCTGCATTTCATCTTCACGTTCATTTTAGGCGACCCACAAGTTTTTGTTGTGTTGCTGTTGCTCGCGGGTGCGCTCTTCTCAGTTGTCGCCCGGTGGCTGCTGCGGGCGCCTGTGGTTGCACCAAGACTTCGCTTAACGGTTGTGGTTTTTGCGACTGTCGCAATTTGCGCGCTCTGCGCGAGCGTCGTTCAAGTACGACTTCAGTATTCCACCGAGCGCGTGGTATACACGAGTGGCGATGGCGCGAACGCTGTACAATTGGTTGCCACGCTCTACCGACCGCGCGGTCACGGTCCATTTCCGACCATCGTTTTCGTACATGGCTCGGAAGCAACATTGCGATCACGCTATCACGGGTTCGCCGAGCGTTTTGTAAAGCAGGGATATGTTGTGTTATTGCCCGATCGTCGCGGACTTGGTGAATCAGGCGGCGTCTTTGTGAAAGAAGTGAGCGCGTCGATGCTTGCCACACTTGCTGGCGACATTGCGGCCGGCGCGCAGTTTCTGAAATCGCGTACCGATGTTGATGCAACGCGTACTGGTTTATTTGGCGTGAGTCAGGCGGGATGGGTCATTCCTCTTGTCCTGCCACAAGCGCCAACTGTTTCATTTGCCGTCATCATGTCGGGGCCAGCAGTTTCTACCGGTGAAGAAGATCGTTTCAGCCATTTGAGTGGCGAAGCAGGCGATCACTTTGGATGGAAACCACCGCCGATACCCTTCGATTCGATCAACGCGATTGCGCAGGCAACACGCTCGTCCGGGTATGAACCTGATACATCATTGCGCGCGATGCACGTGCCTACGTTATGGGTGTACGGCAGCTGGGACAACTCCATTCCTGTCGCAAAGAGCGTGCAGAAACTCGATTCGCTCGTCGCGCAGGGAAATCCAATTACGGTGCGCGTATTTCCCTTTGGCAATCACGGAATTTTTGTCATGCGCGGGCCCAACAAACGTCGTTTGCCGTATTACGCAGATGATCTTTGGGCCACGGTGTTCTCATGGTTGGAGCGTAGGCCGCGAAGCGCGCTGGGCGTATAACCCACCCATGCTCGCATTTCGCGTGTTAAGTGTGCGTGATCGGAAAACCCGCAATCGGCCGCGATACATGAGATAGACCTGTCGTGCGCGCCAAGTTGTCGAATGGCGGCTGAGAGTCGTTGTTCCATCGCGTATTGACTGAGTGTGCGGCCAAAGTGCGTGCGGAAGGCGCGCGAAACATGAACAGGATGTACGCCGGCCAGCGACGCGAGCCGTCGCAGTTGAATTGGTTGTTGATATTCGCGATCGAGCGTGAGGCGCACGTCCACAAGCCACGACGGCACGCTACTCTCATCAGCGTGCGAGGCCGACCGAAGACTTGCGGCAATCAATTCTGCGGACAATTGGTGTGCGGTCAATCGAGCTAACGCGTCGCTGCGATCCATCACAGCGGAGAGTTCTTTCGCTTTTGCAAGCATGGCGTTGCTGTTGCCATACGTGCGTGCGAACAGCGTGGCGTCGGAGCGTGCAGAATTGCCGCGTAACGTGGCGGACATTTCGATAACAATGCATTCAAAGGGCGCATCCAAAATTTCCATTTCGAGCAGGTCGTTGGCGGGCGACAGGCGCGTACTGCCGCTTTCGCAGAGCGTTGGCGTGATAGACCGTTCCTCAAATGCACCTGCCACCACAACGCACAAATGTTGCTGCTCGTGTGCGTGCGCCGGCACCGCGATCTGGCCGCCAACGCGAATGCGAGTGACGCTCCCGCCCGACCAACGGCGTACGATTTCCTGCAGAGAGTCAACCGCGTCGCTTGTCATGCCACGTGATCGGACGCTGAATGACGGCTAAAGGTTTGAAAAGTGAAACCGTCCGCCAGAATCAGCGCCATCACCAGCGAACTTGAAACAATTGCCGAGCCATCCGCACGCGTTGAGCAACAACACGTTTGCTCAGTCGTGTACCGCCCCAATCACCGCCGTCGGCGGACTCTCAAGAAACATGTCAGTCCATCCCGACTTCACATAAAACTGCTGCTCATCGCGCCACTCGATGTCGAGCGTCGCACCGGATGGTTTGCGCCAATGCAGCCGGTGATAGAGATGCCGCTGCCATGTTGGACGCGCGACGCCCATAATGCTGAATCGATCGAGCAACGGCCACGCGAGCCAACTGCGCCACGTCGTGTAGACTAGGGTGTCTTCACTCGCCGGATGAAAGAGATAATACGCACCCGGTTTTCCATCGTAGCCGCTATCAATGGCCGCCAATGTGAACGTGCGGCCGCCGGACGTGAGCGTCACTTCGCCGCGATCGTTCTTTGTGACCACGCCGTCCTTGGCTAACAACCAACGCCGACCGGCGAACGTCAGATCGCGCTCGTCGATGGACATCGCGCCAAGCGGAGTGGTCCGCAACTTCACGGTGAAGACGCGATCGAGCAAAGCCGAGGTTGATGGACCGAAGAAGATCCATACGGCCAGGATGATCGCGATGGGTAAAACGAGGCGAAGCAGGAGGAAGCGCATTGATGGAAACTACGTCGTCGCGCGTGACTTACGGCTTCTCGAACGTCGCCAGGAAATCACTCACCTCGCGCCGCGATTTGAGAACGATGACTTTTCGTCGTCCCTCCTCAGCGTGGAGCATGCGCAGTATTTCAGGCAGTTTCTCGCGCTCGTACGCCCAGATCCACCGCAGAAACTTCCAATCCGGCAATTGTTCAGGACATCCCGCGTTCAAGTCCGGGCGAACTTTGCCATATCCACCAATGCTTCGCCGCAAAACGCGTGCGAGGCACAGCCATTTAGACAACGCGATCAACACAACTGTGTCGGCCGCCTGTACACGCATCGGGAGCGTGCCGCCATAGTTGCCATCCATGATCCAGCGTTCCGTCTCAAGCAACTCAGCTACCCGAGCCGTCCACATTTCGCGTGGCGTTTCCTGCCAACCGGGTTGCCAGAACTGCGCATCGAGATGAATGACAGGAATTCCGGTCGCGACGCCAAGTGCGCGCGACAGTGTCGATTTTCCGGCGCCTGACGAACCAATTATGAGAATGCGTTGCATGCGAAATGTGATTTTCCTAATGAGCAACAGGAACTGTGGGCGTCGTCGATTTGTGTTGACTCACTTCTGGACCCGCGCTCCATACCGCAACCCATCCACCAACAACGCCACCATCGCCATCGCATACTTATTGACCTGCTTTCCCTGCACCTTCCGCACCCGAAACCCCGCCACGCCACGCGCCCTGCGGTGAGGACGACGGGTTCAACGGGACGCAGGAGGAGAAATCGCATTGATGGAAACTACGACATCGCGCGGATCAATACTGCTCAATCAACCCCGTACAAATCTCTTCAAACACCCTTTTCCGCCAGGGACGCTTTTTCCACTCCTCCAGGTGCACTTCGTTCGCGCGAGACATGTCCTCCGCCAATCCTTTCTCAATTGCCGCCGCAAATTCCTTGTCTCCAATGCCCACAATATTCTCCTCATTCAATTCCATGCTGCGTTCATCGAGATTTGCCGAACCAACCACCGACCACGCACCATCCACCACCACACTCTTCGCGTGCATCATCGCGGGTTGATACTCGAAAATTCTGACGCCCGCAGTCAGCAACACTTCGTAATAACCGCGTCCCGCCGCTTGCACCGGCACCGCATCTGTGTGATTCCCCGGCACGAGCACGCGCACATCAACACCCGCTTTCGCGCGATCCATCACCGCTTTGCGTAACCGCGCGTCGGGAATGAAGTACGAACTGCAAATCCAAAGCCGATGTCGCGCATTGATGAAACTCAACCAGAACAGCAAGCGAATCGGTTGCGCCGCATCACTGGGCGAACTCACTACTGACAAACTGCACGGGCCCGCGCTGCTCGCCACCTTCGGGAAAAAGCGCTCTCCGGCCAGCACCTCGCCTGTGCAGTACACCCAGTTGCTCGCGAACGCCGACTGGATACCGCCAACCAGCTGCCCTGTCACGCGTGTCATGCTATCACGCCACTCATGATCGTTGCTGACGTTGCCCTTCCACTTCACACTCACCGCCGCACCACCAGTGTACGCCACGGTGCCATCGATGACAATTGCGCGCCGATGCGTGCGTTTGTAAAAGCGCACAAGACTCTTGAATGAGAACGGACGAAACCGCGTCAACCTCACACCAGCGGCCCGCAGTTCGTCGCGATGCCGCTTCTTCATTTTTATCGCACCGAAACCATCGAGCAACACCCGAGTTTCGACGCCGGCGCGTGCGCGCTCGATGAATGCATCCATGAATTGCCGTCCAATTTCGTCAGGTTCGAAAATGTAGACTTCGAAATTGACGCTGTCCTTCGCACCCCGAATGGCCTCGAGCATGGACGGATAAAACTTGTCGCCATTCTGCAGCAGTTCGACGGTCCCACCCTGGTAAATGGGCACGTTCAGGAACGCCCCGGTCCACTCAACAAATTTTTCCGAACCCGGGTCCGCATCGAACCCGGACTCGTAATCACCGCTCGGCCAATCGGGCAGAAAGAGTGCGCCAATGACGCCGATCAGCGCGATAATTCCAACGGTCAACAAGGTCCATGCCCACCAAGGCACGTCCGCTCCGAATCCGATCCAGTTGCTCATGGAGTGCCATCCTTCGATGACGATGAAGCCACGAACGTCGGCGCGAAGTCGATCCGCGACAGCAACGGATGATGATCGCTCCCGAACACGTACTTGCCCCGGTCCTGCGGCCGCTCATCCAACCGGTGCACGGACGCACGAGCGACGACGCCGATGCGATCACGCACGAGCACATAATCAATAAGAAGGTGCGGCAGACCGTGGAATGTGTGGCGCCAGCGTGGAAGCACCTCTGGGACCCCCATGCGAAATTCGGCCTCGCGCAGCAAACGCCAGCTGGCTTCACGCCGGCCGGCTACGATGTTGAGGTCGGCGCCGAGAATAACTGTGTCCTGCACCAATGCCTCGATCAAATGTTGCGCCTGCAACCCGCGTCCTCGTGCGCCAAGCACTCGGTGACTGAGCGGACCCCGCGGATCGAGATGACCACTTACCACGCTCACGCGATTTCCACCAACGCGCACACTCGCCATCACGGCCACACGACGCTGCAACAGGTGTGGAAGTTCAACGGCCTCGGTTTCTTGCAGTGGCAACGTCGACAGAATGGCGTTCCCACGATCACTCGGCGTGACGCTGTTCCGCATTGACGGAGCGTACCGGAGATTCATGCCGAGTGCGTTTGCGGTCTCGACGATGTCCTCGCGGGTTTGGCCTGACCGGGAGCGGCGTAAACCCCCGGCGTGCCTTTTGAGGCCGGCTGCCATTCCCGGGTTTTGTCGGTATGCCTCCTGCACCAGCACCACGAGCGGCAAGTCAGCGTCGGCGCCCTGCTCGGCGAAGTCGCCACGACGTATCCGCGTGACAAGTTCGAGCAACCGGCCGTGGCCGATCCATACGTTCCAACTCAGTACGACCAGACTGTTGTCGTGAGCGGCGTTGACCTCGAGGGACGGAGCCGCCAAATCGAGTGCCACCAGTGGGCCAACATTCTTGCGCCATCCCTCAAGTTTCAGGAGGTGGTCGTTCTTGTGCGGAGTGAGTTTGAAATCGTCGGAGTTGGACAAGTGCTGAGTCAGCCTTCGAGGGTATGCCTGAGATGGTCAGCTGTGAGCCGATCGGAGCCAAAGCTGAAGCATCCAACCAAAGCGAGCGAGCGTTTGTTCTTATGCCGGTGACTGGCCTCCATGTTCCCACTGTTCTCAATGCCGTCAGCGTCGTATGTCACGGTTGCCGATTGATCGACGTCGAATAAGAGAAGCGCCCCCACCGCTACTTCCGCTTGATCAACAACGGCAACTCCTTGTAATCCATTTTCACCGCCCACGAATGCGCTCGGCCAGTCGGTTCGTAAATGATCAGCCGCGCCACTTGCGGTCGCGTCCGACGAATGAGATTGAAAATGGCAGTGTCCTTGACCTCAATGCGAAATGAGTCCCACCGTTGCTGCACCACTGCTCCGACGGAATCGGTGCACGCTTGCGCTGATGTTTCGCGAACGTTCGCGCATCGGCGGACGCGACTCGTTTTAAGAATCTGGTCGATATCGCCATTTCCGCTCGCAGAATCGGCCGCGAGCACGAGGCTGAACGGGACGATCCCGTCAATGGTCCACCGCCACACGTAGTAACCGGAGCGATCACCTTTTGCGAGCGGTGTTGGCACAAAGGGAAATACCACGTTGAAGTAGGCGCGATTCTTCGTGAGGCGAATCGTATTGCGCGAGGCAAACGTGGTTGTGCCATCAGTCGCTCCCAGATTTTTCGCCTGCTGAGCGGCCGACATGGGCGCTGGTGGCAGCAATGGCGTCCGTCGATCCATGGCTTGTCGCAACTCCTCAGCCAGCCGCCGGCGTTCGGCCAGCGCCTGCCGTTCAAATTCCGTCGTCTGCGCACTCGCAACTGGGCCGCTACTCACGTTCACGAACAGCGCCAGCACAAATGTGCAAACAAAATGAAAACGTCTCATTGATCGATCACGAAACGCCGCATCGTGGAAGCGACTTTTCCATTCGGGCGTTGCAAGGTTATCTCGAGCGCGTACTCGCCGGGATCCAATTGCGACAAGTTGAGACTCAACGTGCGCTGTTGTGTTGGAATCGAGCCGGCCAAGGTTCGCGTGCCACGGTTTTCGTCCGGCTCACGCCACGTTTGCGAAATTGAACGTCGCGGGTCGTCAGAGACGCGCAGCGCAATACGGATACGTTGCAGGGTGCCCACGTTCACGATGGTTCCGATACGAACACTCACCGAGATCTCTTCACTCGCGGACGCACCATAACTCTCCCAGTACAATCCGACACGACGATTGGTTTTGTCAAAATGCAGCGAGCCCATCATGTGGTCGAGCAGCGTTTCATTCGGCCTGTTGATCGTGACTGAGTCGCTCCTGATATCGATGAAAGCGATGTCGGACATTGTGAGTTCGCCGGCCTTCATCGAATCGAGCGGCGGCGGGGGGACAACACCAAAGCGCAAACGTGCATCCATTTCCGTACCGCGAATTCCCTGCGCCTCGATGGAAACAATAGCGGGCGCTTGCGGCACGATTGACCGCATCGCCAGCGTCTGGTTCGCGCCGAGTAGCTTATGCGCCATTGAATCCAAGGCGTTCGGTTTCGTGCTGCGCAACATCAGCACATCAAACTGTTGACCGTCAGCAATCGCGGGATGGCGCGTGTCCGCTGCGGCCGCCAACAGACTCCTGGACTGTCGGCGGAACAGCGCAATCTGTCCGTCACGAAACTGGACCAGCGGGCGAAGCGGCGTGAAATGTTCTGCAGGCCACCACTTGTCATCGAGTTTGCCCGATGTCGAATCGAATTCCGAAATGTCCCAGCTATTAATTGTTGCGGTAAACGGCGAAAGCGTCGTTGACCATTGTGGCGCAGTGTGCACGCGGTTCGTTGCGTACTCGAACGTGGTGTACGGAAAATTTTCTGGAGAATCGCGCTGCGTCAGATATAGGTTGTGTCCTATGTCGGTTGAATCGGTCGCCCATTGAGAGAGCGCAGGCATTCCGTATCGCAACATGAGCATCTGTAATGCCCCGCCGCTCAAGTCGTCGGCCCACGAGTGTCGCTCATCCTGCGCGAGCAACTCCCTTATCGACATCTCAACGCGACGTGCCTGGTGATCGACGAAGCGTTCATTACCAGCAACGCGGTACAATGGATCGGTCAGCCACCAGAACGTTTCATTAAGCGTGGCCTGTTCTGCGCAGGACCGGGCCTGGTAAGCTTTCGCGCCATCGCCGTTGGCAAAAACAGAAATCTCATCCCATTTGCAGCGTTGCTGCGAAGATAAACTTTCAGTCATCTGCAAGAAAGTTTTTTCTGCTTCCGCACGCTGCCCAAGCCGATGCTGCAAATAGCCCAGGAGCGCCTGACACCACCACTTGTCCGCGCCGCACTGCTGCACGGTTTGCATCGCGCCATCAGTGTCGCGCTGGTCGAGCTTGAATCGCAGCAGAATCGCGGGCAGAAATCCGTCACGTGGATACTGTCGTGCAACATCATCAAGTTGCTGAATCAGTTTCTGTCGCAATTCCGAAATACGCGGCCTCTCCTCGGCTGACAACTCTCCATCGAGACCCGCAGAACCGTCCGGGGCAAGTTGCGAGCTATCGAGCAGCCAGGTCGGGCACACTGCATACCACGAGTCGTGGCTCTGCAGAATGTTGTTGGCAATCCGTACTTTTCGAATTGAATCGCGTGCGCTCTTTGACGGAACGGGCGAGTTATCAGGAGAGTTGTCCGGATGACAATGCGCAAGAAGCTTCCGCCTTTGTTGCAGTGTTGCCGACTGTTGCGGCCATCGTTCCATTTCTGAGCGTTCCCATGCTTCTTGCCAAGCGATCTGGAACTCACTGATACGCAACACCAGCAGGGAATGAGCGGCCACGGAATCCGCAGCGGGCGCATTGATGTGTGCCGAGCTCCGCAAACCAATGGGCGTGAGCTGTTTCTGCCGTGGCTCTGGCTGCGGCGCCAGAAGCATGGTCCAGAACGCACAAAATTCGAACAGCAGTCCAACGTTGGGCAATGATCACCATCGGCAGGCGAGATCCCGCAAAACGGGGAGGCGCGGAAACAATAGCATTCATCTGACGAGGCAGCAAT
>JBDUBA010000192.1:0-2790 GCA_040004335.1 Gemmatimonas sp.
GAGCAACGATGGGTGATGCGTACCTTCGCCAAGCAGCGCGTTGGCCATCGCATCAGGATCACCCGCCGTCCGGAGCGCGACACTTGTAAAAATGCCAGTGTTCTGATCCTTCGACGCAAAGATTTGCGGCTGGGGTTTTTCGGACAGCGTCATCTGTTTGATTGCGCCCACTACCCCGATAACCCGGACGGTCAAATCTGGATTGACCTGCAGCCGCACTGTTTTACCGAGTGCGTTTTCACCGGGCCACGCGTCGTCGGCAAACACCTTGTTTACTACAATGACGGGTTCGGTACCCATTCGATCATGATCATCGAAGTCGCGTCCGGCTAACAATGGAATCTGCAACGTCTTGAAGTACTGATCGCTAACGGAAGTGAATCCCGCCATCGGTGCCGTGCCGGGTGCTGGTTCTGGTTGGCCTTGCGCGACGTATGGAGCCGTGCCGAAGTTGCCGCTCAATGGCACGGCATCCACCAACGATGCTTGCAGCACACCCGGCGTACTGCGGAGTTTTTCCAGTACCGACGTCATGAATTGACGTACCTTGAGACTGTCATCGTACTTGACTGCCGGTAAACGGAATTCCGCAGTCAACACGTGTTCACCAACGTATCCAGCGTTCACGTTTTGCAATTGCTGTAAGGAACGCGTGAACAGCCCTGCTACGGTGAGCAACACAATACACAACGCGAGTTCGGAGACCACCAGAATGTTGCGCGCATTGAAACGACGCGTGGAGGTTTGTTCGTTACGCACGCGCAACGCGCCTTGCAGGTTGGATCGCGTTCCGGAGAACGCCGCCGGCAATCCGAACATCAGCCCCGTGAGCAGTGCCATTCCCATCGTAAACGCGATGACGCTTCCATCCGGAGCAAGCGGCGCAATGAGTGGAATGTTGGTTGGCATGATGGTCACCAACAGTTTTACGGCGAGTTGACCCGCGCCAATGCCCAACACGCCGCCAATCAGCGACAGCATCAGGCTTTCGGTCAACGTTTGCGAAATGAGTCGTGCACGATTTGCACCCAGTGCCGCACGAACCGACATCTCGCGCTGACGAGTGGAGGCCCGCACCAATTGAAGATTCGCAATGTTGACGCACACGATCAGCAACACGGCCGCGACCGCACCAAACAGAATGATCAGGGTGGACCGAAAACCTCCCACCATTCCTTCGCGCAAATCGATAACGCTCACGGTGGCTTTCGAGTTTGGAAGTTTCTGCTCGACCATCATTTGCGCGGCAATTGTTGCGAGATCACGCTGTCCGTCCGCGAGTGTAACGCCCGGCTTGAGCCTTCCTATTGCCCACACACTTTGATTGGCCCGCGCAAACCATCCACGACTGGGAGCAGAAGTGATTGGCAACCAGATGTCGCAATAGAGTGGATCGCGAAATCCTTGCGCGGTTACACCAATGACCGCGTGCGGCCGACCGTTCAGCACCAACGTTTGGCCAAGCATGTCGTTCCGACCGCCGTATCGCGACTGCCAGGTGTCGTAGGTAATCACAGCGACAGGTTGCCCCGCGCCAATCAAAGTTTCTTCGTCGGTGAACATCCGGCCAAGCGCCATCTTTGGAGCAAGCATGCGGAGCGACGGCGCGGTGACGAAGTTGCCGACAACGCGATCGGGCCGATCGCTACCTGTGAGATTCACACTCTGAGTGCGCGCAATTCCCATGTCCGAAAATGTATGGCTGCGTGTGCGCAGATCTTCGAAGTCGGGAATCGAAATCAACAGCTGTTTCGATTTGTCGCTCGCGCCCCAGATATTCACGAGCTCACCGGGTGCAGGGTATGGCAGCGACTGTAACAGCACGGCATTCACGAGCGTAAAGATTGCGCTGTTGCCGCCAATGCCGAGTGTGAGCGTGATGAGCGCGACCGCGGTGAATCCCGGGCGACGGATGAATCCGCGCACCGCATATCGTACATCCTGCCACAAGGTTTCCATGCTGAAGCTCCGGAACTGTTTGATGAGGGACTGGTGTGCGTCGCTTGTTCGAATGGGTCTCGGCGCGTCGTTTCTGAGTGATGCGAGGAGGCTCAGCAGCGCGTCTTTCGTGAGACTGCCGGCAACGGAAATTCCGCTGAATGGATTGCTTCGATTGCGCGGATCGAGTCGCGCGTCGTCGATGAATCGCGCGATATCGTCGGCGTACTGATCTCGGAGTTCGCGCGGATAACAGCGCGCGAGCAATCGCGAGAGTCGCGTGGGCCGCGGATGATCACTCATGCGGATTCCCCGGCGAGGGGTGTGCTGAGCAACTGTTTGCGTCGTGCGACATTGATGACCGCGGTGAGGCGACCCAGTTCGAGCGAGAGCACGCGTTTGCCGAATGTCGTCAATTGGTAGTAGCGACGGCGCTCTTCGCCGTCGTCCCGCCGGCGTGTCATGACTTCCTCGATGAGTTCCGATTCGGTCATGCGGAGGATCGAGCCGTAGAGGGTGCCCGGTCCCATCCGCACTTGGCCGTCACTGATGGATTCGACTTCCTGGGCGATGGCGTAGCCGTGGCGTTCGCCGTCGGCCAGCACAAGCAGGATGTGGAGGACGGCCGGGGTGAGGGGCAGGAGAGCTTCGGGGGATTTTTTTGCCATTTTTCCTGGAGGTTCGTACATCCGTCGTGGATATATACATCCGTCACGGTAGTACGGGCGCTGATTGCGCGCGGTTTCAGACCCCGATGGACCCGGTCCGTTGACCCGGTCCGTTGACCCGGTCCGTTGACCCGGTCCGTTCACCCGGTCCGTTGACCCGGTCCGTTGACCCGGTCCGTTGACC
>JBDUBA010000415.1:0-9269 GCA_040004335.1 Gemmatimonas sp.
TACGAAGTGAACCAGCGATTTGGCGCGACCAATCCGCAGTTCCTTGTGCAGCGTTCGCCGGTGTCGATGAGTATCACGTTCAAGGTGGATCTCGGGCCAACGCGCGAGCGCCAGATGTTGTCGCAGCAGTTTGGCTTTGCGATGAAACAGGCCGATCGCCGTGAGTCTGAATTCGGCTATCGTTCGATGGGAGCGAGTGGCATTTCCAACCCGATGACCACGATCCTGCGCTCGCAGGATTCGCTGCGGCTCACGTCGGTGCAGGCGGATAGTATTGCAAGCATGAATCGTCGGTATGCGTACCGCACGGATTCGTTGTGGACGCCGGTGGCCCGCCGGTTTGCGGCGCTCGATTCCAACTACAAGCTGGGCGTTGAATACGATCGGTATCTGCTGGCGCGTCACGACCAAATTGACTTCATGATTTCTGTGGTCAATGCGTTGCGCGAACTGCTGACGGACGCGCAGAGGCGCAAACTTCCGCAGTCGATAAACAACATGCTCGATCCGCAATATTTGCGCGCAATGCGAAACGGAAACGGCATGTACGTTCCGTTTGGCGGAACCGTTGGTTTCAACGTGGGCGGCTGATGCGAAATCACATGAGAACACACACATTGTTGCTGACGATCGCAGCGTGCCTCGCAACGCCAGTACTCACGAGCGCGCAGATCTCCGTTCGGCCACCGCTCCCACCGCCGGCCCCGGCTCCAACGGTGGCACCAAATGGTTCACAACCAGGTGCCTCCGCGGCGAACGGCGCGCAACCTGGCGGTTCACCAGCCGCAGCCCAGAACAACGGCGCGGTTCCGGTACCGCTTGTTGGACCGCCCATTCGTCGCATTGAAACGGCGTCCGCGGTATCAACCGAGCCTCTAGCCGGCATCAGCACCGTACGTCATTTGTCTAACGGCAACTTGCTGCTGAACGACGGGCAACGTCGGCGTTTGTTGTTGATGGACAGTTCGCTCAAAGTGATCAAGGTGGTGCTCGATTCACTCACCGACGTTGAAAACGCGTACGGAACGCGCGCCGGCTCGCTCATCGCGGCAAAAGGCGACACCACGTTTTTTGTCGATCCGGGAACGTACGCGATGTTGGTGATCGACCTTGACGGAAAAATTGTGCGTACTCGCTCGGTCCCGCGCGCGCAGGATGCGTCCTACATCTCGCAGTCCGGTAACGGCGTCGCGAGCATCGATGCGCAGGGCCGTCTGGTGTATCGCATTGCCGCGCAAACTTCGGTGCCGTTCCGAATGAGCGGCGACATGCCAATCTACCCGCCACAACCCGACTCGGCGTTTATCGTCGGCATCCACCTCGACACGCGAAAGCTCGATACTCTCGGCGCCATCCGGATTCCGCGTCAAATCATGCAAATGACGCGCAGCGAATACGGTTGGAATACACGGTATGCGCAGTCGCCGTTGCCCCTGGTTGATGAATGGGCGGTCACGTCCGACGGAAAGGTGGCGTTTGTTCGCGGGCGCGACTTCCGCGTTGACTATTTGCAGGGGGACGGAACAACAACGTCGTCCGAAAAGTTGGCGTTTCCGTGGGTGCGGATGGATGATGAGCAGAAACAGAAATTCATCGATTCGTTGATAACAACGCAGACGCGCCAGGCGCAACAGGGCTTCTTGCTCGAGATGATTGTCTGGTCGAACCTGCTCAACAAGCCGTATCCGACAACGTTCAAGCCCGAGCCCGGGTTGGACGTTCCGAGTGGGCTCCCGCAGGATTGGATTCTTCCAAACGGAATTAAATATCCGGCGACCTACATTTACGCGTGTCCGCCAGCGCTTCCTGGAGCGGCGCCGGTCACACCACCAACAGGACTACCAACCGGACCACCGGCGCCAGGCACATCAGCCGCGCCGCGCTGCGTGCCAAACAACTACGCCGGTTGGTATGGCAGTGGTGGGTACATTCCACCGCCACCGACGTATCGCAAACCAACGCTCATTCCGGTCTCGGAGATGCCGGACTACAAACCACCCATTGCTCAATCGTCAGTGCGCGCCGATGCGGATGGCAATTTGTGGATTCGCACGCAGCAGATGAAACCGATGCCTGGTGGGACTATTTACGACATCGTCAACTCGGCTGGTGTGCTGTCCGATCGCATTCAGATTCCGGCTGGGTATCAGCTGGTGAGTTTCGGTGCGGGCAACATCGTGTATCTCGCCATACGCGACGCGAGCGGACTGCATTTGGCGCGAGTGCGGTTGCGCGCGCCGACATAATGCACAGGAGGGAGGTTGGTTGCGACCTTGTTTGAGGCGTGCAGGATTTCTTAACTGACTAACTGCCTCTGGACTTTTTTCGGACTTTCAAAACGACTTGACGGACATTTTTCGGAGCGGAGGCACTTTGGCGGCGAACGCCACCGGTGCCTCCGTTCTTTTTTAGGATTAGCTGCAGGTATACCGCGAAACGAATTCAGATGATTAGTTGAATCAAAAAATGAAAACTAGAGTGTACCCGCTCCGCCATTCACCACGGCGCCGGAACTGTCCGCAAAGTCGTGTTGAAAGTCCGTCAAAAGTCCAAAGGCAGTTAGTCAGTTAGCAGTGGTCGCGCCCGAACAAGAAGTCGCGACCACGCTAAGAGTCCGCCAGGAATAGTCCGCCAAGAAAAGTCCGCCAAAGTCGAGTGCTACACTTCGAGGTGGTCGCCCACACGCGCCGCCGAGGCATACAAGACCGGCATCAAGTACACGCTGATCAGCAGTCGCGAAAACAGTCCGCCCACAATCACCAGCGCGAACGGTTTCTGCGTGTCCGAACCAACTCCCGTAGACAACGCGGCGGGGAGAAGTCCGAGGGCCGCCACCAGCGCGGTCATCATGATTGGGCGCAGTCGCAACAACGCCGCAGTGCGCGCCGCGTCGTTGATGGTTGATCCGTTCAAGCGGAGTTCGTTGGCGGAAGAGATGTAGACAACCGCGGTTTGCACGGAGACACCAAATAGCGCCAGAAATCCGATCATCGACGACACCGAAAACGGCGTGTTGGTAATCAGCATTGCCAGCAGTCCGCCCAACGGTGCACTGAGTATCACGCCACCCACAGTAATGAGCGGGAATTTGAAGTTGTGATACAAGACGAACAGAATCGCGAAGATGAGGGTGATCGTGATCGGCAAGACGATCGCCATTTGCGCGCGCGAGGCCGTGTATTCCTCAAACTCACCGCCCCATGCGATGGAATATCCGGAGGGCAACGGCACAGCCTTCGCTGCCGCGGCGCGTGCCTCGGCAACGGCGCTTGCCAGATCACGCCCTTCGACCGAATATTGCACGCCGATGTATCGCGAATTGTCCTGACGGTAAATAAACGCGGCACCATTCGCGATAGTGATGTCCGTGACCTCACGCAGCGGGATCTGTTTTCCATCCGGCGTCGCGATCAAAATGTTGCCGATCTGCTCCGGCGTTCCACGATATTGTGGTTGTACGCGTACCACGAGATCGAAAGTTTGTTCTCCCTGCACAACCTGCGTGGCCGCAACACCACCCACGGCCGATTCCACGACGCTGTTGATCGCCTGTGTGCTTAGCCCGTAACGCGCCATCTTCTCGCGATTCACTGCGATCGAAAGACTTGGTTGGCCAAGTTCCTGCACCAGCGTTACGTGATTGATGCCGGGTACTTTCTCGATCGCGGTCTTGATGGCACGCCCTTTCGCCTCGAGTGTTGCGAGGTCCGGACCAAAAATCTTGACGTCCAACGACGACTTGAGTCCGGTCAGGGCTTCGTCAACGGCGTCTTCGGCGGGTTGTGTATAATTGAACGTGATGCCTGGAAACACATCCAACTTCTTCTGCACCGCGTCAATGAGTTCGTTCTTGTTTTTGAACTGTCCGTTCCACTCACCGTACGGTTTTAGTCCTACATAAAATTCCGCATTGAAGAACCCCGTGGGATCGGTGCCTTCGTCGTCGCGACCGTGTTCCGATGCGACAATCGTAACTTCCGGAAACGACTCCAGAATTTTTCGAACCTGTGGCGTAATACGCGACGATTCTTCAAACGAAATTGTGTACGGCATGGTCGCGCGTACCCACAATGCGCCTTCGTCCAGCTTGGGCATAAATTCGCCACCGCGCGTGGCCGCGATGCCCAGCGAAACTGCAAACAACAGCAGCGAGACCACCACCGTGGCAGTGCGATGCGCCAGGGCCCAATCAAGTCCGACGGCATAACGCGTTTTGATCCACTCAAACAACACGTTGCGCCGTTCAACCACGCCTTTCCTCAACACCCACACACACAACACGGGCAGCACAGTCATCGTGAGGACCAGCGCGCCGATCAGGGCAAAAATCGTCGTATCGGCCATCGGCCGGAACAACTTGCCTGACGCGCCAGCCAATGCGTAGATCGGCAGGAATCCTGCCACGATTACCGCAATCGCGTACACAATTGGGCGGCTCACTTCCGACGCGGCATCCAGAATCACCTCGCGAATTTTATACGACGTGCCGTGCCGTCGCGCCAACTGTCGATGAATGTTTTCCACCATCACCACCGCGCCATCAACCAGAATACCAAAGTCGATTGCGCCAATTGACAACAAATTGGCGGGAATGTTCTTGATGTCAAGGCAGATAAATGCGATTAACAGTGACAGCGGAACTGTGACCGCAACAATTAATCCCGAACGCAAGTCGTAAAGGAAAAAAACGAGCACGATGACAACCAGCACACTACCTACCAACAAATTTTCGGCAACCGTACGCGTGGTGAGTTTCACCAGCTCACTGCGATCGTAGTACGGAACAATCTTTACATCTTTCGGCAGAATGTGATCGTTGAGTTCCGCAGTTTTGGCTTCGACACGTTTGAGCACGTTCTGCGCCTGTTCACCGCTCCGCATGAGGATGATACCTTCCACCGCATCATCCTGGTCGCGATACCCAAACTGTCCAAGTCGCGGTGCGTGACCAATTTCAACCGTCGCCACATTCTTCACGAGAACGGGCGTGCCGTTCTTGAGCGTGAGTGTGATGTTGCCGATGTCTTCGAGCGTGACCACACGCCCCAAACCACGTACGTAAAAAAACTGCCCGCCTTCTGAGATAAATCCCCCGCCGGCGTTGCTGTTGTTGGCACCAAGCGCGTCGGCCACGTCCTGCACGGCAAGCCCCGTCGCGGCAAGTTTGGTGGGATCGATGAGCACCTGATATTCCATCGTTTCTCCACCCAACGAACCAAGATCGGCCACACCGGGCACCGAGCGGTACGCTTTGTCGAGCACCCAATCCTGCAGCACCTTGAGTTCCATTGGTGTGCGATCGGGGCTCTGCAACACATAGCGGTAGATGAGCCCCGAAGGCGAAAACAAGGCCGACATGCCCGGGCTCACACCGTCGGGCAACCCAATCGACGCCAGTCGCTCACTCACCTGCTGTCGCGCGAAATACGGATCGGTGCCGTCGGTAAACGTGAGCCGCACATTCGACAGACCGTACAGCGACACCGAACGCGTCACGACGAGATTCGGCAACCCGTTCATCTCGGTCTCAATAGGCACCGTGATGAGGCGCTCCACTTCTTCGGCGGCACGACCAGGCCACGGCGTAACGAGTTCAACGCGCGGCGGCGACACGTCGGGATACGCATCAACGGGCAAACGTTTGAGCGAAAATATTCCAACCGCAATCAGCGCCACCACCAACAACGCGACCAACAGCGGTTGCGACATCGGCGCTTCAACCAGCGAGTAGATAACGCCGCGACGTGCCGCGGGTATAGTTGGCGGCCCGTCTTCCGGGGGATGAATGGGCTCGCTCATTGGCTCTCCGCAAACTGAATGAAGAGCGCGCCTTCGGCGACAACCTGGTCACCAGCCACCAATCCCGATGTCACCTCGAACTGACCGCCCACGCGATGTCCGCGCGTGATGCGACGACGCGTGTATCCACCCGCCTTGTTTGCGATGAATACAAACGGCAGGCTTTGTTCGTCCAGCAGTACGGACGCGACCGGCACCAACAAGCCGTGATGTTGCACGTTCGAACGAATTTCAACACGCACAAACAGATCTCGACGCAGCAACTGATTTTGATTTGGCGCGATAATACGCACCGACACTGCATTCGTTCCCGGGTCGGCCAGCGACGCGATGTAATCAACTTTGCCGTTCACCGGCGTGTCACTGCCGCCCGCGAAAATCTGAACAGTTTGCCCAACTGCAACATCGTGCAGATCGTTCGCGAAAACGTTTGCCATCACCCACATCGTACTGAGATCGGTGACCGTAAAACACGGCGTCGACCCGGCTTGCAGCAGTTGCCCTTCGGAGATCAACTTTTCGACTACCGTGCCGGCCAGCGGAGCGCGAATGATGGCTTCCATGGTGGTCGTGCGATTATTCGCCGAGAGTTGTGATTCTTCAACGCCCAGTGCGCGAAGATCTTGCACGGCGGCTTCGAGATCGGCTTCAGCGGCGGCGGCATCCGATTGCGCCTGCTCAAGTTCGCCGCGCGCGAGAGCGTCGTTTTGAAACAACGCCGAATCGCGATCGGCAATACGTTTCGCGTTCTTGTACGCCGTTTGGGCTTTGCGGTATGTCGCAACCGCGTCGGCAAAATCTGGCGACGACACATACGCGAGCGGTTGGCCGCGTGTTACCACCATTCCCGGTAAACCAACGATGCGCGTCGCGGGCCCAGAGACCGGAGACAGCACCGACGTCGTGCGATCGCCGTTGAACGCTACGCTGGCCGTTGCATCAACAATGGGCTGGAACGTGACCGACTCTTCAGTGACCAGATGAATGCGCTGGCGTTGTTCCGCCGTGAGCGAGAATGTCGACCGTTTGCCGCTTGAGTCATCGGCGGCACCGGTTTTCGCTGCGACCGAGCTGGAGTCAGCAGCGGCGGCCGCACGATCCTTGGCACAGGCAAATGCTGTTGCGCAAATCACAGCGAGCAACGCGATGCCCGCGATTTTGCGAGTAAGTGTGACGATCATCGGTTGGTTGCTCCGGTGCTGGAAACAGGTGAGCCCAGGGCGCGTTCGAAATCGGCGCGGGCGGTATTGGCGTCGGCGAGCGCGTCGGCAAGCTGGCCTTGTGCCGTCAGCAGCGCGCTTCGTGCATTCAGAACTTCGAGCGCGGATGATCCACCCAGCGCGTAACTCGTAGAGGCAATGCGGTACGCCTCACGCGCCGCCGGCACGAGTTGATCACGAATAAAAATTGCCTGTCGTATGCTGGTACTCGCATTCGCGTACGCAATGCGCACATCCTGAATCACTTGTGCGCGCGTATCACGTTCAGTCGCGGCCAGTTCAAGCTCGTAGTGACGCGCCTGCGCGATGTCACCTTTCGCATGTTGCCAATAGAACACCGGCAGCGGAAATGCCAGCCCCGTGGTAAAGAGAGCCGCACCGGGTGTCGCGTAGTCATGTCCAACCGCAAACGTTACATCAGGCAACCAGAATTCCTTTGCAAGTCCCGTTGCGGCTTTCGCACCAAGGCGCTGTTCCTGCACGATTGCGAGCTCGGGCCGGTTGGCAAGCGCCATCCGTTCGAACGATGACGAATCGGGCAGCGGTGCTGGAATGCCGAAGGAATCCGTTGGCGTAATGACCGCACTGACTGTTCGGCCAAGAATGCGATTGAGCGACGCCTGCGCATTTGCAATATCGCGTTCGTTCGCAATGAGATCGTTGTCGGCCTGCGCAACCGTAACCTGCGCCTGAATCTGATCAAGTTTGGCCGCCGTTCCCGCCGTGAATCGAATTTCGGTGCGTTTGAGAAAGTCCGCCGTGAGATCGCGCGACTCAAGTAGAATCGATCGATGCAATCGCGCCAGCAGTAGCGAGTCGTACGCTGCGGACGCCAGCAACGCGATCGACTGTTGCTGCAATCGATAGTTGTGTTCACTGGCGCGAATATCGGCCGTGCCAATGCGCGCATTCAGGCGGAACTTGTCGGGAAATGGAATTCCCAACTCAACTCCAACTGGTTTTGACGGCGCGCCACCGAACCGCAACGGATTCGTGATTCCGTCAACCGCCGCGGTTGCGGAAGGATCGGGAATCGAGGTTGCCGTAACGCGACGGGCCCGTGCCCCGGCTGTTTGTTCTGACGCGATGTCGAGCGCGGCGTTGTGTTGCAATGCCTCTGCAATCGCATCGCGTCGCGAGAGTTGCAGCGTGCCGGGTTGGGATTTAGAACTAGCGGCGGTGCCGGTTTGCAGCGCGCGCGGTGGTGCCGAAACGGGCTGTGCATAGCCCGGTTGTGCGGATGTGGTGGCGACGACAAAAGTCGCCGCGCACCATCCGAAAAAGAGGCGCATGTGTCCTGTGAGTTTGAGACTGAGTTGTGATGCTGCGACCTACAAACTCAGTTCAAACCGGCGGGCCTCGGCTATTAACAAGGAGGCGATCAGCCGATGCAACCGGCTGCCATGCATTGCGATGTGATTGGGCGCGCCATGACACAAAACTCGCCAATGGCGGCAACTGCTGGAGCAACCCGATGCCGTGTTGCACCTGACACGTGGCACAGCTGGCTTCGTCGTGCACGTAGTGTCCCGACGAAGTGGGTACTTCCACCTTCATGCGTTCGCCCGCGCCGCGCGGCAAATCGACGCACGGCAGAATGGCAATCATCACCTGCGCCGCTGCAATAAACAGAGCGGCGGTGGTCATGATCCATCGGTGAAGCGGCGAAGTGCGTCGGCGCGTGGAATACATCTCCTTCAACGGTATGTCGCGCCGATCGTCGCCGCCAGTCGCATTAATTACAAAATTTCCGTTAATCCCCCCGTAATGTGACCGCCGGATCAACCCGCGCCGCACGACGCGCCGGCCACCAACATGCGAGCAGTGCCACGGTCCCGAGCACCAGCGGAACACCAATCAACGTCAGAGGATCGCGCGCGCCAACGCTAAACAATTGAGACTGCACGAGTTGCCCGGCCGCCAATGCGCCGCCTATACCAAGCACAACTGCAACGGCAACCACTTCCATTCCGCCGCGCATGATGAGACTCAAAACCTGATTGCCACGAGCGCCCAGTGCGAGACGAATTCCCATTTCGCGGGAGCGCTGTTGTACGGCGAAGGACATCACGCCATAAACGCCGATGGTACCAAGCAACAACGCCAGCAGCGCAAATCCGCCAATGATGCGCATGGAGAATTTCGCGGGATTCAAATCGCGATCAATCAAGGACTGCAGTGATCGCACTTTCCACACGGGTTGATCACGATCGACCGCCCAGATCGCGTTGCGCAGCGCATTGGCCATCG
>JBDUBA010000066.1:0-2765 GCA_040004335.1 Gemmatimonas sp.
TGATTTCAGCGAGGTATTCGATTTCGAGAAGGCGTTCGAACGCGAATATCCGTGGAGTGTGGCCAGCGTTTAACGCGCCCGTGCGCCAATCGCGCACGGTGTTCGCTCGGCCGGCCGTGCGTTTGAATCGCGCCGCGCAGCACTTGCACAACAGACGCCTGCGGGCACGGATGGCGTCATGCAAATAACAACCGCCGCGGAAGCATCTGCGCGAGACGCTGATGCGATCGCTGCAGGTATTGACTCGTGGGCACTCATGCACGCAGCCGGAACTGCCGCGGCAGAATTTATCCGAATGATAACGGCCAGCGTTGGGGCGACGGAAATATCTGTATGGGCCGGAAGCGGCAACAACGGCGGTGATGCTTACGTCGTCGCAGCGCACTTGATGACCCACACCACCTTTCGGGTGAAGTTGACGGCAACGGGCGAACCCAAGAGTCCTGACGCAAAACGAGCCCGCGATCTCTATCTCGAAGCGAAGAAAACCGCACCGCCATTTCCGGACGTCATCGCCACAACCGAAGAGGTGCATTTCGTCTTCGTCGATGGGTTGCTCGGAACCGGTCAGCACGGAGCGTTGCGAGCGCCGGAACGCGAAATCACCGAGCTGTTCAACCAGCATCGTCGTGCGGGCTGGACGGTGCTCGCGCTGGATTTACCCACGGGTGTCAACGCAACCACTGGTGATGTAGCGGCTCACGCCCTGCGTGCCGACTACACGCTCGCGTTTGGCACCATGAAGCGCGCGCATCTGCTGAAGCGGGATCAGTGCGGCGAAGTAATCGTGTTCGACATCGGCTTGGGCGAATTTGCAGAGAAGGAGGACGGCGCGTGGACGTTGGCAGACGCCGCGATGCTCCACTCGCGCGTGCCGGCAATTACCTGGGACGCACATAAAGGCACCCGCGGAAAACTTGCGATTGTGGGTGGTGCTGAGGGAATGGCAGGCGCAGTTGTATTGGCCTCACAAGCGGCGCTTCGTTCCGGCGCAGGACTTGTGTATGCGCATGTGAATCAGGCGAGTGTGTTGCCGCTGCAGATTTCGGTGTCGCAGGCAATTGCAAGCGCGTTTGACACCGACCGCATATCGGCACAGCTCGACGGGATGCACGCCGTTGTGATTGGTCCGGGTTTCGGCCGCACCCGAGAGTCTGAGAAATCACTGAACGCTCTGTTGAAAACGTTGATCACCGACTATCCGAAACTTCCGGTCGCGATCGACGCTGATGCGCTCACGCTGATCGGGTCGGACGCCAATCGCCTCGCGTTGTTGGCCGAAGGCCGGGAAGTGGTGTGTACGCCGCACGTCCGTGAATTCGAACGGTTGATCGGTAAACCTGTTGCCGACACCCTTGAGGACCGAATTGAGCAGGCACGCGAACTTGTTGCGCAAACTGGTTGCACCATTCTGCTCAAGGGAACGCCCACCGTTGTACTCGCACCTGGTGTGCCGTCAGCAATTGTGATTCCGCGCGGCACGCCGGTGCTCGCCACTGGTGGCAGCGGCGATATGCTGAGTGGAATGATCGGGACACTACTTGCGCAGGGCGCCAGCGCGGCCGATGCGGCGGCGATCGCAGCGTGGGTGCACGGTCGTGCTGCGGAAATCGCAACGGAGACGGCGGGCTCCGTGCGCGGGGTGACGCTGCACGAGGTGATGTGCGCGATGCCCGATGCCTGGCGTGAGCTCAGTGTACAGCCGTCCGTACCGCACAAATGGCCCGTTCAACTCGCGAGTCTCCCACGCGTGTGGAGCGATTCGGAGTCGTGACGAATCCGAATACGCCACTTGGTCCCGGTGCGGAATTCGATTCCATTCGCGCAATGATCGATCTTTGGGGATCCGTCGCGCATGGCATTGGTGACGACGCAGCAATCCTCTCACTGCCGCAGGGGCAGCAGTTGGTCGTGAGCACCGACGCCACGGTCGAAGACGTGCACTTTCGAAAGGGCTGGCTCTCTTCGCGCGACGTTGGCGCCCGGGCCACCGTTGCTGCCTTGAGCGATCTCGCCGCGATGGGCGCGCGCGCCAGCTCCATTCTTGTCTCGCTCATCGTGCCGGATGCGTGGCGCGATCAACTGCTCGAAATCGCGTCTGGCATAAAGCACGTTGCCATCTCGGCTGGAGCAAACATTGTCGGCGGCAACATCGCGCGAGGCGCGAATTTCTCGCTTACGCTGACGGTGATCGGACACGCGAACGTGCCCGTGAAACGCTCTGGAGCAGCTCTGGGCGACGCGTTGTACGTCACGGGCACCTTGGGTGGCCCGCAGGCCGCAGTGGCCGCATACGAGCGCGGTGAGAAACCGCCGGCCTGGGCCATCGACCGATTTGTAGCTCCGATCGCTCGTCTCGACGAGGGGCAGTGGTTGGGTCATCACGGTGCCCGCGCCATGATCGACATTTCTGACGGTCTCGCCGCCGAAGCTGAACATCTCGCCGCCGCCAACGGTCTCTCGGTGGTGCTCGAGTCTGAACACCTCCCCCGGTTTCCCCTGGTGACAGCCAAACAGGCGCTGGCCGGCGGCGAGGAGTACGAATTGCTGGTCGCGCTCTCCGAAGGCGATGCCGAGCGCATTGCGCACGAATTCACATCGCATTTTGGGTTGCCGCTCACGCGAGTAGGCCGTTTCTGCGAGCCTAATTCACCGTCGCGCGTTGAATTAGGGGGCGGGCACGATCACTTTTCGACGTAGATGAACACTCTGCTGTCCGCCATCACCGTCGTCGTCTCAACCCTCGCCCTGGGTTCGCTGGTTCT
>JBDUBA010000144.1:0-9207 GCA_040004335.1 Gemmatimonas sp.
TCGACCAGGATTAATTCGCATGGCACTTCGTGTTGGCATCAACGGCTTCGGCCGCATCGGGCGTCAGGTTATGCGCGCCGCGAAAATGCAGGGCATCGCCGATATCGATTTCGTGGCGGTGAACGACCTCACGGACACAAACACGCTGGCGCACCTGTTCAAGTACGACTCGGTGCACGGCCGCTTCGGGGGCGACGTTTCGCATGATGCCGATGGTATCACGATCAATGGCGATCGCATCAAGATTCTGGCCGAGAAGGATCCGGCAAAACTGCCGTGGGCGGAGTTGAAGGTGGATATCGTGATTGAGTCCACGGGTCGCTTCACGAAGGCCGCTGACGCGCAGAAACATCGGGACGCCGGCGCGAAGAAAGTGATCATCTCCGCACCCGCCAACGACGAAGACATCACGGTGGTGATGGGTGTGAACCACGACAAATACGACTCGACGAAACACAACATCATCTCGAACGCGTCCTGCACAACCAATTGCCTCGCGCCGATGGTGAAAGTTGTGCGCGACAACTTCGGCTTTGTGCATGGCAGCATGGTCACCATTCACAGCTACACGAACGATCAGTCCATTCTCGACTTGCCGCACAAGGATCTGCGTCGTGCGCGCGCAGCAGCCGTGTCGATGATTCCGACCACGACGGGCGCGGCGAAAGCGACGGCGCTCGTGATTCCTGAAGTGAAAGGCAAGATTGACGGCATGTCGGTGCGTGTCCCAACGCCAGACGTTTCGTTCACCGATCTGACCTGCGTCGTTGAGCGCAAAGTGACGAAGGAAGAAGTAAACGCAGCGTTCAAAGCGGCTACCCAGTCGGGATCGTTGCACGGGTTTCTGGGTTATTCCGACGAGCCGCTGGTGTCGGTCGATTACATCGGCAATCCAAACTCCTGCACGCTCGACTCGCTCAGCACCGCGGTCATTGACGGCACGCTGGTCAAGATTTCAGGCTGGTACGACAACGAAATGGGATACGCTTCTCGTTGCGTCGACCTGGTGCGCTACATCGGTGCGCGCATGTAGTTCGCAGTGCGATCGTTGCGCCGAACCTGCTCAGCGTCACGATCGCACCGCGTTCGGCCCTCGCCCGTGCAGGCGGCCTTCTCGGCAGAGTGTTCGCGAGCCTCGGTCAAGTTTTCGCCGAGGCTCGTGCGCAATCGCGAGGAGCGACGATGTGTTTGAACGCATATAGCTGTCATCGCCCGACATCGATATTTCCCGCCGCGTCACCGACGCATTTCCGAATGCATTTCACATGACCACACGCACCATACGCGACCTGAGCGACGCCGAGTTGCAGGGCAAGCGCGCACTAGTCCGCGTCGATTTCAACGTACCGGTCGACGATCTCGGCCATGTGACCGATGACACGCGCATTACCGCCGCGCTGCCGACCATTTATTCGCTCCTCGATCGCGGCGCCAAGGTTGTGCTGCTCGCACATTTCGGTCGGCCGAAGGGTGCACCCGAAGCGAAATATTCGCTGGTGCCGGTGGCCAATCGCCTAAAAGATCTGATGGCACCGCGCCGGGTGTCCTTCATGGACACAACGGTTGGCGCGGATGTTGTCGCGGCCACGAACGCGTTGCAGACTGGCGAAACACTGCTGCTCGAAAACACGCGCTTTCTCGCCGGCGAAGAAAAAAATGACGATGCGTTATCGCGTCAATTTGCCGAGTTGGGCGACTTGTACGTCAATGACGCGTTCGGTGCGGCGCATCGCGCGCATTCGAGCACCGCGGGAGTTGCGAAATTTCTGCATCCAGCGGTTGCGGGACTCTTGATGGAAAAAGAACTCGCGTATCTGGGTGCTGCGCTGGCCAACCCGGCCCGACCGTTTGTTGCCATTCTTGGTGGATCAAAAATCTCGGGCAAAATTGACGTTGTCGAAGCGCTCTTGCCCAAGACCGATCACCTGCTGATTGGTGGTGCGATGGCGTGCACGTTTTTTCGCGCGAAGGGCTTCGAAACCGGCAAGTCGCTGGTGGAGCCGGATCGTCTCGACATGGCGGCCGATTTGCTCAATCGTGCGGGAGCAAAGTTGCGCATTCCGGTTGACGCGAACGTTGCACCGTCGATGGATGCGGGCAATCAAGCGCACGCGGTTGATGCGAAAGACATTCCCGCCAACGAAGCCATGTTCGACATCGGACCGAAATCGATCGCGGAATTTGTGCAGCTGGTGTTGTCTGCCAAAACCGTGTTGTGGAACGGGCCGATGGGTGTCTTCGAAAAACCGCCGTTTGACGCGGGCACTCGCGCAATTGCCAACGCCATGGCGAAAGCCACCGCTGCGGGCGCAACTACAATTATCGGCGGCGGTGATTCAGCGGCCGCTGTCGCTGAAGCCGGACTCGAAGATCAGATGTCGCATGTTTCCACGGGCGGTGGCGCATCGCTGGAATTTCTTGAAGGCAAACCGCTCCCGGGCGTCGTTGCGCTCGATTCTCTCAACTGAGAACATCCATGTTCGTGAAGCCTGTATTTGCCGCCAACTGGAAGATGAATCATGGTCCGACCGACGCACGGTCGTTCATGCAGCGCTTTCTGGCGCAGTCGGCGCGACAGCAAGATCGCACGATCATTTTCTTTCCACCGGCCCTCACACTTTCAACGGTCGCCGAACAGGTCAAGGATCGCCCTGACATCTGGTTGGGCGTGCAGAACATTCACACCGAAGCATCAGGTGCGTTTACCGGCGAAAACTCAGCCGGAATTGCACGTGATGCCGGAGCGCGCGTGGTGTTGGTTGGACATTCCGAACGGCGCCACGTATTTGGTGAAACCGACGCACAAACCGCCGCGAAATGCAAAATGGTTTTGCAGGCGCATCTAGTCGTGATGTTATGTGTAGGTGAAACGCTGGCCGAACGTGATGGCGGTGCAACCGAGAGTGTGGTGCTGCGTCAACTCAAGGTGGCCACCGAAGGGCTCGAGGATGCGCAGGTCGGGGGCATCATGCTCGCGTACGAACCCGTGTGGGCAATTGGCACGGGCAAAACAGCCACACCCGACGATGCAAGCGCCATTCACGCGGTGCTGCGCGCGGCCCTTGTTGAACGACTGGGCCGGAAGGGCGGCGAAGGCATACCAATTCTGTACGGCGGATCGGCGAATCGTGGCAATGCAGCCGAGTTGCTCGCCGCGCCAAATGTTGATGGCTTGTTGGTGGGTGGTGCGAGTATGGATCCGGATGGATGGAGCAGTATTGTGCGGACCTGAGGTGGTTACGTTCTGGTGATAGTGGCGGCAACAAAACGGTGACGGTGTTCGGGAGAGTATTCGGCATGATCAGTGCATATTCACCCCTTGCGTCTTTGCCCTTGCCGAGCTGACACTATGGCTATGCCAATTTCGTTATCGAAGTCTGTACGAAAGGTGTGGACGATCAGCGATCTCGAGCGATTGCCCAACGACGGCAATCGCTACGAAATCCTGCACGGGGAACTGCTTGTGACCCCGATGCCGTCCACCGGTCACCAGCGCGTAACGGCGCGCCTGTTTGTAAACCTGGCGAACTGGTGCCGTGCGCACACGGGGTGGACGTTTCTGTCGCCCGGCGGTGTGTACATGAGCCAAACCACGTGGCTTGAGCCGGACGCTGCCATTTATGCAACGCCGGACTACGGCGACGCCGAGTGGCGCGACATGCCGCCTCCCGTCCTGGTGGTTGAAACCCAAAGCAAATCCACGGCACGGCGCGACCGTTTTCGGAAACGTCCCGCGTACCTCGCACACGGGGTGCAGGAAGTCTGGATCGTGATCGAAAAGAGTCGCATGGTAGAACGGTGGACGGGAGCCTCGGAGTTTCCCTCGGTATTTGGCGACGTGATTTCCTGGCAGCCTGACGTTACGAAACCGGAATTCTCGATGACCTCGCTTGAGCTGTTTGGACCCGTGAAGTGATCGAAGCGTAATCGCGATTTCAGCACCGATTACGACCTGCTCACTTGATTCAAAGCCTGCCTCCCGTGATGTTTCGATGCTGGGCCAAAGCCGAATTTTGAGATAGCTTCGCCCCGACTCCCGACTAGCACTTTCGAAGCACTTTCACGCGCCGTCAGCCCGTTTTTTCATGTACACACTGCTGCTCACACTCCTTGTCATCGATGCGATCCTGCTGATCGCCGTTGTTCTTTTGCAGGCCGGAAAGGGTGGCGGTCTCGCGGCAAATTTCGGAGGCGCCAGCTCGTCCAGCGACTCCCTGATGGGAACGCGCCAGGCAGGAAACCTGCTCACGACGCTGTCCTGGTGGTTTGGTGGCACGTTCCTCGGCTTGGCGTTCATTCTGCAGGTGATGGGAACTCGCGCGTCGGCGCCCAAATCGGTGCTCGACAAGTTGACGGCACCGGCGGCCGCAGCACCTGCCGCGCCAACTGGCCCGGCTCCGGCCTCACCGCTTAGCGCTCCAGGCGCCGCGGCCGGAAAGCCCGCCGAAGCACCAGCAACGCCGCCCGCCACAACTCCGCCGGCCACCACGCCGCCGAAGAAGAAGTAGTCACCTCACGAACACTCCGTTGAGCGAACTTCTGCCAGAAGGGTTCCTCCTCCTCGAGGACGGGACCCTTTTTCTTGGACGCCTTGCCGGACCCACGGTACCGACGGTCGCTGAAGTGGTCTTCACGACCAACATGACCGGGTATCAGGAAGTGTTCACCGACCCGTCGTACGATGGGCAAATCGTGGTGATGACCGCGCCGCAAATCGGCAACTACGGCATCAACACCGAGGACCCGGAATCATCCAGGCCGTACGTGTCGGGCGTGGTCGTACGTGAGCTGTCGCGCACATACTCGAACTGGCGCGCGACGGGTGGGTTGGCCGAATGGCTAGCTGCAGCCAAGGTGCCTGTGCTGACTGAAGTCGACACGCGCCGCCTCACCAAACACCTGCGTTCCACGCGCTCGATGAAAGGGGTCATTGGTTTGGGCAATGCTCCGACGAAGGAGGCGCTGGCCGCGCTGGACGCCGGTCCAAGCATGGAAGGGCTGGACCTCGCTACGATCGTCTCGACCGAGAAGCCGTACGCGTGGGGGAGCGCACAGGCGCCGTACCACGTGGTCGCGGTGGACTACGGCATCAAACGCAATATTCTCCGTCTGTTTGACGAGCACGACGTACGAGTGACGGTGGTGCCGTCCAACACCACGTCGGCGGAAATTCTCGCTCACAAGCCGGACGGCGTGTTTCTCTCGAACGGTCCAGGCGACCCAGCGGCGATCACGTATGCACCGGGCACGATTCAGGAGCTGGCCAAGGAAAAGATGCCGATATTTGGCATTTGCCTGGGGCATCAGCTCGTGGGTTTGAGCTTCGGCGGACACACCGTGAAAATGCCATACGGGCATCGCGGGGGAAATCACCCCGTTATGGATCTGGAATCGGGCAAGGTGCTTATCACCTCGCAGAATCATGGATTCGCTGTTGCCGGTACGAAAGACGGTGTGGAAGGTGCGCCTGATCTCGAAGTAACGCACCTCAACCTCAACGATGGTTCGCTGGAGGGGCTCCGCCACAAGACGCTCCCAATCTTCGCGGTCCAGTACCATCCTGAGGCCGCCCCGGGACCGCACGACGCGGTCCCGCTGTTCGATCAGTTCGTCACCGCGCTCAAACTGCGTCGCACCGAAACGAGCCAACCGCTTGACTGATAAGCACTAAGGTCATAGGTTCGGTCGTTCGACTCCACGTGCCAGCGCCTTCTTGCGGCACGTGTCGCCCTCCTTGAAGAGCCCATGACGAAAGCCGATCTGGTTGAGAACGTCACCGCGCGAATAGCGCGGACTGCCGGCCCGACGATCTCCAAGAAAGACTGCGCACGCGTGGTGGATGCGTTTCTGGATGCGATCAAGGACGCGCTGAAAGAGCAGAAAAACATCGAGGTGCGAGGGTTTGGCACCTTCAAGATTCGGCAGCGGAAAACGCGCATGGCCCGAAATCCTCGCACCGGCTCGCCGGTCGAAGTGTCGGCCCGCCCTGTTCCCGTGTTTAAGCCCTCAAAAGAGCTTCGCGCCGTTGTCGCAGGGGTTGACGAGGCCGATCTCGAGGACGACCACGACGACGATTGAGCGGCTCAGAACGATTGAGCGGCTCAGCACGATTGAGCGGCTCTGGCCCAAACGAGTGTCCGTGGGTCGAGGCATCGCGGATGGCGTGGCCATCCATCGCAATATTTCGGGCACACGAGTGGAGTCCGACGCCTGCGAATGACTAAGTTGCAAAGATATGACGCTGCCAAACGCCGGATCCATCAACGTCCTGCTGTTCGCCTCCTACGCGGATGCGTTTGGCGCTCGGCAGATCAGTGCACCCATCGCCGCACCGTGCCGAGTGTCAGATCTCGTTGATGCACTCCGCACGTTACCCGGCGGCCTGCGTTTGCCGGCCAAACCCCTGGTCGCGGTGAATCGCACCTGGAGCGCTTTCGACGCCCACATCGCCGTTGGTGACGAAGTCGCGGTGATTCCTCCGGTTGCGGGCGGTTGACGTCCATGCCCGTGCATGCAACACACGCCGCGCTGGTCACGGAACCCATCAACGTGAACGCGCTGTTGCTACGCGTCACTGACGACGGGGTTGGCGCGGTCACGTTGTTCCTGGGCACCGTGCGCAACGTGAATGACGGACGTGCAGTGACGGGCATCGACTACGAAGCATACGGCGCAATGGCCGAGCGTGAATTGTTGGCAATTGCGAGCGAAGTGGTGGAAGCAAATCCAGGATTGCGATTGGCACTCGAACATCGCGTGGGCACGCTGGTGCTGGGTGACATCAGCGTTGCAATTGCCGCAGGACATGCGCACCGCGCACAAGCGCTCGACGCATCACGCGTCACCATTGAAGCGATCAAGAAACGCGTTCCCATCTGGAAGCGCGAGCACTACGCCGAGGGCGACTGGAGCTGGGTTGATCCAATGTCTCACCAGCTCGCACCGGCTGGGTCATGATCGCGCCCACGGAGCACGTGCGGCGTGACACCGACACCGGGCAGGGAACTGCTACACACGCGCCAGTCACGCTCAAGGATCAACACGGCCGCGGCATTGAATACCTGCGTATTTCCGTCACGGATCGTTGCAATTTTCGCTGCCTGTATTGCATGCCATTGGAAGGGCTCGACTGGTTGCCAAAGGCCGAAATTCTGCGCTATGAGGAAATTGCAGAAGTCGTGCGCCAGCTCGCGCCACTGGGACTTCGCCGGTTGCGATTGACGGGCGGCGAACCAACGCTTCGCCCCGATCTCGCGCGATTGGTGGGGATGCTGCGCAACGTGTCGGGTGTTGAAGACATCGCACTGTCAACAAATGGCGTGCACCTCCCGCGCCTGGCGCGCGAACTCGCTGCCGCCGGGCTCACGCGAGTGAACATCAGCGCCGACTCGTTGCGTCCCGATCGCGTCGCGCAAATTGCCCGTCGCACGCTTGATTTTGATCTCGTGCGCTCCGCCACAGCGGCGGAGGACGCCGGGATGGGCCCGATCAAGATTAATGTCGTCGTCATGCGCGGCATCAACGATGATGAGGTGGCCGATTTGGCGAAACTCACAATGCAGCATGCGTGGCATGTGCGGTTCATCGAACTGATGCCGGTGGGTGATCTGCGCGCACTGACGTGGGATCACGTCGTACCAAGCGAAGAAGTGTTAGCGCGCGTTGCCTCACTTGGCCCGCTGACGGCCGATGCCGGACCAACACTTGGCAACGGTCCTGCCACGTACTTCCGGCTACCCGGGGCATTGGGCACGATAGGCGTCATTACACCGATGACGCATACGTACTGTGGATCGTGCAATCGGGTGCGCTTGACGGCCGACGGACGGTTGCGCACCTGCCTGTTTGGCGAACACGAAGTGTTGCTGCGCGACGCGATCCGGAATGGTGAATCGCTTGAGCCGTTATTCAGGAAAGCGCTGGCCGAAAAACCACTGGCGCACGAACTGTTGCAGATGCGCGTTGGCGGGTTGCGTGCATTGAGTCAGATCGGTGGGTAGCAGGTTCGGCGATGCGGTGCGGCGAGCGTCGCGCCCGGTCACGCGCACGCGGAATTGATGCGCAATCTGGCCGAAGCCCGAATGAGTTTCGGGTACGCATCGCTCTGTCCCTGCGTTACTTTTCCAGTGTTGTTCATAACGCGAGTGAGCATCAACGCTGTCTCAATCGCGAACACTTCACAGAGCGGACAAACCGACACTCATGGTCAACAAGATCACTGTCGTTGGCGCGGGAAACGTAGGCGCCACGACCGCCCAGCGCATCGCCGAAAAGACGCTCGCCCGCACGGTCGTCATGGTGGACGTGGCCGAGGGGATCCCACAGGGCAAGGCCCTTGATCAGTGGGAATCGGCGCCAGTTGAGGGATTTGACACACGTGTCATTGGCAGTAACGGGTACGCCGAAAGCGCCGGCTCCGACATTGTCGTGATCACCGCCGGAATTGCTCGCAAGCCGGGCATGTCGCGCGACGATTTGCTGAATATCAACGCCGGTATCGTGAAGTCGGTGTGCGAAGAGGTCAAGAAGACGTCACCGAACGCGATCGTGATTGTGGTATCCAATCCGCTCGACGTGATGTGTTACGTTGCGCTCAAGACCACCGGATTCCCACGCGAACGCGTGATTGGAATGGCGGGCGTACTCGACACCGCGCGGTATCGCTCGTTCATTGCCGAAGCGCTCGACGTTTCAGTGCGCGACACTCAGGCAATGGTGCTGGGCGGACACGGCGACACGATGGTGCCGCTCATTTCGTACACGACGGTCAGTGGAATTCCGGTTACGCAGCTCATGCCGCGCGCACAGCTCGATGCAATCGTGCAACGTGCGCGTGATGGCGGCGCCGAAATCGTGAAGTATCTCAAGACAGGTTCGGCGTATTACGCGCCGTCGGCCGGTGCAGTCGAAATGGTCGAAGCGATCGTGCACGATCGCAAGCGCATCCTTCCGTGCGCGGCGTGGTTGCAGGGTGAATACGGCTTGACGGATCTTTTCCTAGGCGTTCCGTGCAAACTCGGTCGCAATGGCCTTGAGAAGGTGCTCGAGATCGAACTCACGGCCGACGAACGCACGGCACTCGGCAAATCGGCCGACGCGGTGCGTGAACCGATGGCCACGCTGGCAATCTGAATCCAAAACCCATGTCCGGCTTGATGCGGTTCTGGCACAGCACGATTGGCAAGAAAGTCGTGATGGCCGTAACGG
>JBDUBA010000262.1:0-2746 GCA_040004335.1 Gemmatimonas sp.
CATGACAGGTGATTTCCCCGACTGTGCCGAAAAACCGTAACGATGACTCCACGCCATTGTGGCGAACATCCATCAGATTCAAATCGCTTTTGGTGACATGCTGCACCACCAGCGCTTCGGCTTCAGAATGGACGAAACACTACGCATCCTGTCACAACGAACGACTCTTGGCCCCTCGTCAGTCGACTGACACCGGGTCGGAGGGGCGTTCATTGCGAGCCGCCAGACGAGGCGCCGCCACCGGCTCTTCATCTTCCGCCGCGTAATCCTGGTAGTACGAGTAGTACTGGTACGCGCCGGCCAGCTTGATGCTATTGAGCACTGTTCCGATCAGACGAATTGGCAACTGTTCGATCGTGGCAAGTTTAGCCTTTGCCAGCTTGCGATCGGTGACACCGGCCCGCAAAACGATTGCCATGTTCGTAGTCGCCGTACCCAGCGCGAACGCATCAAAGCCTGCTCCCAAGGGCGGCGAATCGACGACGATTACGTCATACTCGCGCGCCAACTGCGCAATGAGTTGTGGCAGTTTGGGCGTGGCCAACAGTTCGGGCGCGCGACGACGGCGCGCACCACCAGGCATGATCGTGAGATTTGGATGCGAGGCCGTTGGTTGCAACACCTCATCAACGAGCGCTGAACCATCGAGATATTCAACAAGGCCCGGTTTCGCCGGCGTACCAAAGGTCTTCGACAACTCGCCACGGCGAATGTCGCCATCAATGAGCAGCGTGCGTGCACCCGCTTCAGCAAACGACAGCGCCAGGTTTGATGAAATGAGAGACTTGCCGTCGTTCGGACCTGGGCTCGTTATCGTAAGCGTTAACGCGCGCCCTGGTTCAGTCGCGTAGCGGACGTTCATACGGATGGAGCGGAACGTCTCGACCACCTGGGCCGCCTGCTCAACACCACGACGTCCCTTCGAACCAATGACGGGAACAACACCCAAAATGTACAGGCCGAGGTCGCGAGTGGCCTGCTCGGGATAACGGAAACGTTTATCGGTTTGGTCGAGCAAAATCGACAACGCAATTCCCAAGGCCAGCGCCACCGCAATCGCGCCCAGAATTAACACCGGCGCAGTGTTGCTGGCAGGAATTGTTGGCGGAATAGCGGTGTCTTTCACCTGAATGTCAGGAATGGTGCCGGCTTCACTCAGCTTAGCGCTTTGCGTTGCAACGTCGAGACTCGTGAACAACTTGACGGCTTCTTCCTGGCGGCGCGACAACTGCATTTCCGCGATGGTCCGTTTCGGAATATCCTTCAGTGTCTCTCCGTTAACTGCAATCTGTTTCTGAAGCTCGGCTTCCTTGAGCTTGATCTGACTGACGTACGAACTGAGTTCGCGCGGGACGATTGTCAATTGCAACGAATCGAGCGAGGCCTGCATTTGTTTCACCGCAGGTTCCGCTTCTCGCCGTGTTTCGAGAATCTTACGCATTTCGGTCGCACGCAGATCCTGCTCGTCGAGACGTTTCTTGAGCGTTTGTGCGGCCGGGTCGAGGTTGATGGACGGGATGGAAAGAATTTCCACAGAAGCGAGCGGAGTTTTCTTTTCACGCGCGGCTTTCAACAGGTCTTCGAGATTCGTACGGTCTCGCGTCATGTTCAGCAGTGTCGCATTCATCGCGAGATAGTCGTTCACCACCGTCGGCTGGCTGATGGTGTTCACGCCCATCGTCTGCTGAACGCGTTCATTCGGCTCGGTAATGGTTCTCACGCGAAAATTCTGCAGCTCACTCTCAACCTGAGTAAGCGCTTCGCTCGCGTACTGGCGCTGGCCTTCGAGCAAGTTCGCCATGAAGGCGACGCGAAGTTTTTTCATCGCGAACGCTTCACCCATGAACTGCTCGGTCCATGAGTTCAGTGTCGCGGCCAATCGGTGGGAATTTTTCCCCGTCAGCTTGAGATTCAGGAATGCCTGTTTGCCAGTCCCCATCTTAGGGTCAAGCTTTTGAACCAATTTGCGTGAGGCTTCGCGCGGGGTGACTACTGAAAACGAGGCCGATGTTACGCCGGCCAGTTCGACTGAGGTGGGTTGCCAGGCGAACCCGCGTGACCGGCCAATGGAGTCGCCCACAAGACCGCTGTCCTTCGGATACCGGCCATCAAGCAGGAGACGCCAGTTTTTATCGTCAACCTTGAGCGTGTAGTCACCGCCAATCAATTGAGACGTGACGTTGAAATCGCGAAAGAGAGCGGAATCGCCTTCATTATCCGGTTCGAGATAAAGTTTTTGTTTCATGACGACAGGATCGATGACTGCGTACGAGCGCAGCAGATCGATCCAGCTCGATTCATCGAGTCGGCTGTTGTCCTGGAACCCGCCGTTTTGCGCGGGACCAACACTCGAGCCGAGGTCGAGCGTGATATTGGATTCAACCTCGTATTCCGGGTCGACGAACTTCGTCGCGACGTATCCCGCACCCGCGCCAACCGCGGTCATGAAAAGGATCAGCCATTTGAAGCGCCCGAGCGCCGAGAGGTACCGCTGCATGTTCGGTCCGGCGGCGGCGGCGGGAGCCGCGTCGGCGGGCGACCAATTCGCGAGCTCGGCGTTGTCGCTGTACACCTCAACTGGCGGTGTAGGCGGCGCGACGGGATGGTTGTTTTTACCGGACATGGGAGAGGTTGAAAGAGGCTATGCGGGCGCTAACGCAACGCTTGCGTTGAATCTGGGCCACGCTTTGCGCCCAGGAAAGGCTTGCCAAGAGTCCATCCACCGCGGCGTGGATGCAACACGAGG
>JBDUBA010000248.1:0-2736 GCA_040004335.1 Gemmatimonas sp.
AATTTCCGTATCGCCTGTACGGCGCGCAGCAGGACAACACGACCGTGTCCATCGCCTCGCGTTCCGACTTCGGCTCCATCGGTGAACGTGACTGGTGGCCCGTGGCCGGTTGTGAAAACGCGCACATCGCCGTCGATCCGCGCAATCCCAACATCACTTACGGCGGCTGCTACACCGGCATGATGGAGCGGAACGACAAACGCACCAATCAAGGTCGCGACATTGCTGTTGGTCTCAACAACTACGATGGCATGGCCGTGAAAGATGTGCCCAATCGTTTCCAGTGGACGTTCCCGGTCATGTTGTCGCCGCACGATCCGAACGTGCTCTACGCTGCCTCGCAAAACTTGTGGCGTTCAACTACGGAAGGGCGAAGCTGGGAGAAGATCTCCCCCGATTTAACGTATGCGGACACGGCCACCATGGGCCCGAGCGGCGGTCCGGTGCACAAGGACATGACCGGCACCGAGTGGTACGCGACTATCTATGCATTGGCCGAGTCGCCGACGGTGAAGGGAGAGTTGTGGGCGGGCAGTGATGATGGACGCGTGCACATCACGCGCGATGGCGGCGCCACGTGGACCGAGGTGACGCCCAAAGCGATGGTGAAACACACGCGCGTTACCGGTATCGAGCCATCGCGCTACGATCCCGCGGTCGCTTACATGACGGCCACGCGTTATCAGCTCGACGACTTCGCGCCGTACATCTACAAAACTTCCGACTACGGCAAAACGTGGACGCGCATCGACGCCGGCATTCCGATGGGTGCGTATGCTCGATCTATTCGTGAAGACGTCGTGCGACGCGGTCTGCTCTTTGCCGCCACCGAAACTGGTGTGTATGTCTCGTTTAACGATGGCGCGGCATGGCAAACTTTGCAGCTCAACCTTCCGCGCGTGAGTGTGCGCGATGTGCGCGTGCACGAGAACGACCTTGTGGTGGCCACGCATGGCCGAGCGTTCTGGTCACTTGATGATATCTCGCTGATACGGCAGTGGGCGGATTCGATGGCGAAGAAACCGGTGCATCTCTTTCAGCCTGCGACGGCAATCCGTTTTGCTGGCGGTCATGGCGGTGGTCGCGGCGCCGGTGAGAATCCGTACAACGGCGTGCTGGTGGACTACTGGTTTAGCGACATGCCCAAAGACTCCGTCATCATCGAGTTTGCCGATGCCCGCGGCGGCATTGCGCGTCGCTTCCGCAGCGTGGCGAAGAAGGACAGCACCGAAACTGCTCCAACCGTGCGTACCGATTCGCTGGCGTACGAAGCATCAGATTCGATCGTGACCACGCGCGCCGGTACCAATCGTTTCTGGTGGAATCTCCGTTATGCCGACGCCAAGCACATCCCCACCGTCGTGAACGACATGGGTACGCTTAACGGGCCCGTTGCGGTGCCGGGCAGCTACACCGTGCGACTCATCGTGGGAAAGGACACGCTTTCGCGGCCCTTCAGCGTAACGCTTGACCCGCGTCTCGACGCCACCACTGCCGACCTGCAGCAGACGTTCGACATGGGGCTCAAGGTGCAGGAACGTCTCAACAGCATCGTCGAATCGTTTGACCGTATTGACGACCTGCAGAAGCAGATTGACGTGCGCGTGGAGCAGTCGTCCGAGCAGGTGTTCGCGAAACAAGTGAAGGAGGCCGCCAAGCCCGTGCGCGAGGCGTTGGAAGTGGTGCGCACCGAGTTGGTGGACTGGTACAATCACGACGATCAGGCCACGCTGCACTTCCCGATAAAGTTGTACAACATGATGCTGTCGCTTAATTCGCAGGTGTTGGGGCAGGACGCCGCGCCCAACAAGCAGCATCGTGAGGTGCTTGACGATTTGGGTGGCAAGATTGATGTGCAGTTGCAGCGCCTGCAGCAGCTCGAGAGTAACGAGATTCAGAAACTCAACGTGCTGTTGAAGGAGCTCGGGTTGCCGCCAATTTACGTGCCGCCGGCGAAGATCAAAAAGATCGCCTCATAGCGCGCTCACGCCCTGCCAGACTGGAAGCGCAACATGCCAGAGTTCTCGTTTGCCGGAAGCGCCATCGATCGTTTCGCCAACTTCGTTGTTGGCGTGGAAATTCCAGCAGAAGCGCGCGTTGTTGCAGCGACCGCGTATTTCGACACCATTGGTGTGATGCTCGCAGGCACGCTCGAACCGTCCGCGCGTGCGGTGCGTGATGCCGCGCGCTTTGAGGGTGGAGAGGGGCGTTGTCGAATTATTGGTACCTCCGAGGTAACCAGCGCGAGTTGGGCCGCACTTGCCAATGGTACTGCGGCGCATGCGCTCGACTTCGATGACATGTGTTTCGTGTCGCTCGCGCATCCAAGTGCGCCGCTCGTCGCGGCGGCGCTTGCCGCAGGTGAACTTGCACATTCATCGGGACGTGCGTTGCTCGACGCGTGGGTCGTGGGATTCGAGATCGAAGGTGTGCTCGGCCGCGCGATGAACCCGCGTCACTACACGCAGGGTTGGCATAACACCTCGACACTCGGCACCATTGGTTCGGCCGCTGCGGCCGCGCGTTTGTTGAACTTAAGTCGCGATCAAGTCGCGCACTGTCTCGCGATTGCGGCGTCGGAAGCATCGGGGTTGAAGGAAAACTTCGGCACAGATACCAAGCCGTTGCACGCGGGTCTCGCAGCGCGAAATGGTATCGTCGCGGCGTTGCTTGCACGGAGTGGGATTACTGCGTCACCGCGTGCGATTGAAGGGCCGCAGGGGTTTCTCAAGGCGA
>JBDUBA010000359.1:0-29261 GCA_040004335.1 Gemmatimonas sp.
TTTCTCGACAACAAATTCATGACCGATTTCGTGCTCACCGAGCCGGTTTCCGGCAAGGTGGGCGTCTGGTCGAAAACGGACAGCATGATTCAGTTCGATGACTTCATTGTGACGGCAACGGGCAAATGAACGCCATCATGAAATACGCGACGACGGCTCTCGCAGGCACCATCATACTCGGTGTGTTCACAGCCGGCGGTGTCGCAGCACAGGCATCCGCGACCAGCAAGAGCCCGGCCTCTCAACCTGGCGCCTGCAAGTTCAATCCCACGGATGCATGGGTTGTTCGCCAATCTGCATTCTTTGATGATGCTGGTAAACAGTGGACCGACGACACGTTGCGCGTTGCACTGCTTAAGGCGGCCGGCCTCGTGCTTCCGCTTAAACTGCCGGTGAATTTCGGCGTGCAAATTGACGGTGCAACACCACCGTTAGGCGCAACCGCTAACGAGATGATCGAGCAATTGAAGAAGCTCGCAGCCGTGCGCGGGTCAGCGTGGCCCACCAAATCGGTGGTGGGTGCTGCGGGTACGCATGCGGTTTATCTGTTGGCGCAGCAAGACACTGGGCTTGCGCGCACCGTACTCCATCGCATGATGGAGGCGGGTCCGCTTGAGTCTCCGGCCATCGACGTTGCCGTGTTCGAAGATCACATGCGCCTCGTGTGGGGACGCAAGCAGTTGTATGGCACGCAATTCAAATCCAGCAACGGCAAAATCGTACTGGCCGCGATGGAAGATTCCGCCCACGCAGACATGCGAAGGGTAGGCGCCGGGTTGCCGCCCTTCAAACTTGGTACGTGTTTCGCGCAGCAGCGGTAACGCGAATCAGTAGGTGAGACGGCGGTTGCGTTCGATTGAACGCAACCGCCGAACTCATATCCCCTTACACCCAGTTGAAAGCGGTTGCATTCAATTGAACGCAACCGCCGAACTCAAATTCCCTTGGGCCCAGCTCAAAGCGGTTGCCTTCGATTGAACGCAGCGCTGAACTCAGCGCTGAACTCAGCTCCCCTACGCCCAGCTCAAATCTGTTTTCGTGAGCGGCAATGAACGAATGCGTTTGCCTGTCGCCGCGTAGATCGCGTTACACAGCGCTGGAATGACCGGCGGCAGTGCCGGCTCACCAATTCCAGTCGGGTTGTTGTCGGTAATGCGCCAATGCACTTCAACTTTTGGCGCCTGCGGCATACGCAACAACTTGTACTCGTTGAGATTCGACTGCTTGGTGCGACCGTTTTCAAACGTGATCTCTTGCGCAAGCGTTTCGGCAATGCCATCCATGATCGCGCCTTGCACCTGCGTATCCGCACCACTGGGGTTGATGATTTGGCGACCAACATCGCCAACCACCCACACCTGATTGACGGTAACACCGCCCGCTTTGCTCACCGTCGCCTCGACGACTTCCGCAAAATATCCACGATGGCTGAAGTAAAACGCGATGCCGCGACCGCGCCCTTTGGGAAGCGCTGGCCCTTTGCCCCAACCAGATTTGTCGGCCACCATTTCGAGCACACCACGCATGCGTTCGAGATCCATGCTCGACTTGGCGCCTGCGGTTGTTCCCGCCAGCAAATCCATGCGGAACTTGAATTGATCAGCACCCGCCGCCGCTCCCAATTCGTCGATGAACGAATGCATCACATACGCCAATGCATTGCTGCTGGGTGCGCGCAGAAATCCGGTTGGAATACCGGACTCGATTATCGAGTAGCCGAGGTTGTAGTCGGCAACAAGACCGGCGGGAAAATCACTGCCGCCCATATTACCCGCTTGCGTAAACTGCTCGCCTTGGCCGTACGAAACGAAGTGGTCTTTCCATGCAACAATTTTGCCCGACGCATCAACACCACCCTTGAAGTGATGATGTCCTCCAGGGCGATAAAAGTCGTGACGCATATCGTCTTCGCGACTCCACACCAACTTGACCGGCACGCCCGATTCTTTCGCAATCCACGCCGCTTCGACCATATAGTCGTTGTTCAGGCGACGCCCAAATCCGCCGCCATTTCGCATCATGTGGATGTCGATGGTGGATGCGTCGATGCCCAGATGTTTCGCAACGATTCCGCGACCACCAATTGGGCTCTGCGATGGCGCCCAGATTTCCATCCGACCGTCGTGGAAATGCGCGGTGGTGTTTTGTGGCTCGAGTGTCGCGTGGGCAATGAACGGATATTCGTACGTGGCTTCGACCGTCTTGGTGGCTTTCGTCAACGCAGCGTCAACATCTCCGTCGTTACGCAACGTCTTGATTGGCGGCGCAGCAAACAGTTCCTTTGCTTTCGCTGCAAATCCAACCGTGCTTTGCGTGGCAGTTTTGCCTTCATCCCATTGCACGACCAGTTTTTTGCGTGCGCTTTGTGCGGCCCACCACGAATCGGCCACAATGGCAACACCCGGCAACAACTCGCTCAGCACCGCGCCGCCCGGCACAATGAAACACTTCTTGACACCGGGCTCTTTTGCGATGACATCGGTGTTGGCGGAAATCACTTTGCCGCCAAACACCGGGCACTTTTCAAACACGGCGTACTGCATGCCGGGCACCGTTACATCGATTCCGAACAACGGCTTACCGGTGACAATCGCCTTGTTGTCAACGCCCGGCGTGAACTTGCCAATGATCTTGTAATCCTTCGGATCTTTGAGCGGCACTTTCGTTTGATCAGGCGCGGTCATCGTTGCGGCCGTTGCGGCCAGTTCACCGTACGATGCCTTCTTGCCCGACGCCTTATGCAGCACCGTTCCAGCATCCGTGTTGCATTCGGTAACCGGCACACTCCATAGCTGCGCAGCCGCGGCCAGCATCATTTGACGCCCAACGGCGCCAACACGACGCATCGGATCCCAGTTGCTCGGCGTGGCGGTACTTCCGCCGGCCGTTTGCCCTTGATACTTCGTGCTGTCGGCCATTGCCTGTTCAACGGTCACGCTTGCCCACGGCACATCGAATTCGTCGGCAATGAGCATGGGTAACATAGTCTTGATGCCTTGCCCACACTCCGGATTCTTCGCGATAATCGTAATCTTGCCGTCGGCCGTTACGCGAATGAACGCGTTGGGCGTGAAATCAGCAAAGAGGTTTTCTTCGTCTTTGGATAATCCGAACGGAACGTACGCGGACAGCAACAATCCACCGCCAGCAATGGCGGACACTTTCAGAAAGTTGCGGCGGCTGACGTCGAGCGTAACTGGAATCATGGTCGCGGGCCTCAGTCGGCGGCCGCAATGGCGGCGGCGCGGTGGATGCCTTCACGAATGCGGTTGTAGGTCGCGCATCGGCAAATGTTGCGCGCCATCGCAGTATCAATGTCCGCATCAGTCGGTCGCGGCTTGTCCTTGAGCAACGCTGCGGCGGCCATGATTTGTCCCGCCTGACAATATCCGCACTGCGGCACGTCCAGCTCTTGCCACGCCTTCTGTAGCGGATGATTTCCATCGGGCGACAGGCCTTCGATAGTAGTGACTTTGGCACCTTGTACCGCCGCGGCCTTCATCTGGCAGGAGCGCTGCAACGCGCCACCCACGTGGACCGAGCAGGCTCCGCATTGCCCGATACCGCACCCGTATTTGGTGCCTTTCATATCGAGCGTGTCGCGGAGAATCCAAAGCAGGGGCATGTCTTCGGGGACATCCACGGTTTTGGCAGTGCCGTTGAGCGTGAAGGAAATCTTCATCGGTCGCGGGGGGTGGGGGGGCGGGTGGGGCCGTCAGGAACCCAAGCAATCTATGAGAGAACGTCGCCCGCCGTAATCAGTGCTCCGGTCGCGAACGCACTCCGGCGCCGCTGCAGCGAGCCCCCCGAACACCGGCTGACAATCGTGCGCCTACAATCCACCGAGCCGTCGACGGCATCTGAGGATGAGCAGTCACGGCCACGGCATAGCTGCATTGCGCACGAATGTCTCGGTGATTCACCCATCCGGTAACGAATTGGATTTCGCGCTCATGCGCGGCAATGGCACCGGTACGTTTGCGCTTGTGATCCCCGATCACGCAACGCACGTCGTGCCACCCGGGCGCGGCAGTCAGCGTAACGAACTCCCAATGAGACACTGGAGATTGTATGCCGCACGATCAACACCCCCTTTCGACTTCCGGCCGTCGGAAACCGGGCGTCATGAACAGCACCGCCGTCGTTACCATCGCGATCGCGATCGCGAACGTAGTTCCGTCGCATACCGCGACCGCGCAGTTCAGTAATTTCACGCCGCTCACCGCGTCGGTCGTGGGCGGATCACGTCCCGATGCGCTGCCGCTGCTGCTATCGTCACCAAACTTTGTGCAACGCACGGTCTCCGCCAATGATCGCGGCACGCTCAACGGTGGAGTGAAGCTGGGCGACAACTGGGACATGATTGCATCAAACGAAACCGGCATTCAGCCCGGTCGGTATTTGTTCTCGCCGTACGAAACCGGAACCGCCGGCGTCAAACGCCTCGATCTCGTAACCGGTCAATCGGTAACGATTGTCGCCGAAGGAGCGCAGGGGTTTGTGAACGGTGATGCGTCGCGCTGGACACCGTGGGGCACATATCTCACGGCCGAAGAGTCGTGGGGCAACGGAAGCACCAAGGGTCGCCTGTTCGAAATCACGAACCCACTGGCCGATCCCGCGTCCATCAATTTTGTGCAGCGCAATGTCCTTCCGCGCGTTGCGCACGAAGGGCTCACTTTTGACAAGTTCAACAACCTGTACTTTGTCGATGAGTTGAACGGCGGCAGCATTTACAAATATGTGTCCGCCACGCCGACCGATGGCACAACGTTTTTCAGCGCAGGTCAAACGTTCGTGCTCAAAGTTGGGAACGGAACGGTGTTCGAGCAAACCGGCGCCGCAACGTGGATTCCGATCACCGATGCAGCGGGCAACGCGCTTCCCGGAATTCCAACCATCACAGCGCAGGGTTTCACCAGCGTTGACGGACGCGCCGCGGCCGACATCGTTGGCGGCACAAACTTCAACCGTCCCGAAGATCTCGAAATTCAGACACTCGGCAACGGCACGCAGCGCATTTACTTCGGCACCACCGACTCGCACAAAGCGTACTCGCTGGACGTCACCAATCCAACCGCGCCCGCCCTCAAGATCTTTGCGGACCAGAACACGATTGACGCCGCAACCGGACTTGCGGTCGGAAACGCGTTTCTCAATCCCGACAACTTCGCGATTGATTCGCAGGGCAACATCTACTTTCTGGAAGACATCGGGAGCATCGGTGGAACGGGGTTCGACATTTGGTTCGGTTATGACGAAGACCGCGATGGTGTGGCCGAAAAGATCGGACGCTGGGCATCGCTGTCGAGCATTGGCGCCGAGCCAACAGGGTTGTACTTCAGCAGCACCGATCCAAACGTTGCCTACATCAACGTGCAGCATCCCGATAACGACATCGATCGCACCATCCAGATCACGGCAACGCCCGAGCCGGGAACTGCGGCATTGGCGCTCGTGGGCATGATCGCAATGGCCATTGTCGTTCGTCATCGTCGGGGCGACCGCCTTACGCGCAACGCGTAATTGCGTAGCTTTGGCGTCATGCAATTGGAGAATCTCACATGACGCCGGCAACGCACCCACTACATCGCCGCCTGGTTCGCGCGGCAACATCCGTTGCGGCAGTGCTTGTTGCAGGCGCGTGCGCACACGCGCCTGCCAACAGTGCGCCGCAACTAACGGGCGTTGCCGCACAAGAACATCCCGATCGCGATTTACAACAGAAACTGGAACATCTCGTGACCGGATTTCACGGCGACGTTGGCATCTACGTGCGCCATCTGAAATCCGGTCGAACGGCAGCTATTCGCGCCAACGAAATATTCCCCACCGCCAGCATGATCAAGGTGCCAATTCTACTTGGCACCTTCGACGCCATCAACAAGGGTCGATTCACGTTTCAGCAGGTGTTCACCTATCGCGATTCACTGCGATACCAGTACGACGACACGTTGTCGGTGCCGCGAAATGGCGCGCAAATTCCGCTGTCCAAGTTGACGTTGCAGATGATCACCGAAAGCAACAACACGTCGGCACTCTGGCTGCAGGGGCTTGTTGGCGGTGACACGATCAACGCGTGGTTACACAATCACGGCTTCGATTCAACGCGGGTCAATTCGCGCATTCCGGCACGCGAAGCCGATCGCACGAAATACGGCTGGGGACAAACCACCCCGCGTGAAATGTCCAACCTGGTGGTGATGATGCGCGAAGGTCGCGCCGTTACGCGAGGGGCCAGTGAAGAAATGTACCGGCATCTCACGCGCATCTACTGGAACGGAGAAGCGTTATCACAGTTGCCGCCCTGGGTGCAGGCCGCATCGAAGCAGGGAATGGTCGATCAGTCGCGCGACGAAGTGGTGCTCGTGAACGCGCCCAGCGGTGATTACGTGTTTTGTGTGACGACGAAAAATCAGCAGGACAAAAGTTATGCCGACACCAATGAAGGCTACACGCTCATTCGGGCGGTGTCGGCACTACTCTGGAAAGAATTCGAGCCCAGCCATCCCTTCACGCCCGATTCGGCGGCACGTCGGTATAAGCCGGGCGAAGACTAGACCAGAATCACCGTGCCGTGACGGCGCGGCTCTGCCGCAGACAGACCGGGCGCGTCAACACTGAAAACGGAGTGGTGGTGATGGAGCCTTCCGAAAAAGCGCAAGGCGGGCCGGCGGGCTATAATTCGTCACCAGCAGAAGCACGGGCACCCGGGCATTCAACCCGGGCGCCCGTTTGTCCATTGTAGCGCGTAATCGCGAGGGTGCAGGGTGTCAGAGGAACTCGAAAGCAAAGTTGTCACAACGGTTGATACGGTCACCAGCACGCACGCGAGCGGCAACGATGCCGAGCTCGCCCGTGAAGTGGCGCGCCGCCGCACGTTTGCAATCATCTCGCACCCTGATGCTGGCAAAACGACGCTTACAGAAAAACTGTTGCTGTACGGCGGTGCCATTCATCAGGCCGGGTCGGTCAAGGCGCGCCGAGCGACACGTCATGCGACGTCGGACTGGATGCAGCTCGAGCAGGAGCGCGGAATTTCTGTTACGTCCAGCGTATTGCAGTTCGAATACGAAGGCTGTCAGCTGAACCTGCTGGACACGCCCGGACACGAAGACTTCTCTGAAGACACCTATCGCACGCTGGTGGCCGCCGACAGTGCGGTAATGTTGCTGGACAATCGCAAAGGTGTGGAAGAACGCACGCGACAATTGTTTGAGGTGTGTAAACGTCGCCGCATGCCAATTTTCACGATGGTGAACAAGTGTGATCGCGCGGGTGCCGACCCGCTGCAACTGCTTAACGACGTCGAGGCCGATCTCGGCATCATCTGTTACGCGGCAACGTGGCCGGTCTATCGCAACGACACTTTTGTTGGTGTGTACGATCGCTGGAACGGACAAGTGAACATGTTCGAGCGCGGCACCGATCGCGGCGCTTCACGTGTTGCCACTGAAACCGGCGACATCAACGATCCGGCAATTATCGACTTGCTCGGTGAAGAAGCGTATCTGCGTCTGGAAGCCGACATCAGTTTGCTGGAAGGCGCGGGACACGCCTGGGACAACGACGCGTTTCTCGCGGGTGAAATGACCCCGGTGTTTTTTGCCAGCGCGCTCAGCAACTTCGGTGTTGAGCCGTTCCTGCAGGAGTTTGTGCAGCGCGCGCCACCGCCCGGACCGCGTGTCTCAACAAAAGGTGTGGTTGAACCCACCAGCAGTCTGTTCACCGGATTTGTGTTCAAGATTCAGGCCAACATGGACGCCAAACATCGCGATCGCGTTGCTTTTGTTCGTATCTGTTCTGGTCGCTATCGCGCCGGACTCGAAGTGAACCATGTGCGACTGAACAAGCCAATGCGTTTGTCGGCGCCACAGCAATTTCTCGCGCGCGAACGTGTGGCTGTTGACGAAGCCTGGCCCGGCGATGTGGTTGGTATCATGGACCGCGGCACGTTACGCATTGGTGACACGCTCGCCGAAAATTCCGATCTTGAATTCAGCGGCATTCCGCGGTTTCCCCCCGAACATTTTGCGCGCGCTGTTCCGCTCGATGCCCTGCGCCGCAAGCAGTTTGATACCGGACTGCGCCAGCTAACCGAAGAAGGGGCGGCACAGGTGTTTTACGCCGAAAGCATCGCCGGTCCGATTCCAATTGTAGGTGCCGTGGGGCAGCTGCAATTCGATGTCATGGCATTTCGCCTCGAAACGGAATATCGCGCGCCTTGCAAATTCGAACCCATCACTGCCCGTTATCCGCGTTGGATCACGGGCCCGCCGGCGGCAGTCGAGAAAGCGGTGACCGGTCGTGGTCGCATGCGTTTATACGATGCCAAAAACAACTCGGTCATTCTGTTTCAGGATGCCTGGGCGCTCAAATGGGCCATCGACAACGAGAAAGACGTTCAGTTTCACGAGGTTGCACCCTGATTTACGCATGACGTTGCTTGCAACTTCTCGTTTTACGTCGTAGGGTGCCTTGTTGAAAATTTCCAGTTAGTTCACCCTCGGATGGAAGGCACCATGAAACGAAGAGTTACGCTGGCCGCAACCGCGCTGCTGGCCATGTTGGCAAGTCGGGCAGAAGCACAGTACAATCCGTTTGGCGTGCAAACAAATGTTGCGGTCTCCACCGTTACCACGGGTGGCTGGACGCAGTGTTACGCCGCAACGATGTCTGTTTTCATTGGCTTCAACGCCGAAAACGTTCTGAATGTTTGCACACAAAACGAGATCATGATGGCAGGGCGGACAACTGGCAGCAGCACACTCCTGCTACTCGCCTCCGGCAATCGTGCGGAAGTAATCCAGGATACTGGCATCACTGACACCTTTACGCATGCCGTGAACGGGTCCGCGTGGTATTACGCGAGCAACTTTTCATGGGGCTTCGACATTTTGGGGGGCGCAGTCCAAAAGAGCGAGTGCGACACGTCTGACGGGGCGTTCAGCATGTGCCTGCATACGGTAAACTCGGCCGGCGGCTATCGTATCGGCAACGCGACAGAACTCAACACGAGCGTGGATTACGAAAAGGTCTTCTATCAGCGGACCGTAGGCGGAGCAACCGTCGCACCCGAGCCCTCCTCAGTGGCGCTGATGGCTGTCGGTCTGCTCGCACTCGGTGGCGTTGCACGCCGTCGCACCCGTCGCGCGTAGTTGGCGATCGCTTACGGGTCCGCGAGGATTTGACTATCGGCTCTGACCCTAGGGGCGTCGGCTCTGACCCCGGTATCAAAAACCCCCGGTATCAAAAGCCCCCGGTATCAAAAACCCCCAGTATCAAATCCCCGCCGCGTGAATTTGACGGCCGGCTCTGACCCCAAGCGCGTCCGTCCCAAAATCGGGCGCCGATTTTTTCTCGGCGCCCGTTTTGCGTGCGAGGCACGGTAGGCGAGGTAGGTCGTTTTTAACAGAATGAACAATCCACCGTCCAACCCAGTGCAAGCGCGCACTTTCTGCGTGTACACCCACTGGAGGGGTCGTCCAATGCGTTTCACCAAACATCAGTTGCTCGCGCTTATTCTTGGCGCCGGCATGGCTTCTACGCTTCCGGCGCAGGTCGCGGCCCGCCGAGCAAACGGCAAGCAGCTTGACAGCACCCGGGTCGCCGCACGTCTCGCGAAAAGATCCGACACCACGGTAGCCACGCAACGTCTTGGTGGCCGGCTTGGCATGGACAGCAGCCAAGTGGCCGAAGCGTTGGCCCGGCGCGCGGCGGGTAATTCCCCGGCTGCTCAAATCCTTGCGCAGCGCGAGAAGCTAGGTCTCACCGACGACCAGGTTGCGCGGCTCGAAGCGCTCAAGACTGCATTCACGTCGAAAGAAATGGCGCCTGCGGACATGGCCAAACTTCGCGACGATCTCGCCGTGGCTTCGCGTGGTGAAGTCAACTTGAACACTGCCCGTGCGGCCCTGAAAAAGATCAACGACGCGCAGGACGATGTAGTGATCGCCCGGCTCGAAGCACAGAACCAGGCGCGCGCGGTACTGAACGCCGATCAGCAACTCACATTTGATACAGCCGAGGCGCGGCGCCCGGCAGCTATGATGATGGGCGGCGGTTTTGGCGGCGGCGCGATGGGCGGTGGGCGCGGCGGACGCGGCGGAGCTGGTGGTGCTGTCGGCGGAGCTGCCATCGGCGGTCGTGGTCGCGGCGGTCGCCCGCCAACGGACACCCTCGCCTTCCGCTAATGGCCGCAACTGACGCCCCTGTCGGTCTTTAGCTAAAGTCTCGCGCAGGTCAAGCGTCGCAAATGGACGCCGGAGTTCTCCTCCGGCGTCTTTTTCTTTACTCATGAAAGTCGTTCAGTTAATATTGAACGATATGACCGCCTCGACAGCCGTCTCAGTCGTGCCAGACGCGCCACTGACCGCACACAAATACGTCGTCGCATTCGCCGTTGTCCTGGCCGCGCTGCTGCAGGTCATCGACAGCTCTATCGTGAATGTCGCGCTGCCCGATATGATGGGAAATCTCGGAGCGAGCCTGGACGAGATTGCCTGGGTAACGACCGGATATATCCTGGCCAGCGTGATCATCATCCCGCTCACCGGTTGGCTGGGGGATGTGTTTGGTCGCACGCGTTATTTCGTCGGATCGATTTTACTCTTCACGACCGCCTCGTTCTTCTGCGGCGCCGCCCATTCGCTCGGCACGCTCATCCTGTGGCGCATCATTCAAGGTGTCGGTGGCGGCGCGCTGCTGACGGTGTCTCAAGCAATTCTACTGGAAGTGTTTCCGCGCGAAGAAGCAGGAATGGCGATGGCATTGTTTGGTGTCGGCGTGATGGTTGGTCCAACGGTCGGGCCAACGCTCGGCGGATGGATTACCGACAACTACGGATGGCCGTGGATTTTCTACATCAATGTTCCGCTCGGCATTCTCGCGGCGCTGATGATCTCCGCCAATGTTCACGATGCACCACATCGCAAAAAACCAGCGTCGATTGACTACGCAGGCATCATTCTGTTAGCGCTCAGTGTTGGTTCACTGCAATTCCTGCTCGAGCACGGTCAGCGAGACGATTGGTTTGAATCGCGTCTGATGACCGCACTCGCTATCACGGGAGCGGTGACCGGAGCGGCGCTCGTTTGGCGAGAGATGACCTCCGATCACCCTGTGATCGATTTTCGCGTGTTGCGTCATCGTGCCGTGTGGGTCGGAACGGTTCTCGGAATTGTGATGGGTGTTGGATTATACGCATCGGTGTTCACGTTACCGATATTCCTGCAAGGCAATTTGCGCATGACCGCCGAGCAGACTGGATTCGTGTTGTTGCCGGGAGCAATCGCAACGGCGTTTTCAATGGCGATTGTGGGAAAGTTGACGCAACGAATAGATTCTCGTTTGCTGGTTGCGCTTGGCGCGCTCTGGTTTGCGATGTCCATGTGGAAGTTGTCACTGATCACGGGGCAGAGTGGCGCGCACGATTTCTTCTGGCCACTCATTCTGCGCGGGATGGGACTTGGCTTCATGTTTGTACCGCTCACAACGATTACGCTCGCCGGCCTTGAGCGCGCTGAAATTGGGCAGGGCACCGGCTTGTATAATTTTTTCCGACAGTTGGGCGGTGCATTTGGAATTGCGGGAATCGCCACGTTGCTGGCCCGCTACACCGCAACAAACAAGGCCACTTTGAGTGAACATCTTGTGGCCGGCGATCCGTCCACCATGGCTCGTCTCGAGGGCATGGCGCAGGGGTTAGCGAGTCGAGCGGGCGACATTCACAGAGCGCGGGTGCAGGCGATGGCGCTCATGGACAGGCAGGTCGCGGCACAAGCCAGTGTTATTGCGTACAGCAAGATCTACGTTCTCGCCGCGCTCATCATGATCGCACTGATTCCGCTCCTGTTGCTGGTCCGTCGCCCGAAGGCGCATGAAGGCCCCATGATGCTCGAGTGAATCGCGTATGAACAACGAAGATCGCGCGTGGTTTGTGACCCGGATGGGTCAAACCACCGAACAGGATGGATTCACGCGTATTGCGGGGCGCCTCTTTGGTTACCTGCTGCTCAGCGAACAACCCTGTTCAATTCAAGAATTGGCGAAGGCGCTTGATGTGAGCAAAGCCAGCGTGAGCACTGATGCGCGGCGATGGTTGGAGCACGGAATTCTTGAGCGCACACCACGAGCAGATGATCGTCGCGACTACTATCAAATTGCGCCGGACTTCTTCCGGAAACTGATGCAGTATCGCATTACGCGCTGGGAAAATGCGCATGGAGCCGTAAGGGAAGCGCTGAAACGCATCGAGCCGTCCCCTGTGGTAGCAGAACGGCTCGCCTACATGGACTCCGTGAACAAGTTTGCGTTGGAACATCTTCGTTCGTATCTGGCGGAATGGGATGCAGCCGCTGCAACTATTGCAGAGTGCGCACCGACTGACCGAACGTGAACGATTAAAAAACTAGGCGCGCAACTTCGCGGTGAGCGCATCAATGCGTGAACTGTAGCTGTGCGCGGTTTCGTTGGATGCACGTGTTGGCAGCACAAAGGCAGGATTGTCAGGTTGAGCGCGACGTCCCGCCGGTGGTTCGTCCATCATCAAATCACCACCACGCGCTTCGACGGCGGCTTCGAAACTCTCGACCGATTCAGTGAGCGTGCCCAGTGCGTCGGGCGTATCTTGTGTGTGCACGCGAACTCCGCGATTGAGCAAGCGAGCCGCGAGTTGATCTCGGACACGGTTCGTTTCGTCCGCGGACGCTTTGGAGTCAGGTGACAGGTCTCGGTTTGTAGCGTTGGCCATGATTGTTCCTCGAAAATAGTTGCCATGCTCTCATTAATACTCAATCTGTCGCTGTGCAGGTCCGCACCATTCGCTAATATCGGTGTGACGTGACGCACTCTCCCGCACTGTGTGGGCAGGCAGTCAATTCATGAACGCGGCGAGGTACGCCGTCACCGCAACGCTCAGCTCACGAAACAATGGCGTTCGTTCGGCAACGACGTACTTTGCAGCGCGCATCGCCACACCTTCAGTAATTGCATGCATCATGCGCGCTCGCAATTGCAGCTGATCTGCCGAAACGTCCGGCGACCGTGCACGTATGAAACGTTCAAAGATTTCAATGGACATCGTATCCAGTCCGTGTCCGTCGGGTGAAGACTCTTCCGACCGTGGCTCGTGCGGCAATGCAAACAGATCGGGGTGCGCTTCCATGTACCCAACAATCGGATCTAAAATGCCCGCCACTGCATCCGCTAATGGCGCGGAAGACCAGGTTTCATTGTCCGTATCGCGGAGCTCCTTCAGCAGTTCCTCCAACGCCGCAATGTGCCGCTCTGCCAACGCGCGCAATACGCTCTCCCCATCGGGGAAGAAATGATACATCGACCCGATGGACGTGTTCGCTCGCGCGGCCACTCCGTGCATCGTGAAACCGGCCATTCCGGATTCAACGAGAATCGCGGCTGCCGCGTCGAGGATGGCGTCAAATCGGCGCCGCCCTCGTTCCTGCATGGGGCGTCGGACCATCTGAGGAATACTGACTGAAGAATCCATCTGTAAATAATAGACGACACCCTCTAGTATTTGCTAGTACTAGACGATATTGTCTAGTACGCAAGCAGTGAAAAGCTTGCACCAATTCACCCAGGAGAAGTTGTGAAGCTCATATTCCACGCCCTCATTCTCGGCGTACTGGGCAGTCACCCGCTTGCGGGGCAGTCCAGAACGCCGCCGGCGGCGAGCCCGGCCGACACGGTCACGGTTTCAATAGAAGAGGCCGTCGCACGCGCGCTCGGCCAGAGTCAGGAGGCTCGTCTGGCGCGCCTGCAAATCGACTTGGCTGGCGCAGAAGTCAAGAAGGCGCGTGCCGCGGCCTTTCCGACCCTCGACGCGTCGCTCGACTACACCCGCACGTACGCGTCGCCATTCAATAGTGGCGGCGGAATTGTGTTACCCGACTCGCTCAAGTTCACACCCGATTCCTTGGCGTCTATTGAGCAGCGTTTGCGATATCTCGAAAAGAACGCACCAAACGCTGGTCTGGGAGGATTGAGCTCGTTGTTTGGCAACCTCCCGCTCGGGCAAGTCAACGGTTACGTCGCGCGGTTGTCCGGATCGCAAACTTTGTACAGTGGCGGAAAACTGGGGGCCGCACTTCGTATTGCGAAGAACTATCAGGACGGCATCAAGCTTGATGTGCGCGAGCAACTCGCCGATCTCGAACTCGGCGTACGCACGGCGTATTACAAAGCGGTGTTGGCTGTCGAACTCGAAACAATTGCGCGCGTCGCGATGGAGCAGGCCTCGTCGTTTTACCAGCAGACGAAATTACGCAAGGACGCGGGAACTGCGTCGGAACTCGATTTGTTGCGTGCTGATGTTGAAGTGTCGAATTTGCGACCGCAGTTGGTGCAGGCCACCAATGCAGCCGCGCTGGCCCAACTCGATTTGAAACGTTTGCTCGACGTTCCGACAAGTGCGGGTTTGCGACTGTCCTCTCAACTCGAAGCACCGACAGACACAGTTGAGACGCAAGTGCTCGATGTCGATCAGCGCGCGTCGGTGGTTGCCGCAGAAAAACAGGTCTCAATCAAGGAATCACAAATCAAAGTTGCGAAGGCGGATTATCAGCCGCAAGTCACGCTGCGTTTGAACTACGGCAGTCAGGCATTCCCGACGAAAACATTTGATGTCGGCGCCAATCAGTGGCGTCCGGATATTTCGGCAACGGTTGGTGTTTCATTGCCGCTGTTCAATGGCTTTCGCACACAAGCGAATGTGCAACAAGCGCGACTTGAACTGTCGCAAGAGCAACTAAAGCTGGAGCAATTGCGCGAAACAGTGTCACTGCAGTTTCAACAAACTCGCGGCGAACGAGCGCGTGCGCTGGCAAGTCTGTACTCCCAACAGCGCACTGTCGAACAGGCACAGCGCGTTTATGACTTGACCGTACTCCGATTTGATCAAGGTCTTTCTACGCAGTTGGAGGTTACCGACGCGCGTTTGGCTTTGCTTCGCGCCAAGACCAACGTGGCCCAGGCCATAACCGATTTTCGTATTGCCGACGCGCAGTTGAAACGCGCCACCACTCACTAAAACAATGAACGCCAACTCTGCAGGATATAAGGCATCGCGTCGTTCACGCCGAGCACTGATCGCTACCGCATTCGCTACGGGCGTGGTTGCGTTCGGTGCCTGCAAGAAAGCCGACGAGAAACCAGTCGATACGGCTGCAGCTGCCCAGCCGGCGCAACAACTCTCCACAGCCGACATAACACGCGCTGATACGAGTCGCCTGGCGGCGGGCACGCTGGTGACCGGCACGCTGCATCCGGCCGACGTCGTTGTGGTCCGCGCGCAACTGGCGGGCACACTGCAACGTGTGCGTGCCGATCGGGGCACGTCGGTGAGCCGGGGACAAACACTCGCCGTGATTGAAGCAGTTGGTGTGCAGAGTCAGGCCGAAGGAGCGAAGGCATCGGTTGCTGCTGCATCGGCGGTTTTAGCATTGGCACAAAAGAAGCTGGATGGAGCTCGCATGTTGCACAAAGCTGGCGCGATTTCCGATGTCGATCTGAAAGTTGCGGAAGCCGATTTTGCGAGCGCACAAGCGCAACTGGCATCGGCAACGGCGCAATCATCGACTGCGGGTGAAAATGCAGGACGTGCAACCGTTACAGCTCCGCTCACGGGTGTGATTTCTGATCGCCGTATTCAGGACGGTGAAGCTGTCCGTGTCGGTGATGAGTTGTTCACGATTGTGAATCCGCGCGAGCTTGAACTGAAAGCTGACATTCCAGTGGATGAAGCCGGAGCCGTGAAAGTTGGACAGTCTGTTCGGTTCACGTTGGCGGCCATGCCTGGCCAGGTATTCACGGGCCGAGTGGACCGCAAGGACCCGGTTGCAAGTGAAGACACGCGGCAGGTGGGGTTGTATCTTCGCGTACCCAACGCGAACGGCAAAATTGTTGCTGGTCAGTTTGCATCGGGGCGCATCGTTTCGGGTGATGCAAAAGCCGTCGTTGTCGTTCCGGTTGGAGCAGTGCGCGAAGGCAGCGGCAAATTCTGGGTATTGCGCATCGACAACGGCAAGATTGAGCGCCGCGATGTCACGGTAGGGTCGCGCGATGAGGCGGCGGGTTTGGTGGTGGTCACCAGTGGGCTTGCGGCGGGTGATCAGGTGATCACGTCGCCGGGACTTCAGATTGCTGCCGGAACTCGCATCACGATTGCCAGCGACTCGGCGCGTTGATCATGACTCCTTCACATGAGATTCCCGCGGCAGTATCGCCTTCGAAAAAGGCTGGCGAACATCCAATTGTGACCGGCGGTGGTCTGAGTGGTATTGCCATTCGACGCCCCGTGTTTGCATCAATGGTGATGATCGGGCTCGTCGTGCTTGGTCTGTTTGGTTTCCGGCGATTAGCGATCGATCAGTTTCCCGATGTAGACATTCCGGTAGTTACAGTGCAAACGACGTACGCCGGTGCGAGCGCGCAGAGCATTGAACGCGAAGTGACACGCCGTCTCGAAGAAGCGTTTAATCCGGTTGAAGGCGTGAAGACCATCACCTCGGTTTCACTGGAAGGTGTGTCGCAGGTGGTTGTAGAGTTTGAACTCGGCCGAAACGTTGACGTCGCGGCGCAGGATTTGCGCTCGAAGATTGAAGGCATTCGCCGCGATCTCCCGACGGACATCGATCCACCGGTGCTGCAGAAGCTTGATCCGGCGGCCGAGCCAATTATGTCGCTCGCGTTACGCTCGGAAACCACGCCAATTGTAGAACTGACCACGCTTGCCGATCTGGACATTCGCAAACGTCTGGAGGGTGTCCGGGGAGTTGGTGAGGTGCGTCTTGCCGGTGGACTGAAACGTGAAGTGCGTGTGTATATCGACCCTCTCAAGATGCAGTCATTGGGCGTTTCGATGGAAGACGTCAGCAAGGCGTTGCGAGCGCAGAACGTCGAAGCACCGGCCGGTCGATTAGAGAGTGCCGGACGCGAGCAACTCGTTCGTATCGCGGGCCGCATCAGCAATCCACAACAGTTTGCGCAAATCATTGTGGACGATCGCATGGGAACTCCAGTGAGGTTGGGTGACGTCGCTCGTATTGAAGACGGCATGGAAGAGGAGCGCTCGCTCGCGTTGATCAATGGCGTGCGTGCACTGTCGCTCGATATCCAGAAGGTAAGCGGAGCAAACACTGTTGACGTTGCCGAGGGAGTAAAAGCGGAACTTGCCGTTGTCAATAAGACGCTGCCCAAGGGCATCTCCATTCAGGTTGTGCGCGACAATTCTGTGATGATCAAACAGTCAGTCGATGACGTGTTGCACGAATTGCTGCTGGGTGCACTCCTCACGGTTCTTGTGGTGATGTTGTTCCTGAACGACTGGAAAGCCACGACCATAACGGCATTGGCGCTGCCGGTCTCAGTTGTGTCATCGTTCGTGCTCATGAATGCGTTGGGTTTTACGCTCAACGTGCTTACGCTGATGGCGCTATCGCTGTCCATTGGCATTCTGATTGATGATGCGATTGTCGTTGTCGAAAACATCGTGCGACATCGAGAACTTGGCGAAGACCACTACACGGCCGCGTCCAAAGGGACGTCGGAAATTGGACTCGCGGTAATGGCAACCACGTTATCCATCGTGGCCGTCTTTGTGCCGGTTGCATTCATGGGTGGTATTATCGGGCGGTTCTTCTTTCAGTTTGGACTGACAGTGGCATGGGCCGTGTTGGTTTCGTTGTTCGTTTCACTGACACTCACTCCAATGCTGGCGGCGCATTGGGGGGTCGATCCGCACACCCATGGCGCGGGCGGCAACATCATCACGCGCATCATTGCCGGGTTCAATCGCTGGTTCGATCGCGGTGCGGCAAAGTATCGTGGCATTATCAGCTGGGCACTGGGGCACCGTAAATCGACGATCGCGTTGGCGATTGTTGCGTTCGTCGGGGCTATTGGGTTGCTGCCATTTGTTGGCGGTGGATTCTCTCCGGAGAGTGACAACTCCGAATTCGCGGTGAAGTTTGAAGTGCCCGAAGGATCGGCGCTCGACTACTCGCGCAAGAAGGCGGAGCAGGTGATTACTACGCTGCGCGGTGTGACGGGTGTCGATTACGTCTACGCAACGGTGGGCGCGGGAGCGACGGGCACGGTTCGGAAAGGCGAGGCGTATGTAAAGCTGGTGCCGTCGCACAGTCGTCAGCGGTCGCAGGCACAAACAATGGTTGATGCTCGCGACTCACTCTCGCGAATTGCCGGTGTAACGACGTCGGTGTTGGAAGCCGGCGGTCTCGGTGGCGCGCAAGCGCCACTGGCAATTGAATTGCGCGGCACAGACGTCGACGAACTGCGTCGCATATCCACGGAAGTTGTGAAAAATATGCAGTCGATTAAAGGTGTCGTTGACATTGCAACGTCGTTGGGCGAACCGCGGCCTGAGTATCGCATTGACGTCAATCGCAACGAGGCGAACAAGGTGGGTCTCGATGTGAGCGGTGTTGCGGCCACCGTGCGACCTATTCTCGCGGGCGAGACCGTGACGCGTTGGGAAGATCCCAACGGCGAAGAACATGATGTGACGGTGCAAGTTGCGCCGTCGGGTCGTACGTCGGTTCCGGATTTGGGTGCGCTTCCATTGGCAACCAGTCGTCGCACCGCAACGGGGGCGGCAATCATGGTTCCGCTCCGCGATGTCGCGGAAATCAAACTGGCGTCGGCGCCGGCGCAACTCGATCGCAAGAACCTGCAGCGTGTGGTAACGGTTTCGGCCGGAGTTACGCCGGAGTTGTCCATTTCGGAGGCGTCGGCGCTCATTCGGCAGAAGCTTGCGTTGATCCCGCTGCCGTCCGGCTATCAGGTTGCATTGGGCGGTGAGACGCAGCAGCTTGAGGAAACCGGCGGCTACGTCATCGAAGCCATTCTGTTGGCCGTGATTTTGATCTTTCTGATTCTCGCTTCTCAGTTTGAAAGTGTACTGCAACCGTTTGCAATCATGCTGTCGCTACCGCTTTCGCTGGTCGGCGTATTCTTCGCGTTGCTGCTCACCAACGATACTCTCAACATTATGTCGATGATCGGCATAATCATGTTATTGGGATTGGTGACGAAAAACGCCATCCTGCTTGTGGATCACGCCAACGAGCGTCGGGCACGGGGTGAAGATAGACGAACGGCGCTCGTGGAAGCGGGGGTTGTTCGGTTGCGTCCGATCATCATGACGACGTTGGCCATGGTGTTTGGCATGTTGCCCATTGCGTTGGCACTGGGTGAAGGAGGTGGATTTCGTGCACCGATGGCCCGTGCAGTGATCGGTGGTTTAATCACGTCCACGTTGTTAACACTCGTAGTTGTACCGGTGGCCTACAGTTACTTCGACGATTTCGGTGCACGGGTCCGTAAACTTACGCATCGAAATCAGACCCGGCATGTTCCAGTGGTTGAACGGAGCTCATGACATGGAAACAAAGACTCGAGACGTGGACGTCACGGGGAGTAGACAGCGTATTCTCGCAGCGGCGCTGCGCATCTATGGCGAACACGGGTTCAGTGGCAGCACCACCCGACGAATTGCTTCGGAAGCCCGCGTCAACGAAGTCACCATTTTTCGCCAGTTTGGATCGAAGGCGGCGTTGATGGCCGAGGCAGTGTTGACACCGCCCGCGGTGCCGCCACTCCCGCTGCTACCGGCGCATCCTGGCAACCCAGTAACAGAACTGCACGTGTGGGCGTTATCGCTGCTCGATTGGTTACGCGAAACACGAACGGTGATCCGTCGCAGCTTTGCCGAAACAACGGATCATCCCGAAGTTGCTGGACGCTTGCACAGCCATGTGGAAGCGTGGAGCGCAACGCTCAAGCGGTATGTTGCGCATCTCGAAGATCAGGGACGCATCACGCGTTCGCCTGATGCCGAGATTGCATCATCGATGTTGATTGCGGCGTTGCTGACGGACGGCTTGGGTCGCATCGAGTTGCCCACGGTCTTCGCGGTAAGCGCTGATGAGTCGACGGCGCGTTATGTCGGGGCGTTTCTTCGATTGACGAATTTCACGGAAGCAAACAGTCAGCAAGTGCAGTAACATTGGGTGTGGGTTCGCTGCGGCAGTTCAGCTGTTGCGATGCGCAACCTGAGTTGCATATGCAGTTCATGCACGGGTAGATCGGGGCCAGGTCGAAAGACTTGGTCCCGATTGCGCCAAAAGGGATTCCTCGGCTCCACTTGCCATTCTAGTGGATTGCACTAGAATGCCAAGTGGAGCCTGCCGTGACCACACCGACCCTGAGGAAGCAGATGCGCGAGCTGCACGCGGCGTTGAACTGGGTGCGGCAGCTATTCCGGTCGCGAACGTTTGAGCGCGAGATGCAGGCGGAGATGCAGGCGCACATCGAGCAGGAGGCGGCATTGAACCGTGCGCGTGGGATGACCGAGCGTGACGCAATTGCTGCGGCGAAGCGGGATTTCGGAAACGTGGCGTACTTGCAGGAGCAATCGCGGGATGCGCGCGGGACGCGGTTTGTTGAGGAGACCAAGCGCGATATCATTTATGGCCTGCGTTCACTGGTGCGCACGCCGGGCTTCACTACTGTTGCGTTGTTGAGTCTCGCGCTGGGCATCGGCGTGAACACCGGGATGGTGACGTTCTTTCGTTTCATCTTTGCTCCGGTGCAAGTCAGCCAGCCAGACACCTACGTCGCCTACGGGCGTGGGCTGACGTATCCCGGGTGGCAGGCAATCGCGAACGAGCGCGGACTGTTTGAGAAGACCGTCGTTCATTCCAGCATGAGTGTGGCGTTGTCACGAGACGGGGCCACTTCGGTGAAAGCAACAGCTGACCTCGTGAGCGACGGGTATTTCTCGATGTACAACGGGCGCGCGCACATTGGGCGACTGCTCGTACCTGGTGAATCATCCGACGCGAGTGCTTCGCCTGCTGCAGTTGTCAGTTATCCGTTCTGGCGCCGCGAGTTGTCAGGCGATTCAAGCGTCATTGGCCGAACGCTTCGACTCACGAATGGTTTGCAATTGACCGTTGTTGGCGTGGCGAACGAAAGGTTCAGCGGAGCGAGCAGTGGCCTGGGCGCGCAACCGGCGGACTTCTGGCTGCCGCTCGTTGTGCGCAATCGCATGCCAACGTTTCAGCGCGGTGATCAGCAAAGCATATCGCCGTTCACGGATGCCAATGCCGAGTGGCTGTCGATGTCGGCGCAACTGCCAGAAGGTGTGCTGCTTGAGCAGGCAACGCTGCATTTGCGAAACCTGCTCACGCATTTACCAACGGCCGATTCTGCCAACGTCAATGACTTGACAAGCCCACTGCTGACTCAAGGCAGGCGCGGATTTATCAATCGAAACAACGCACTTTCAATCAGTTTCGCACTTTCGGCCACGGCAATGGTCTTGCTGATCGGGTGCGCGAACGTCGCGAATCTGGTGTTGGCGCGCGGAGTCAGGCGGCGCCGCGAAATTGCGGTGCGTCTCAGTCTTGGTGCCAGCCGCGTGCGCCTTATTCGGCAGCTGATGACTGAAAGCGCCATGCTTGGCCTGGCGGGCGGACTCGCTGCGATCATTGTCTCACAGGTCATCCTGAAGATTCTGAGCGCGTCAGAGATATTGGTGTTCCTTAAAGTTGATGCTGAAACCCTGGCGCGTGGACTCAAGCCTGACGCATACGTGATCGTCTTCACGTTCATCATGGCGTTTGTGAGCGCGACGGCGAGCGGACTAGTGCCGTCACTCCGTTCCACCAAAATGAATTTGTCGCGCGCAACACGTGACGACGGAGCCGCGATTGGCACTCGGCGATCGCGCTCACGGCTAAGAACAGGGTTGGTGATTGGGCAAGTTGCGCTCTCGCTGGCGTTGCTGAATACCGCGACTGCTTTGTTGCGATCATCCGCGAATGCAAACGAGTCCGATGTCGGATTCGACTACCAGAAGGTTGTGACCATTGCGGCGTTACGCTCGGGAAATGGATACTCAAACGCGCGGTTCCTGAACTACCTGCACGAGTTGCAGGAACGGACTACGCAGCTTGTCGGCCCCGAAAACGTGGCGCGCGGAACGATTCTGCTGACCGGAAGCGGCGGAATGAACTTTGCGCGGGTGAGTCCGTCCGAGCCAGGGCTTCGGTCGACACCGTTGGCACTCGCATCCGCGAACTATTTCACAGTGCTCGGCCTGCCCATCGTGCGCGGTCGCGCGTTTACTGAACTGGAGGCGAGAAATAGCGCGCCCGTCGTGATCATCAGCGAATCAACGGCGAAACAGTACTGGCCAACAACTGATGCGCTGGGGCAACGCTTGAAACTGGCTGACGAACAATGGTCTGAAAGTACCGGCAGGAGGGTGCTGCAGAACGAGCGTGATGTGATGGTAGTTGGCGTTGCGCACGACGCGCAAACCGTGATCGTTGGAAGCGCTCGGAACCCAATGATGTACGCGCCTGCCGACTCGGGTTCCGTGCTGGTTCGCGCATCCGAAAATCCGGCAACCCTGGCGCGCACGTTGCGCGAGCTCGCACGCGTTACCGATCGCGACATGATAGCGAACGTGCGGACGCAGGATGAAGTCATGCACAGCATCGTGCATAGCGCCGACATCACTTCGAAATACACCGGAGTTCTTGGTACATTTGGATTGTTGCTGTCAGCGATCGGAATTTTTGGTGTTGTTGCGTATACGGTGTCCCAGCGAACACACGAAATTGGCATTCGTCTCGCAATTGGAGCGCAACCGTTTGACGTGATGCGGCTCATGCTGGTGCAGGGAATGCGTCCGGTGCTTCTGGGTATTGCGATGGGAGTGGCAGCGACCGCGATGGTTTCGCGTGGGCTTCTGGCAGGGTTCTCCGGCATATCTCCGTTCGATCCCGTTGCGTACCTGACTGCTGCCGCGATCGTTGCATCGGTTGCGCTCGTGGCGTGTTACGTACCGTCGCGGCGCGCCACAACCATCGATCCCGTTGGCGCAATTCGTTCTGAGTAATCCGTCGTTGTCGAGTGTTCCGTCGCGCACCGATTCTGTCCCACGCGCCGCGCGCCACCTCGCGACGTCCTCGGGCGTATCAAGATCGAACATTTCGTCGGTCCGGGACCTTGTTGACCCTTCCACTTGCCATTCTAGTGGATTGCACTAGAATGACGTTGAGGAGACACTCATGACCACACCGGCAACATCGCTGTTACAGGGAACCCTCGATTTGCTCGTCCTCGAATTGCTGCGCGGCGAGCCTACCAACGGCTTCGATCTCGCCAAGCGTATCCAAGCCGTGTCCAACGATGTCCTCAAAGTGAATGCGGGATCGTTGTATCCTGCGCTGTATCGCCTCGAGGCCAAAGCGCTCATCAAGGCCGAGTGGGAGACGACGAAGAACAACCGTCAGGCGAAGGTTTATATGCTCACGGCGGCCGGACGCAAACATCTCGCGGGTGAACGTGCAACGTGGGAGCGATTTTCGGGCGCGGTGGCAGCAATTCTCAGTCGGCCGGAAGAAGCGTGATGCGGGCGCTGCACGCCGCATTGAATTGGATACAATCGCTGTTTCGGTCGCGGCAATTCGAGCGTGAGATGCAGGCGGAAATGCAGGCGCATGTTGAACAGCAGGCCGAGTTGAACGCAGCTCGTGGCATGACCGAGCGCGACGCACTCGCGGCAGCCCGTCGTGACTTTGGGAACGTTGGATATCTGCAGGAGCAGTCGCGTGATGCGCGCGGCACGCGATTTATTGAAGAGACGAAACGTGATCTTTTGTACGGTATGCGCGCATTGCTGCGCACGCCGGGATTTACAATCGCGATATTGAGTCTTGCACTGGGCATTGGCGTGAACACGGCGATGCTCGCGTTCATGCGGTACATCTTTGCGCCAACACAATTGGAGCATCCGGAAAACTACACCGAGTTTCCGATACAGATCACGTATCCTACGTGGAAGCTCATCGAGGCAGAGCCCAACCTGTATGCAACTACCGCGGCCTACGTTCGTCTGAACGTAGCGATTGAACAGGCAGGTCGCGGCCCGCTCGAGACCGAAGCGCAGTTGGTCAGCGATGGCTATTTTCCGATTTACGGCACACGTGCGCACCTCGGCCGCATGCTCCTGCGTGGCGAAGACAACGATGCGTTGGCTTCGCCCGCCGTTGTGCTGAGTTATGCGTTCTGGCAGCGCGCGTATGGCGGAGATTCGAGTGTTGTCAGGCGCACGCTCCGCACGTCAAATGGATCGGTGTTTACGATTGTTGGTGTGGCACCGGGCAACTTTGTGGGTTCTGAGCTGCGCGCGCCTGACTTCTGGGCACCGTTGTCCAGCCGTCTCATTTTGCCCTCGGCAAACGGCGTGCAGGGCGCGTCGAAGTGGCTGAACAATCCAGGGCGCTCGTGGTTGACGTTTGCAGGCAGGCTCAAGCCCGGGGTCACTCTTGCGCAAGCGCGTATTCGCACGGCCGGTGTGTTTGCGCGCAGTGCAACAGCGGATACGGGTCTCGCGCGCACCGTCGGCACGTATCTTACCAGCGGCAGTTCGACCGGTCTGACGGCCAACAATGCCACGAGTGCGGCGTTGATATTTTCCGCGACCATCATGGTGCTGTTGATTGGGTGCGCAAATGTTGCAAACCTGATGCTGGCACGAGGTGTGCGCCGTCGACGCGAAATTGCGGTGCGAATGAGTCTTGGTGCCAGTCGCGTTCGGCTGATCCGTCAACTGGCAACCGAGAGTCTGGTGTTGGCGTTCATTGGTGGCGCCGTCGCGCTTGCCCTGTCGATTGCGTTGCTGCGGTTCGTCGCCACGTCAGACACCTTGCATGATATTCTCCAGCCCAATAGCGCGAATGTAATGCAGCAGCTGACACCAAACACCACCATCGTTGTCCTCACGTTTATTGCCGCGTTCGTGAGCGCGGTGGCCAGTGGATTGTTGCCGGCGCTCCGCTCAACCAATATGGACTTGTCGAGTGCCACGCGCGATGACGGTGCGGCCATGGGAAATCGGTTATCGCGGTCGAAGTTGCGTACTGGTCTCGTGATCGGCCAGGTTGCGTTGTCGTTGGTGCTGCTGATCAGTGCTTCTGTGCTCGTGCGATCGGCGCGAAACGCCCTTGTGATGGATATGGGTTTCGATCGGGACCAGCTGTTGACTGCGACCGCCTCGACGTACCACGCGGCCTACAGCGACGTGCAACGCAAGGAATTCGGGCGGTTGTTTGAGGAACGGATCGCACTGTCGGTAAACCCGGCGAACATTGCGCGTGGCACTGTGCCGACGCACGCCTTTGATGGACTACTGGTGGGCACAAGCACTACTCCGCGCAAACAGGGGCGCCTTGCATTCGCATCGGCGAACTACTTCTCCGTGACCGGTATCGACATTACAAAGGGGCGCGCGTTTACGGCTCAGGATGTGCAAAGCGGCGCTCCGGTTGTGGTGATCAGCGAACAAACTGCCCAAACGCTCTGGCCGGATACCGATCCGATTGGCCGGCCAATCACCGTTGGACGGCCGGTGTACGGTGTCACCGGCGATTCTGCGGCTGACGTACATGTGGTCACCGTTGTGGGTGTCGCGCGCGACGCGCAAATCACGAAAGTTGGACTGATACCGAACACGTTGTTGTATATGCCGGCCGATTCGGGTGACTTTGTGATGCGCGCGCCAAATCCGGACAAACTGATTGCGGCGATCACTGAGGCCGCGCGCATTGTCGATCCCAAAGTGTTAGTGCGCGTCGAGACGATGGATGACATCATCACAAAGCAGGGCGTTGTGCAGGCAACAGGCGTAACCGCAACATACGCCGGCGTGCTCGGACTCCTGGCGTTGATGTTGTCGGCCATTGGCATCTTTGGCGTGGTGGCGTACGCCGTGTCACAACGCACACGCGAAATAGGAGTACGCATCGCCATTGGAGCTCAGCGCTCCGATGTTGTGGCGATGGTGTTGCGTCAGGGCATGAAACCAGTGGCGTACGGCGCGGCGGTAGGATTGCTGCTGTCCGCTGCCGCGATGCGAGTGCTGCGTGTGTTTCTCTTTGGAATCAGCCCGGTGGACCCGCTGGGATATGGGGTTGCTGTGCTCTTCGTTGGTACCGCTGCAGTGCTGGCGTGTTACATCCCGGCGCGAAGGGCGGCCGCGATCGATCCTGTGGGCGCAATTCGGTCGGAGTAAGAATCTTATGCGCCCGTTTCATGCCTTCCTGAACTGGATACAGCAGTTGTTTCGGTCGCGGCAATTCGAGCGTGAGATGCGGGCGGAAATGCAGGCGCACATTGAACAACAGGCCGCGTTGCATTCCGCTCGTGGCATGACCGCGCGTGACGCACTCGCGGCGGCCCGTCGTGACTTTGGGAATGTTGGCTATCTGCAGGAGCAGTCGCGTGATGCGCGCGGCACGCGATTCATCGAGGAGACCAAGCGGGATTTGCAGTACGGCACGCGTGCCTTGTTGCGAACGCCGGGATTCACGTTGGTTGCAATTTTGAGTTTGGCGATGGGCATCGGAGTGAACACTGCCTTGTTCACCTTCATGCGGTACACGCTGGCGCCGGCGCGCGTGAGCAATCCGTCAACCTTCGCGACATTCAGCTTTCTTATTACGCATCCGTCGTTCAAGACCATTGTGGCAGCGACTGACGTCTTCTCGCAAACCGTAGCTTCCGCGGCCGCGACAGTAGCGATGGCACGGACCGATAACAGTCCCCTCGAAGTCTCGGCCGAACTCGTGAGCGACGGGTTTTTTGCGGTTTATGGCGCACGGCCGCTCATCGGCAGAACGCTGGTTGGCGGCGAAGAGCGTGACGCGGGGGGTGTTCCCACCGTCGTGCTGAGCAATCAATTCTGGCAGCGAGAATTCGGGGCAGATTCGGCAATCATCGGAAAGACGTTGCGCCTTACCAGCGGTGCCGTCTTTGAAATCGTTGGTGTAACGCGCCCCGAATTCAGGGGAAAACACGAACGGGTTCCAGACGTCTGGTTACCACTCTCCGCGCGCTTGGTTATCCCATCGGGACGTCAATCGGCGGCGCCGGTTGAATGGTTGTCCAACCCCAACGCGACGTGGCTATCCGTCAGCATGCGCCTCGCACCGGGCGTCACGATTGAGACGGCACGCATGCGATTGTTGAACCTGCTCGCTCATTCGGGCACCATCGATTCGGCGTTGACTGACCGAGTCACGGAGGGGCTAACGCGCGGCGACGACAGCGGATTGAACCGGCACAATATCGCGGGCGTCACAATGATCTTTCTTGCGACAATCATGGTGTTACTGGTTGGCTGTGCCAACGTTGCGAATCTCGTGCTGGCACGAGGTATCCGGCGACGTCGGGAATTGGCGGTTCGTCTAAGCCTGGGAGCGACCCGCATTCGTCTCATTAGACAGTTGATGACCGAGAATGCAATTCTGTCAGTGCTCGGAGCGCTGTTGGCGCTGGGGTTGAATCTGGTTGTCGTCCGCTTCGTTTCATCAACGGAGTTGATGCAAACGTCGATGCGTGCGCCAGCCGACATTCTGCGACTGTATCTCCGTCCCGATCGAACGATCGTCGCGTTCACGTTTATCGTCGCATTTCTCAGTGCCTCGGCGAGCGGACTGCTGCCCGCACTGCGATCAACAAAACTTGATCTCTCAAGTGCAACTCGTGACGACGGCGCGGCGCTGGGCAGCCGTCGCTCACGTTCAAAATTGCGGACGACGCTGGTCATCGGCCAGGTGACGTTATCGATCGTCCTGCTGATATCAGCCAGCGTACTGCTGCGTTCGGCGGGCAATATTGGAACGATGGATGTTGGATTTGATCGCGCCCATTTAATCTCCGCGGCCACATCCTACTCGATGACCGGCTACAACCCGTCGCGCCAGCAGGAATTCGACGATGCGTACGAACGCCGGTTGCAGAACACACTGGGCACAGAAAATGTTGCCCGTGGTTCGTTACCCATGAACCCTGCAGCATACGTTCGCCTCAATCCGAAGGGTGCTGAACGGCTGTCGGTTCCACAGCTGTTTGCATCGCCAAACTACTTTCGCATTCTGGATATTCCGATTGTGCGCGGGCGAGCATTTACCGAGCTCGAAGCGCACAATGTATTGCCCGTTGCTGTGGTGAGTGAAAAGACGGCCAACCGGTTATGGCCCAATGAAAATCCCCTTGGAAAGAAAGTGACAGTCGCCCTCGAAGCACGCGAACGTGATTCACTGGGCGCGCGCGCGCTGCTCAAAGACGAACGTGAGTTGATGATAGTGGGAGTCGCGCGCGATGCTCAAATCACACAACTCGATTTCACACCGGGAATCATCTTGTATGTGGCAGCCGATTCTGGCGGGCTGTTGGCACGTGTGAAAAATCCGAAAAGTTCAGCGGGGCTGTTGCGTGATGCGGCGCGGATAACCGATCCCAATGTGTTCGTCACGATCAAAACGGGCGACGAACTCTCCATCGGGCGAGGCCCGGCCTCGGGCACCGGCGCAGTTGCGAGCGGCGCAGCCAGTCTCGGCGGGGTCGCGCTGGTATTGTCGTTCATGGGAATTTTCGGCGTTGTTGCATACGCGGTGTCACAACGAACACGCGAGATCGGCGTTCGACTTGCGCTTGGCGCGCAAAAGCGAGACGTCTTGCGAATGGTTATCCGGCAGGGAATGACGCCCGTGTTGTACGGCGCAGCGGCCGGGCTTGTGCTCGCAATTGCTTTCACGCGAGTGCTGGATGTTTTTCTGTTTGGGGTGAAGCCGTTCGACTTGGTTTCCTATGTCGTTGCCATGGTGGTCGTGTGCACCGCGGCTTTGTTGGCGTGTTACTTCCCGGCCCGTCGCGCGATGCGCGTTGATCCCGTGGGAGCGTTGCGCGCGGACTAGCGCATTCGAGACGACTGAAAACACTCTCAAGCGTTAGCGTGTGATCTGATCTCGACTCAGGACCTCTCCGCTACTTCCAGATCGACGCGCGCCATTTCATCACGTCCTCGGGCGTATCGAGATCAAACGTTCCGCCCTCGAGCGCAATCAACGACGGGTTGCGTTTGCGCAGAATGCTCTTGGCGCCAGTGTCGCCTTCGAGTGATTGTAGTGCTCCAAAATCAGCGGCCGGAAAAATGGTGGGTACACCAACGGAATCGTCGTACCACGACGCGACGTGTGGACTGGCATTGAGAAATTCATTCATCAACAATTGAATGTGCGCTGATCCGACAGATGGCATGTCGCAAGTGAGCAGCAGCACCCCATCAATGCCACCAAACGATGTCAGTTGAGTTTTTACATTGAGAAAGGTCTGACCGTCGGCATCGGTGTAAACGTTCCCCACGT
>JBDUBA010000335.1:0-9120 GCA_040004335.1 Gemmatimonas sp.
CTTCTTCGACGGCGCGCGCGGCGCATCCTTGGCGCAGCAATCCGTAGGCCTTTTGATGCCGTCGGAATGCATGGCGCTGATAAAGTCGCGCACACGAAGGCCGGCGCCAATTGAAAACAGATACGAATTTCCGCGCCCGAGCGTGGGTGCCCAACCGTTCTGCGTCCACAGCACAAACTGACTACGCGAGAATGTGCGGAACGTCAGGTCAACGCGACTCTGCAATCCCAGCGAGCCCCGACTCTGGCCCGTGACATACAACATGGGACCGACAGACACGCGCGTTGCTGCACGTGTGGAACCGATGCGGCGCTCGGTGCCCCCCAGGAATCCAAACCCGCCGCCGTTGGGGAAGTGCGGAGTACAATCGCGATACTGCTGAGGAAGCGTCGACTCATACCGCACGTAGACCTGATTGCTCGCATCAATCAGGCAGCGAGAACCGCCTCCAATCTCCATGAATCCCGTCGCGTTCAAACCAAGCAGATAGGCGCTGTTCGATTCCATGCGTGTCTGCCATGAAACCTGGCCCGAAAGTCCAAGCCCCGAACCCGAGTACGTGGTGCCGCTCGTTTGTCCACGCAGGAAACCGGTGCCGAAATCGAGGCTCCAGGGCGACGTTGCCTGCGCCTGCAGCGGGAGTGCCAGCGCAACCGAAAACAAGGTTGCGAAAATGGACGAGGTGATTCGCATACGAGAATTGCCGAGCGGTGACATGATCAAACTCCATGACGTGCAACGAGGGTCAGCTCATTGGCGCGCGGGACGGCGCGGAGGTTTGGCTGCTGCCGGAATGTTAACGCGGCTGGGCGCGCTTGTCGAATTACTTCGAACAGGAATGTTTTTGCTCGGCGGCGAGAGATTGCAGCTTCGTCGCAACGTCCGGCGCAATGCCAAGATCCGCCGCGGCTTGCTCCTTGGCACCTAACGCGCGGGGGTCCTTTCCAGTCACCTGTTTGACGAGCACGAGGGCGTTTAGGTACGCGCCGTAGATACTGGGGTGATACGAGTCCGCACCCCACAAATTCAGCTTGCCGGCCTCGGGCTTTGCGGGTTCTGCAAGCGCAAGTCCGCTATGGATTGCTTCCAAACACGCATCACCGGCCGCAGCGATCCCTTTGAAATGCCCGTTTTCCGTGAACGCTTTGCAGTAGCCGTCATGCAAGTCGTGCCCCATCACGTCGATCTTCTCGCCGAAATACGGTCCCTTGGCAGGATAGGTGAGATCGGCGCGGGACCACGTCTCGTACAGGAAGAGCTGCGCTGATTTGTTTGCAGCGTGAATCGATTGCTCAAACTGTGTAACGTATTTCGCAAAGAGTTCCGGTTTGCCTGTGCGCGCGGCTGGAACAGGTTGCGTGCTGAAGTCGTGCATCACCACAACATTCCACTTTGCCTGTTGGATGATGGGCAGCGCGTTTTGAAAGTGAAACTCGAGTGACTTTCCGCTCGCCAATTCACTGTGCACTTCGTAGTTCAATCCAAGTTCATCGGTGAGTTTCTTGAAAATTCCTGGAATGCCACCATACGGACCGGCCGCACCTTCTGCACGCGGATCGCCCGTTGGCAGCCCCGCGTTTTCATCAGTCACATTCGCGACGTTGTAACCGCGAACCGGTTGATACGAACCGTGAAAAAAACTGTTGCCGACAAACAGAATGACGACAGGGCGAGACGATGATTGCGCGTCGACAGCTGACGATGTTGCAACGAACACGAACATTGTGAACAGCTGCAGCAGTGATCGTTTGGTCATCGTACTCGCCCCGGGTCGGTGAAAGCGCCGCAAGTGCCAGCGCAGACACAAACCAACTCCAGCCAACGCGAGTTGGCCAGTAGCACCGCTTTTCAGTTTTAATTTGTCGCGAACAGCACGCGTGTCTATTTCACCCGAAGTCCCAAACCAGCCATCATCACACGCCCGCGCGTACTGTTCTGAATGGGCAGGAAGCCACCTTGCGCCCAAACAACGAACGCTCCTCGCGAACTGGCCGGAACCGCAATATCAACCCGGGTGAGTGTCCCGTACTTCCCGTGGTCATGGAATGGCCGAAACAGGGTAGGACCGGCGAACAATCGCAGGGAAAGGTTATTGCCCAAGCGCTGCTCCACGCCGACGAGAGCGCTAATCAACCGGCCTTCCGGAAAATCTTTGAGACACCCGACGGTGAACTCCCCGTTGCTGTCTCGCGGCACAACACAGTCCTCGTTTGGCAGATTCGCAAACACGCTGAAGTTCGCCGCGGCCAGCAGCGATCGTGAGGAGCCGTTCAGGACTTTACCGGTGAGTTGAACAAACACTGAAGGACCAGCACGCTGGTTGAAAGCGCCGCCAGCGACCGCCGAATAGAATCCCGTGCCACCATCAAAACTCACGGGGTGAGGGCTGGTTTGAGCATGCGCGGGAGATACGAAAATTGTACTTCCCAACGCGATCCATAACGCGACTGCCATGAACGATTTGCTGACGTACGTTTCTAACGAAGCAGGCATCATGATCAATCTCCTTGTGACATTTGATAAGGCGCGGCGGATTTGATGCCGCTACGCTTAACCTACCCGCACACGATTTCCCGCGTCCACCGGCCGATTTGCGGGATGCGATCTGGGTCACACTTTTTCCGTCCACTTTCGGGCTCACGAATGCCCAACTCTGTCTCTCGTGCCAGCAAAATCTTGCCGCGGTGGTACATTCTACCCGCTCAAGATGCAAAACCCTTCACGGAGTAATCGCCCATGAAAATGCGCACCGTTTTCAGTGCCATTGATGTTGTCGCCGTTAGCGCACTTCTCGCCTCAGTCGTCCCATCCATGCTGTCAGCACAGGCCGCTCCGCCCCCCGCAACCGAGGTTGGCGCCGCCGGTCTCGCCATGGCCAACATTCCCGCGAAAGCGGGCGCCAAACTGACCGTCACCACACCCGCGTTCAAACCGGGCGGTGATATCCCATTTGAAAACACGCAATACAAAGGGAATTCATTTCCGGGGTTGTCCTGGTCCGCGGGTCCGACCGGCACCAAAACGTACGCGATCATCATGCAGGACGGTGACGGCGCGCGAAACGGCGAACCATTTCTGCACTGGACGATGTTCAACGTCGCGCCAGCTACCACCAATCTCGAACCCGGCGTGAGCACGCTGCCGACCGGAGCGCAATTTGGTCCGAACTACAAAGGCACCAATCAGCCGTACCTTGGTCCGCGTACACCCGCGGGGCCAAAACATCGGTATCATCTGCAAGTATTCGCACTGGATGCATCACTCACGCTCGATCCAACGGTGACCTACGCTGCACTGATCGCCGCCATGAAAGACCACGTGCTGGCCAGCGGCGAAGTGATTGGACTCGGTCAACAGATGGTCACACCTCCGTGAACTGACGAATTCGAGTACCAACACCGCAAGCAACAACGATCTAACGGACGTGTTTCTCTGCACCCCAACAAAAAAGCATCCTCAAGTTTCGAGGATGCTTTTTACATTCTGTTGCGACACTCAATCTTCGTTAGTTCCCGATGGCAGTTGCGGTACGCCGTTCTTCTTCGCGATACGCAACAAACCGGTCTCCGTGTACAACATCAACTTCTCGCGCGTGTCGGCGATGTCGAGATTGCGCATCGTGAGTTGGCCAATGCGATCCAACGGCGTGAAGAACGCCTCACCACGTTCCATCGTTAAACGCTCCGGCTTGTACGTGAGATTCGGACTATTCGAATTCATGATCGTATAGTCGTTGCCGCGACGTAGTTCGATGGTCACGTCACCGGTGATGGCACGCGCTACCCAACGTTGTGCGGAATCACGCAGCATCAACGCCTGCGAGTCGAGCCAGCGACCCTGATATAACAACCGACCCAACTTGCGTCCGTTCGCGCGATACGTCTCGATGGTGTCTTCGTTGTGAATGCCCGTTACAAGTCGCTCGTACGCGATGTACAACAGCGCGAGTCCTGGCGCTTCGTAAATGCCTCGGCTCTTGGCTTCGATAATGCGATTTTCTATCTGATCGCTCATGCCGAGTCCGTGCCGGCCGCCAATGGCGTTTGCGTCCATGAACATCTCGAGCGCACTGCCATAGGTATGGCCGTTGATGGCAACCGGAATGCCCTCTTCAAAACGAATCGTGACCGACTCGCGTTTGATGTCCACCTCATCACGCCAGAACGCAACGCCCATGATCGGTTGCACGATGTGCATGCCCTTGTTCAGCAACTCGAGATCTTTCGCTTCGTGTGTGGCGCCAAGAATGTTGGAGTCGGTGGAGTACGCTTTCTCCACGCTCATCTTGTATTCGAAACCAGCGCCAATCAAATATTCGGCCATCTCTTTTCGGCCGCCCAGTTCATCAATAAACGTTTGATCAAGCCACGGCTTGTACACTTTCAAGTCGGGATTTGTCAGCAATCCATACCGGTAGAAACGTTCGATGTCGTTGCCTTTGAACGTGCTGCCGTCACCCCAGATGTTAACATCGTCCTGACGCATCGCTGCGACCAGCATCGTGCCCGTAACCGCGCGCCCCAGTGGCGTGGTATTGAAATACGTCGAACCCGCAGTCGTGATGTGAAATGCGCCACACTGCAGCGCCGCCAATCCTTCTCCGACCAACTGCGCGCGGCATTCAATCAGGCGCGCTTCTTCGGCACCGTAGTCCATTGCCTTGCGCGGAATTTCGTCGTAGTCCGACTCGTCGGGCTGGCCGAGGTTCGCGGTGTAGGCGTACGGGATGGCGCCCTTGGCGCGCATCCAGTGCAACGCTGCGCTCGTGTCAAGACCGCCGGAAAACGCGATGCCGACTTTTTCGCCGACCGGAAGATGCTGGAGGATGTTAGGCATCGCGGGAATTTACGCGTACGGCGCTTCCGAAGTGCAACCAACAGCGCCGCGCCTGCGCCAAACAGTGCCAGTGAACTGGGCTCCGGAACGGTCGTCACACTCACGCGAAAAATGGTGCCTGAGCCTTCCACTCCTTCATCACCCACTGTGCTGAGGTCAGCAATGTAGAGAGCGTCGCTTGTCGCGAGGAAGGACATCGGATGACTGATTCCATCCTGCGAATTCGGAATGAAATCGAAGTACTGGCCGGTGGTGACATCGACATAAACCACGCCGCCGAGATCGTTATTCAAACCATCAGCGTGCCGACCATAAAATCCAAAAAACACGCCGTTGTTGAGCCCCGGCGGAAATCCAGTCGGTGACAATGCAAGACCGCCAACGCCCTGTGTCTTCATTCCATCCTGCGGCAGAAACTTCATAAACGGCTGCGTGATACCCGCGGCCGGCCCAATCATCTGTCCGGTTTGCGGATCGTAGTACGTATTGGGAAATCCGAAGTCGAGCACGTTGGCCGTGCCATTCGGAATGATGCCAAAAAAGTCCGTGCTGACCGGCGTGTTCGTGCCGTTCAAGTCGATTCCGTTTTCACCGAAATACAAGTCGCCAGCACTATTGAAGCCGAGTGCGAACGGGTTTCGCAGTCCGGTGGCGAGTTGCGTGAGCGCGCTCACTGTTGGAGTGGTTCCGGCGACGCTGAACGTCATGCTGTAAATGGAATTCGGATTGAGCGATGCATTCGCCATGCCGGTAATTCCGACATTTCCCAGTGTTCCGGGAATGTCATTCATTTCCGAACCCACACTGAACGCCAACTGATACGTATCCGGTTGGCCTGGCACGGCTCGCATGGTCAGGTTGTGCGAATCGTGATCCCAAAAACCAATGGGATACGCAAACGTCAAACGTCCGACCTCGGTCATCGCGCCACCGATGCCTGCCTGCATCACCACAATTTCACTGCTCGTGTTCGTTCCGCTCGCGATCGCGACGAGATTCCCGACATTGGTCAAGCCCGTTGGCGGATTCGGACCGCCCGTGAACACCACGGTGGGTGCGTTCGCCACGCCGTTCGTTTGCGTGATCCGCAGAATTTGATATCCACCGAAACTGTACGGCCCGATGCCGGTTGCGGCCAGAATTGAACCGTCTGGCAGTTCGACCATGCCATAGGGCATCGTCAGCCCCGTGAGAAAGGGCGTGATTTGCATATTGGCGGGAATCGCCGGGTTGGCGCCGAGCTGGGGGTCGGCTGCGCCAAGCATTGCCAGAAACTGTAAAGCCCGGAACGATGCCAAGATGGTCATAAGTGCAACTCGCCAGAGAATGAATGTGGGATGGCCAGCGTTCTCTACAACAGCAAATATCAGGCCCAGCCGCGGGGATAACTGAAGAGCTCGTTAACCGGTGACCTTGTCACGATATCGGACGCGAAAGCGCTCCAATCGAAAGCGCCCATGCGGATCGAACGTACTTACGCGTACCGTCGCTGGCCTCGATTCGCGGAAATACGAGACGGTCGCCGGATCACGCAAAATCATCTGTACAAAATTGTCATTCACTCCAACCGAATCGCGCATGCGCACTGTGCAGCTTCGGGCCGACGGATTGAGCACATCCTGACACTTCCTGAGCCAACTGCCGGCCACAATTTGCCCGAGGTTCGCGACTCGCATCATCGTATCGGCGGCCAGTACGAGGCTGAATCCGGCTCCGCCATTGGCGTCTAAGCGCCAGCTGTGGAATCCAATAGGGCCGTCGGCTTCAGATCGCCAACGTGCGGCCTGCTGTGGTAACGACACCACAACTGCGTTGGCTTCAACCACAATTTCTTCGATATACGGTTTTCGAAGTTTGACGGTTGCTTGCGCGTGAATCGAGGACGAAGTCATCAGGAGCAATCCCGCCGCGGCTGATAACAAGCGGACTTTCGGTGCCCAGAACAGCCAAATGATTGGTGCCGATAACAAGCGGACGATTGGTGCCGACAACAAGCGGACGATTGGTACCGATGATAGTCGGACAACTGGTGCCGTACACCATCCGGTAATTCGTGCCGTCGCTCCGCTCATGGCTCAATCACGATGCGACGACTACCTGAAGCGATCGCTCCATCTTTTCGCTCGAGTCCCACTTCGAGCACATACGGACCGGGTTGCAGCTGCGACAAGTTGAGCGTGATCGCGCGCATCTGCACTGGAATCGGACCGTCCAGTGTGCGTGTCCCTCGTTGCGCGTCGGGCTCCGTCCATTTCTGCACGATTTCACGATTCGGATTCGCCGCGACATTCAATCCCATGCCAATTCGTCGGAGTGTACTGAGCTGCGCGTCAGCAACAATACGCACGTACACCGTCACCGTATCCATCGCGGAAATGCCGTATGTCTCCCAGTACACGCCAATGCGGCGAGTTTTTGCATCGAGATGCACCGTTCCCAGCATTCGGTCCAGCAGATCTTCGCTTGGATTCGGCAACGGTTTGTCATCCACGATCAACAACGCAGGATCGGACACGGCCAATTCACCGCGCTTCATGGAATCGAGCGGGGGCGGAGGCCTGACCGCAAACCGAGTCCGTCCATCGGGACTGTCACCGGTGGGTCCCTGAGATTCCACCGCCATGATGCGCGGTTTGGAATCAACGAGGCCGTGCAGTGCCGCCGTTTCACCCGCCTTCACATTCGAGAGCGCCAGCGAATCAACCTTGCCCGGGCTGATGGTCGTCAACAACATCGCGTCGCGCTTGTCGGAATTTTCACGCACAATGGCGGGATGATTGATGCGCACCGCGACTGCAACCACCGCTTGTGACTGTCGTCGAAACATGGCCGTCTGGCCCTCGGGCAACTGCACAATTGGTCGTTCCGGACGATAGTGTTCGACCGGCCACCAGTTGGTTGCGGGTTGGCCTTTGGCGGTTTCCTTTCGCAACGTCCAATTCGAATCTGCAACCGAAAATGGATCCGCGATTGCCGCCCACGTTGGAATCGTGTGCACGCTTCCCAACGAATATTCGAACGTCGTGTACGGCGTCATCGGTGGCGACTTGAAACTCTCGAGATACGAGGTGTGGTTCGTGTCTTCGTCATAACCGGCCCACGCGGTGTAGTTGGGCCAGCCGTACCGTTCCACCATTTGCGCAACGACGTCGCCACCGTCTTTTGCGACCCACGTAAACCGTTCGTCCTGCGACACCGACGTACGCAGCGCAATTTCCACCCTGCGCACTTCATTTTCGACAAAGCGTTCGTTGGTGCGCGTACGCAGCAGTGGATCGGCCAACCACCAGAGACGCACGTTGGTCGCCATTCGTGCATCACAACTCAAATCCGCATACGTCTTGCGTTCGTCCGGGGGGAGCAGGTTGCGCAAATCCTCCCACGCACAACGCTGCTCACGCGGCATCACCTTCCGCATCTCCACAAACAACGACTCGGCGCTCCAGTACACGTTGGTGCGGGCGTTCACGTAACCAAGCAACGCCTCACACCACCATCTTTCGCCTTTGCATGAAGTCGCCGCCGCAAGTGCGCTCGGCACATCTTCCTGATCGAGGTAGAAACGCGCGCGTTGTCCCGTAATCCAACCGTCGCTCGGAAATACGCGTGCGGTGCTATCCAGTTCGTTCAGCAATCGCGCGCGCAACTGTTTGACCGGCGCGCGGAGTGAATCGATAAGTGCTCCGTCACGATTTACAGATTCGTCCTGCGCCTGTTCAACCGAGGGTGACATCAACCACGTCGGGCACACCGCATAGCGTGAGTTCGCGCTGATCATTTCAATCAGCAGATAGTCGTGAACGACAACGCTGTCATCCTGGAATTTGGTCAGGCCAACGCGTCCGTCGGATGCGCCAAAATCGCGGCCGTCATTATGGCAATGGAGGAACGGCAAACGGGGGCGCATCTGTTGTTGCAGGCGTTTGGTGCGCCGGCGAAAGATTTCTCCGTCACGCCACGCTTGTTGCCACTGGACCTGGAATTCGCTGATGCTGACCAAGAGCCGTTCGCGAGCTTCGAGGGAGTCGGATGCGGTGATGCTCGCGTGCACACGGGTTCGGCCGTCGCGGTTCGGCGCGGGTTGGCGCGGTTCCGTGGGTGTGGCCCCGAGGATCGAAAGGCAGAGCGTCAGGGCCAGGACAACGAGGGCAGGGGCCATTTCAGAGGAACGGGTCGTTGGGCGAAGGCTTCCGCATCTCAACAGAAAGTACAGGTGAGGGCGTCACAGCGGACCCGGTCCGTTGACCCGGTCCGTTGACCCGGTCCGTGGACCCGGTCCGTTCA
>JBDUBA010000016.1:0-2725 GCA_040004335.1 Gemmatimonas sp.
AATATTTCGACTACGATCACGAGTACAACTTTCGCGATCGCGATGTCCTGCTGCTGGGCCACGCATCAGCCGATGTGCAACGTTCGTTCAATGTGTTCTGGGACAATTCGCTGAGCGCGCCTATCGGGTCATTGGTGCGGTCGGCCGTCACTCGCGATACAGCAACCATGTATCGCTATCTGCACGAGTACGCGTGCGATCCAGGCAACTTCTGGCCACAGGTGCGCGAACGCATCAAGGCGGTGCCGGTGGCGTTTACTGGCCTGCTTCATTCAGGCGCGTTGGTGTGGTCGGACAGCGTTACCTTTGTCACCGACGTTCCCGGCAAGAACGCGGGGACTGACGGAGTTGGTGGCGGCGGGGCCAGCACCGACGCGTTGATTCGGCTTATCAAGAGCGCGCAGAAGTCCGTGACCATCGAATCGCCGTACCTTGTGACAACTGCGTTGAGCCAGGGTCTCTTCCGCGAGACTATCGCGCGCGGCGTGCGCGTGCGGATCCTCACCAACAGCCTTGCGTCCACCGACAATCTCGAGGCGTTCAGCGGCTATCAGCGCGAGCGCAACGCGCTGCTGTCCATCGGCGTCGAGATCTATGAGTTCAAGCCTGACGCAGAGGAGCGACGTCAGGTGATGACCGGTGCGTTGCAGTCAACGCTTGACTTCACGCCAAAGTTCGGACTCCACGCAAAATCAATGGTGGTGGATGACAACATTGCCGTCATCGGAACGTTCAACCTGGACCCGCGGAGCGCCAACCTGAACACCGAGTGTCTCGCGGTTATTCGTGACGTGCGCGTTGCGGGGAATTTGCAACGCGCGATGGACGTTGATATGCGAACTGAAAATGCGTGGCACACGACGGTGGATTTCAATCCCGACGGCGTCGTTGACATCGGGAAACGCATCAAGGTGTGGTTGCGGCGGTTCGTGCCGAAAGCGGTGTTGTAACCGAGCGTCTCGCATTCCCGCCAGCAACGCTCAACTGTTCAACCACTCACACCACCTCCGCCGCCGCTCGCTCTCCCGACCGGATCGCACCCTCAATAAACGTAGGCCACACCGGCGATGTCTCGGTGCCGGCCCAATGGAACGGACCCACTACATCGCGCACCGCGGAGTTGAACAGCACCGTCGCGCCAGGCGCGAGATAGCCGCCATAACAACCGCGCGTCCACACCTGAGTTGACCAACTCATCTCGATGATTTTTTCGGGCGTGAGTGCCTTGGGGCCAAATCGCACCGCCATTTCAGCCAGTATTTTTTGACGACGTTCCTGCGCCGGCAGCAGTGAAGCAGCGCGCGCCTGATCGGTGTAGATGAAACCCGTCAGAATTCCGGCGGTACCGTGACCTTCGGGTGTGCTGCTGTCCGCGGTTTCCGACACCATCGCGGAATAATCCAGCGAACCGCCACTCAATCCCTGTTCGCGCCAGAATGGGCTGCTGTACACCATACCAACTTTGATGACGGTTCCTTGCGGCCAGTGCTGCGTGATCTGCGCGCGTGCCATCGGTAGCGAAGGCGCGAATTCGATGGCGCCCATCAATGTGGGAGGTCCCGCGAAGATGACGTGACGCGCCTTCACGTCAATTGCATCCGTGCTGACCGTTGCTTCGGTATCGGTCCATCGCACACGTCTGACCGGACTCCTGAGGCGAATGTTGGTCGCACCAAGTAACTCCGCCATGCGCATCGCCACAGGTTGCGTACCACCAACCACGCGATCCTGCTGCGCGGCGTCTTCGAATCCGTTCAGCTTATCGAAGCTGACGCACTGTTTCACCAGCGAGAGAAACGACAACAGGGAAATCTGTTCAGGGCTGGCGCACGCATACGACATGTCGCCAACCAGAAACTCGCGGATGTTTTGCTCCTTCACATTCTGTGCGAGCCACTGCGCCATCGTGATGCCATCCCACGCGCGTGCCTGTGGATGAGACCACGGAGCGGCCGGATCGAGCGAATCGGCCATTTTCTGGAGTTTGGTCTTGAGGGCTTCCACGCGTGCGTAGCCTGGCAAGACCGACCAATCGTCGCCAACGCGTGTGTGCTTCTTGAGCGCTGGTCCAAATACAACTGATTGGCCAAAATTCGGGCTGGGATATGTGGTCTTTCCCGTCGTCTTGATCCAGTGATAAAAACGATCATGACCAGCGCCAACCCATTGGCCACCTTCGTCAACCCAGCCGCCGCCCGCAAGCGGAATCGTTAACGTGCGTCCACCCACACGATCGCGCGCTTCGAGTACCATCACAGTCTTTCCGGTCGCCTTGACGGCGTGCGCGGCAGCGAGACCGGCGAATCCTGCTCCCACGACGCAGACGTCAACCGAAATCGGCTTGCCGCGTGGGCCGGACTCTGGAGCGGTACTGTCCGTTGTTGCAACGGCACCGTCAGTGCTTGCTGGCGTTGTACACGCAGTCCCCGCAAGGCCCGCTGCGGTAACGACGCCGGTGACTTGCAGGAAGCGCCGTCTGGAGATGTCCGAAGGCGAGGGCGAATCGGGATCGCTCATGGGAATCCTGGGAATAAGTGCAAACGTGTCGGGAAACGTGCCGCAAACTTACGCTTGGGATATTCCGTGGTGAACCACTTCAGCAATTTCGAATCGGAATAGATGGCCATATGATAGCTTTTCACTCACGAGGTTGTCCTCCGCATTGCTTGACCGGCTAAACTTCGCACCATGAAAAAAATCGGCTTCCTGTCCTTCGGCCATTGGA
>JBDUBA010000491.1:0-2724 GCA_040004335.1 Gemmatimonas sp.
GCCGCGCGAACACCGGCGGCGTGTGCGCCCACAACCACACACACCGGGCGACAGCCGGCCTCGTACGCATCACGCGACACGCGGTGCACGAGTATTTCACCGAACGTGTCCAGCAACAATTGTTTCGGTTGTCCCAGTCGACTGGATGCGCCGGCCGCCAGCACTATCGCGGCAACACTCACACTGACGGATCGCGTTCGTCGCGCGGAATCGCACAGTGGTCAATGCTCGCATCAACGGCGTCGGTCACCACCAAAGGCACGGGTGTTCGTGTGTGAATGGGACTCTGACGCGCCCGCAGAAATCCACCTGGACGATCGTGCAGCACTGCCTCCATCTCCGCCACACCTGCCAACGCAATGGATTCGGGTGATTCTCCACCAAGGTCCAATCCGATCGGTGCGAACAACCGACGTTGCATTTCGCCGGTGACAGTCAATCCGGTTTTCTTGAGCTGCTCGATCAAACGTGCGGCGCGATTGCGCGAGCCCAGCACGCCAACATATGCAAGTGGACTCCCCAACAATCGGTGCAACCAAGCCGCATCGGTTTCGAAGATGTGTGTCAGAATCGCCACCAACGTGCGTCCGTCAAGTGGTAAATCATTGAGCCCTTGCTCGGCGCGACGCACCAACCGACGGGCCGAATCGGGGAGTTTGAGTTCCGCAAGCAGCGACTGACGGTGATCAATCACCGTGACACGCCATCCCAGTGCCACCGCAATTGTCGCGAATGCTTCTGCACTTCTTCCAGCGCCTATCAAATGCAACGCAACGGGCGCGTTGAGCGGTTCACTCAACACGTTGCGCGTGTATCCGCCGCGCGCCTCAACTCCGACGTACGGTTGGCCAGTGAACAGAGGCGCTTTGATATGGAGCGGCTGCACGGAAATTGCAGCGTGCTCCACTAATTCGTGTTCGCCCAGTTCGGCATGAGGATTCGTACTCCCAAACACTGTTACGAGCACCGGACGGGTGCGCCGCATCATGGCGTCGTGCGCGTTTAACAACCACGTGTCGTCGGACAGCGGTTCCAACAGCACGTGTGCAATGCCGTCGCAACCAGCTCCGAACCCCCAGATCGCTTCGAGATCTTCCTGCAGATCATACCGCAACAGGACCGGCGCGTTTGTTTTGCAAACGTCGCTGGCACGGGCTGCCACGTCCCCCTCAAGACAGCCGCCACTGATTGCACCTGCGAGCACGCGTTGCTCGGCGTCCACCAGCAGGCGGGCGCCGGGCTGGCGGTATGACGACCCCTCAACATTTACCAGCGTGGCGAGTGCCAGTGGCACGCTGGGTCTCGTAGCGCGTGCATCACGCACCGCCTGCAAAATGGCCGAGATGGACGTGCCGTCACCGACAGTCGTTGATGCGGGATTCATGTGCGGAAATCAACAGCCAATGGCGAACGGAATGCAACCGCCATTGCTCCCCGCACCTGGGATCGAGCCAGGGACCGTCGCGCTTGGTACGGTGATGCGCTTGCCGCGCCTTCCGTTGTGCCTCAGACCGTCACCGTTGTTATTCTCATGGAGAGCCGGTTGTCATTGCCGGCTGGTCAAAACACATCTCACGGAACCGTCTCATGAAAGTGCTCGTACTCGGCGCTGGTGCCATTGGTGGATATTTTGGCGGGCGCATGGCTGCCGCCGACGTCGACGTCACTTTTCTTGTGAGACCGGGACGTCGTGCCCAACTTGAACGCGATGGGTTGGTCATCGAAAGTTCGATGGGCAATTTGGCACAGGCCGTCAAGACGGTCGAAGCGGCGGAACTGCGCGCAGAGTATGATATCGTCCTGCTGACGTGCAAGTCGTACGATTTGGAATCAGCAATGGACTCCATTGCGCCCGCGATGAAAGGCAAATGCGCGGTGGTCCCGATGTTGAACGGCATGTCGCATTTCGACCTTCTCGATCAACGTTTCGGCCGGGAGAATGTATTTGGCGGATTGTGTGCAATCGTGTCCACGATGAAGAAGGATGGCACGATCGTTCACATGGGACCATTGCACAAAATTGTAATTGGTGCGCGCACGGGTGCCGACGCAATCTCACGGTGTGAGGCGTTTGCCGATGCGCTCAGGCAATCCAAGGTTGAAGTTGAGCACTCGGAACGCATTGATCAGGATCTCTGGGAAAAGGTGGTGTTTCTGTCAGCGGCCGCAGGTTTGTCCTGTTTGTTTCGTGCAAACATTGGCGAAATTATGGCGGCGGCGGGTGGTCCGGAGGCGGTCGACTTGTTCCTGAACACCAACATTGAAATTGCAGCGCATGAAGGATTTCCGTTGCGTCCGGCGGCGGTGGACTTTTGCAATGCGCGACTCAAGACGCCGAGTGCACTGACGGCGTCAATGTTGCGCGATATCGAAGGTGGCAATGCGGTGGAGAGTGATCAAATTGTTGGATTCATGCTGAATCTGGCGCGCAAGCATGGGCTCAATGACACCATTCATTCGATCGCGTACACGCATCTCAAGGCGTACGAGAATCGGCGGGCGGCGGGGCGTGTTGTTGCGATTTCCTGAGTTGTGAACGGTGCGGATTAGTGCGCGTCGTTTGACTCTGAACCCGTTACCAAAACAATGCGGTCAGAATGACGCCTCTGACCCCAGTACTGCGCGCGTTGACGATTCACTCATGCTTGGGCTGTTGTAGTCGCCACCATACGCGTGTTTGTGCACGCGTACGCATGAGTGAATCGTAACACGTCGTCGAGCTGC
>JBDUBA010000078.1:0-9106 GCA_040004335.1 Gemmatimonas sp.
CACTCACCTGATGTAACTGACGACGAAGATCGGCCGAGTTGTGTAACCCCTTCACATACCAGCCCAGGTGTTTGCGGAATTCGAGAGCGGCACCAACGAGGTCGTTTTCGTACGCGACCACGAGACGCGCGTGTTCGAGTGCGACTGCAAACTTTTCTTCGACCGAGGGCGCGGGCGGCAGTGGTTCGCCGTTCATCAACGCGCGAATTTGCCGAAACACCCACGGTTGCCCGTACGATCCGCGACCCAGCATGATGCCGTCGGCGCGAGTGTGTTCCCACATGCGCATCGCGTCGGCCGCTGTCTTGATATCGCCGTTCCCAAGCACCGGAATGTCCAACGCCTCGGCAACGGCCGCGATTTCATCCCAGTTCGCACTGCCTGTGTACATCTGCGTGCGCGTGCGTGCGTGCAACGCGAGGACACGCGCACCGGCGTCCTGACAGCGGAGCGCAATCTTGACCGGATCGCGCATTTCTTCGCTCCAACCGCTGCGAATTTTGCACGTGACCGGCAAATGCGTTGCGCTCGAAACCGCGCGAATGATCTGCTGCACGAGGTCGAGATCTTTCAGGCACCCCGAACCGCCATTTCGACGAACAACTTTTTTAACCGGACAGCCGAAATTGATGTCGATGAATTCGGGCTGGAACACGTCCGTAACGAACGCGGCGGCCTCTCCCATGGCTTCGGGGTCCGCACCGAATATCTGGACACCAATGGGACGCTCTTCTTTGCCAAAACGCAACTTATCCACCGTTGCCGGATTCTCCCGCCGAATGCCCTCGGCCGACAGAAACTCGGTGATTACGACGTCGGCTCCGTGATCGTGGCACAAGCGCCGAAACGGTGACTCGGACACGCCCGCCATCGGCGCCAGGTACAGGGGGACCTGGTTGGGAACGGCAAAGGGAAACGTCTTGCGTGGCATAGAGTTGGAAGGTATCCGAGCTGGAGCGGTCGGGCAACGCAGCGGGGCGGGCCGGCGTTCAAATTTCCGAACTCAGACGCTTCGCCTGGTAAGGCGCGCCTGTCTCCGACAACTGCGGCTAAGATTGCCTCAACGCGTGCCATCTCGCGCGCGCGCCAGTAATTTTTGTGCTGGGTCACGTGACGGTTTCGGCCGCACACAGAATGGTGGCACTTCACACCTGCGGCAACGATGACAATTTCATGGATCTGACCACCTTCGAGAATTTGCAGGAAACGCTAAAAGCGCAGCGGGCGCAGAACGGCGGATTTTCGGTGGAGGAATATCCGGAGCCGCGCAGTCTGCAGGTAACCGTGCGCCACCAGGATCGGCCGCGCATATTACATCACCTGATCATCTTTCCGTCTGGCGTGGCGGGAATGGTCGTGCGCAAGTGGTGGACGCACGACCACGATGTGGGCATCGAAACCCCAACGCAGGGACAGGCTTCACCAGAAATGGTTTTGCAGCATATTCAGCAACTGTTAACGCCGGAAATCAGTCAGCGGACGTGATTGTTGCGATGGTCGCGAGTCATTTAGACGTAAACAATTCCTGAGAGAAGGATGCTTCGTGGATCTCAAGACGTTTGAATCATTTGTCGATAACTTCTGGGCGTTGCCCACCAAGAGTGATCGCCTTGCCGTCGAAGAGAAAAGTGATCCTCGCAGCATTCAGGTGGTCGTTCGACATGCAACACTTCCCACGGTTTTTCACTATGTCATCGTCTTCCCAGCCAAGGTCGATGGTATGGTGATTCGCAAATGGTGGACACACGATCAGGACGTTGGGATTGAAACGCCCCTGCAAGGCATTGCATCACCCACGATGGTGTTGCAACAAATTCAACAATTGATGGCGGCATAACGTTTTCAATGAAACCCATGCAATCGAGCGAGCAGCAAGCGGCTCAGGACGCATTTCTCACCGCTCGCGCGCATTATCTCGCCGCGAAAATTGAGTGCAGTCGGGCGCAGTTGAGTACCTGGCAGCTGCAGATTGCCCGCGAGCACTACATCGAGGCGATCGAGCAATTTGCGCTGGCCTGCGGCGTGCTTTCGGAGCGGGATTTTTCGTCCCTCAACGAACCGACTTGAGTCGCTCTGGACCCAAGTGGCACTGATTTAGGCGGTCGCGACTTATCGCCAAAAGGCGCCGCACGGACTAGCATAATGGCAACCCCGTGTACGACGATCATCCGCTCGCAGGTACCCCCTGGTCCCGGGTTCGTCCGCACGCTGTAAAGCGGTATTCTACAAACACTTAGACGGTCACGACGTGGAACTACGCGAATTCTTTTCCGAAGATGCTGTTCAGCTCGAACTGGCAGGCACCACCAAGGATGAAATCCTCAAGGAACTCATCGCCCTGCTCAAGCTCGACGAAAAGTCCGAAGGCATGTTGTTCAAGATGCTGAAACGTCGCGAAAACCTGGGATCCACGGGTATTGGCCGAGGCATCGCCATTCCGCATTGCCGTAGCCTGGTGGTGAACCGGCTGCGCGTCGCGTTTGGTCGGAAAACGAGCGGTGTTGACTTCAAGGCCATCGACGAAAAACCGGTGAACTTTTTCTTCCTGATTGTCGCGCCGCCGCTCGAAGTTTCCAATCAGTATCTGCCCGTGCTCGGAAAAATCGCGCAGTTCAGCAAGGAAACGGACGTCCCCGCACGACTACTCACGCTCACGAATTCCGCGGAATTCATGGCCCTGCTGGAAGAAAAGAAAGTCTGAATTGAATCAGCCAACCGGGAGAGGATTCTCTCCCGGACCGGATGCGCTGGGATCTGATTGATTGGTGTCACTCTGAATGCGCGCAATCGGTCCGCGAAATCGCACGAGCAGTCGGCGGAATTGCAGAATGGCAGCAGCACCGAGCCCGGCGACCAAACCCCACCAGAATCCCTGCTCACGAAGGTGCGTGTAGAACCCAAGATACGCGCCGAGTGGCACGCCAAAGCCCCAGAACGCAACGAGATGCAGGATGGCGGGAATTCGCGTATCACCCGTGCCGCGCAACACGCCGTTGGTGACGGCCTGTGCACCATCGAACAACTGAAAGGCGCCGGCCAATGGAATAAGTGAAACGGCAACGCGTAATGTCTCCACTTCATTCGTGTACCGACTCGCCAACCAATGTGGTGCGAACACAAATACCATCGCAGATAGACACATAAATCCAACGCTGCACGCAATCGCCGTCATCGCGTCGCGCTTTGCGGCGTGCACATCACCGCGCCCAACGGCACGTCCTACAATCGCAGCGGCCGCACCAGAGAAGCCGAGCGGCACCATGTACGTGAGCGACGCCATGTTGAGCGCAATTTCGTGTCCGGCCAGTGACACGGTGCCCATCCATCCCATGAACAACGCCGTCAAACCGAACGCAAAACTTTCGAAGAACCACTGCGTGCCAATCGGGATTCCAATCAGCAGCAAACGTTGAATTGGCGCCCACACCAACGCTTCCTTGCGCCATGGCGTGAGCGCCGTCTGCAAGTGTGGCCAGCCAAGAATCAACACCGACAGCATCATCACCCACATGGCGATCGCCGTCGCGTATCCCGATCCAACAACACCGAGCCTGGGCGCGCCCATGTTTCCAAAAATCAGCAACCAATTGCCGAAAATATTGACGCAATTCGCAAGCAACGCGGCCCACAAAATGGGACGCACCGGACCCATGGCTTGCAGTGTCTGGCGAAACACGGTGAAGAGAAAAAATGGCAACACGCCAAACACGCGGCGGCGCGCGTATTCCGCGGTCGCTGGCACAACGTCGACGGGTTGTTGCAGCAATCCCAGAACTTTTTCTCCGGGCAACAGAATCAGCGACACAACCAAGGCCGCGATGATGGCGAGCATGATTCCGCGCTGCACGCCGCGCGCCACACCTTCGTGATCCTTTGCACCCACTGCCTGCGACACCACAGGGTCGAGCGCAAACAATAATCCAATTCCAAAAACGCTCGCATTCCAGAAGTAGAAGTTGCCCAGGGCCACGGCCGCAATTGCGGCGCCGCCAAGACGCCCGACCATAAGCGCATCGGTGACACCCATCAGCTGTATGCCGATGTTGATGAACACAATGGGAGCCGCCAGGCGCGCCATTTCGCGCATGTCGGGTCCGAGGCCAGCCAGCGTTCGCATCAGCGAACGTTTGTGAGGGGTGCTTTCAGTTGGAAGTGTGCGCCGATGTCAATTCAATGAAGATTTTGACGACGTCTTCTTTTGATTTTTGGCGCTGCTGACAATCTCACGCACTTCCTTCAGCAAGCGCTGTGCGTCATACGGAATACCATCCTTGATAGTCCATGCAACGCCGCCTCCGGGTCCCGCAGCCGCATCGGCACGCGGCGGATAAAACACCTTGAGATCTTCAAGCGGATTTCCGTTGACAACAACTAGATCGGCCAGGAATCCCGGACGGACACGTCCCAGCCGGCCGGCCTCGCCAAGAATTTGCGCATTGTTCGCGGCCACATGCTGCAGCACTTTGAGCGTGGGAAAGCCGGCTTCCTGTTGCATTTCGAGTTCGCGAATGAGGCCGAAACCATACACCTGATAGATGAACCCTGCATCTTCGCCAACACCAACGATGCCGCCCAGTTTCTCGAAATCGCGTACGGCCTGAAACCAGATGCGATAGTTCTCCTTCCAATAGGCTTCGTCGGTGCTGCTCCAGTTTGCGAAATACGAACCGTGTTTTGACGGATCGGGTTCGAAGTATGTTTTGAGTGTGGGGTGCAGATACTCCTGAAACCACGGCTGTGATTCGGCGCGCTGCAAATCGCGACTGGCTTCGTAAATGTCGAACGTCGGGTTCCACGCAACGCCGCCCTTCACCATCGCTTTCAGCACTTCCTGCAGTTTCACGGGATCGGCTTCACGCCACAACCGTCCCGCCCAACGAAATCGCATGCCTTCGTCGGCATAATTGAAATCCGACGGGAAATGTTGCACACCATCGGGAATTGCTGCATCCGGAACACCGTACCAGTGTTCAATGCTCGTGAGTCCGTTCGCGGCGGCATCCCACGCGTTCGTTTCATCAACCGCCATGTGATGTGCGACGCGCAATCCCTGCTTGTGCGCTTCATCAAGCACGGCGGGATATGTGTCCTTGTCCATGTTGAACAACTTGATGCCATCCGCACCTTGCGCCTTGATCTCGCGAACCCGTGCGCGCGCTTGCGCTTCTGTTTGCGGAATGGGCATGTACGCGTAACGCGCATACACATACAAACGCGGAGCAATTACTTCTCCGGCCAGACTGCGTCCGCGCAGCACAATGGTTTTCGGAGTATCACTGGAAACGTCGCGCACGGTTGTGACGCCAAGCCCCAGCCACAACTTCATTTGATAGTCGAGTGGCTGCGGAATTCCCGCGCGTTCGTCCTGCACGTGTCCGTGAATGTTGATCAGGCCGGGCAACACGTATTTCCCCGTGGCATCAATTTCGGCATCACCCGCGGCGACCCGACGCGCCGTACCGTTCTTTACGGCTGTCGCATCAAGCGTGATGATCTGCGTGATAACATTGCCTTCAACTACAATGTCCTTCGGACCCTCGGCGGGAGTGCCGTTGCCTTCAATGATGGTCGCGTTACGAATAACGAGTCGCTTTGCGCGCGTGCCGTGCGCGGGTTGTGGACCCAACTGAAATTGCGTACCTGCGCGAACCGTGGTGTTGCCTTGCGCATTTGTTACGTGCGCGTCGCTGAGTGACACCCCCATAAGACACGCGGCTATCACGAGTAGCGAGAACGAACCGAATTGGCCACTGGCTGGCCGATTTTGCGGTTGACAGAACAGGCGTAGAACCGAACGCGACTTCGGGCGACCAAGCTTCATGTGCGGATCTCCGGACAGCAGCAAGTGAACGGGCTGCACAAGCCTACACCGGCGTTGCGTCCGCATCAAATCGTACGCGCGCGTTTCGCGCGTTTCGGACCGGGTCAACGGACCGGGTCAACGGACCGGGTACCCGGACCGGGTCAACGGACCGGGTGAGCGGCCCGGGTCAATGGACCGGGTCAACGAACCGGGTCAACGGACCGGGTGAACGGACCGGGTCAACGGGCCGGGGCAACGGACCGGGTCCACTTCGGAGGACGGCCGCGGGGCAAGCGGCGTAACCTGACCCTCCATCGACATTCAACCGGCCCTCACCAACCATCGGCGCAGCACATCGTTCGTTTCGTGCGGTACTTCCAGCGCCGGCAGATGCCCGCAGTGCTCGAAGACATGAAAAGTTGAGCCACGAATCGCTTCGTGCATCAGTAGTGAGTCTGCAGGCGGTGTAAGCACATCGCTGTCTCCAACAGCAATCAGTGTTGGAACCGTGATGTGCGACAGCAAAGGCCGCGAATCTTCGCGCGCAAATATTGCCGTCTGTTGCCGCACAAACGTTTCGCGGCCAACGCGATCGGCCATGGCCCGAACGCCCAGTCCGATGGGCGTGTGCATTTTCGAGGCGTGCACGAGTTGCGGCAGCAGCCGAGTGGTAACGCCGGTAAAGCGTCCGTATTTCAGTGACTTCACCGCCGCGTGCCGCTGTGCCGATCGCGCGGGATCGTCGGGCGTCGCATTTGTGTCCAAGAGCGCCAGCCGCAACACACGATGCGGTGCCTGACGCATGATTTCAAAGGCGACGTATCCACCCATTGAAAGTCCGGCCAACGCAAAGACTGGTGGCGCCCAATCGAGCGCGCGTTTCGCCATGCCGGCGATTGTGTCGTCCTGTGTGAGATCCGCGACCATTGGTTCGGCGATGTCGTCGAGTGCCTTCACTTGCGCGTGCCAGAGCCACTCGTCGCAGAGCAACCCTGGCAATAGCAACAGAGGAATTTGGCTCACCGTTGAACGAAACTCGCGCGCAATTGTTAAACCCGACCTACAACTGCGCGAAGTGCGCGGAGCGTTTGCTCACTCCCACTCGATCGTCGCGGGCGGCTTGCTGCTGACATCGTACGTAACACGATTGATTCCGCGCACTTCGTTGATGATCCGGCTCGAAACTTTCTTGAGCAACGCGTAGGGCAACTCTGCCCAGTCGGCCGTCATGAAATCGGAGGTCTGCACGGCACGCAACGCGACGACAAACTCATACGTGCGGCCGTCGCCCATCACACCAACACTGCGCACCGGAAGGAATACAGCAAACGCCTGACTGGTGAGCTCGTACCAGCTCTTGCCGCTCGCACTGTCGATCGTTGAACGCAATTCATCAATGAAGATGGCATCCGCGCGTCGCAACAGATCGGCGTATTCTTTTTTCACTTCGCCAAGAATGCGAACACCAAGACCCGGTCCCGGGAACGGATGACGATACACCATCTCCGGCGGCAGTCCCAATGCCACGCCAAGCTCGCGCACTTCGTCCTTGAAGAGGTCGCGCAACGGCTCCAGCAACTTGAGCCCAAGTTGTGCGGGTAAGCCACCAACGTTGTGATGACTCTTGATGGTGACTGCTTTTTTGGTCTTTGCACCACCCGACTCGATCACGTCCGGATAAATCGTGCCTTGAGCCAACCACTTCGCACCTTTGGCGCCAGTACCAGAAAGTTTTGCCGCTTCCTGCTTGAACACGGTGACAAACTCGCCGCCGATAATCTTTCGTTTTGCTTCCGGATCAGTCACGCCCGCAAGTTTGCCGAGGAACAGTTCACTGGCATCAACACGAATCACTTTGGCATGCACGCGATCGACAAACATCTCCATCACCATGTCGCCTTCGTTCAGACGAAGCAATCCATGATCAACAAACACGCAGGTGAGTTGATCACCAATCGCGCGATGAATAAGCGCTGCTGCAACGCTTGAGTCGACACCACCGGACAGGCCGAGAATCACTTCTTCATCGCCAACTTGTTCGCGAATTTTCGCGACGGCGTCAGCAATGTGATCCTGCATAATCCAGTCGGGCGTAATGCCGGCAATCTTCAATACAAAACGCTCAAGAATTGCACGCCCCTGCACTGTGTGCGTGACCTCGGGATGAAACTGCACGGCATAATATCCGCGTGCTTCATCGGCCATACCCGCGATGGGACAACTGGGCGTGCTGGCCATCAACTGAAATCCAGGCGGTAGCGCGGTCACCTTGTCGCCGTGACTCATCCACACCTTCAACATGCCATGACCGTCAGGCGTGCTGAAATCCTGAATGCCTTCCAACAAGGCCGTATGCCCGCGCGCACGCACTTCGGCGTATCCGAACTCACGGTGATCACTGGCCTCAACCTGACCACCCAGTTGTTCGGCCATGGTGAACATCCCGTAACAGATGCCGAGTACGGGTACACCCAAATCCCAGACTGCCTGCGGTGCGCGCAGCTGATGATCCTCGTATGTGCTTGCGTGACTGCCTGACAAAATCACGCCCTTGGGCGCGAACTCACGCACAAACGCATCACTCACGTCGTTCGGATGGATCTCGCAATACACATGCGCTTCGCGCACCCGGCGCGCGATGAGCTGCGTAACCTGCGAACCGAAATCAAGAATCAGAAGGCGATTTTCAGGCGTCGCTTCGGGCGTTGCAGCGGTACTGTCACTTCCCATCAGAACTGCCACTCCGGTCCCGTAAGTTTGATGAACTCGACTTCGCGCGTATTGAGATCGAGAATTGCGCCCGTTGGTGCGCCGTACAACCAACCGCCGCCTTCTCCCGGGTTCACGAGCATTGCGTTGCCGCGCGTTTTCATCTCGGGCACGTGCGTGTAACCGTGTACAATGATTTCGTGTCGGTCAATCGAACGTTGATCGACGTCGGTGACGTCATGCACCAGCAGAATGTTTTTGCCGCCCAACTCAAAGCTGTGCGGCGATTCAAACAATTCCGCTGCGCCAAATCCCAGACCGGCTGCGGCCGACAGTGCGTCATGATCGCCGTCGTTCCGTCCGAACACGCCCAACACGGGAATGGACAGATCATGAAACGGCGTTAACACAAACGGCGAACAGTAATCGCCCGCGTGCATCACCAACGAACACCTGCCAGCGATCATTTGCGTCAGCAACTCGCGAACGGCTGGAACGTGGTCGTGCGTATCCGACAACAGGCCAATGCGCATCTCAGGCACTCCTCCACTGAAGGTGCGCGCGCTCGAGGCGCACGAGGTCTTCAAAACGTTC
>JBDUBA010000017.1:0-2708 GCA_040004335.1 Gemmatimonas sp.
GGCAGCTCTTCGTGTTTCTGCTTGAAGATGACGTTGTACAACGTCTCGCCTTCCCATGGGCGTTCACCCGTCAGCATTTCCCACGAGACGAGGCCCAAACTGTATACGTCCGAACGTGCGTTGGCCGGTGCGCCGTCAATCTGTTCGGGCGACATGTACGCTGGGGTTCCAATGGCTGCACCAGTCATCGTCAATCGCGAATCGAATTCACTGGAGTGCGCAATTCCAAAATCACTGAGCATGGCGCGCCCGTTGGATTCATCGATGAAGATGTTTTCCGGTTTCACGTCGCGATGCACCACGCCATGCGAATGCGCATACGCCAGCGCTTCCGCGACGTCGCGAATTACCCGTTCGGCCTGGTCGGCGGAGAACGCGCCCCCTTCGGCAACCGCCTGCTTGAGGGTGCGCCCCGGCACCAGTTGCATCACGAGCGCGAGACCGCCTTCCCGCAGGCGTTTGACCGCATAGACCGTCACGATGTTCGGATGTTGCAGCTTGGCGACGGTCCGTGCTTCACGGGCCAGGCGCGCAATGGCGTCATCATTCGCGCCGGCCGTACGCGTATGTACGACCTTGATCGCAACTTCGCGTCCGAGATTCTTGTCGCGCGCGCGCCAAACGACCGCGCTGCCGCCGCGGCCGAGTTCATTCAGCAGCTCGTACTCGTCCTCGAGGTCAGCAACCTCAGTTTCATCGCGTTCGTCAATCATGACGCGTTACGTGCGCTCACTCGAAGTCCGAAACCCGCGCGAAGTGTTCAACGGCTCCGAAAGTTGAAAACGACTTCACCCATTTCCAGGCGATCGCCATCGATGAGCGGTTGTTCTTCGGCCAAACGCAGGATGCGTCCGTTATGCGCCACGGGATTGGTCCGAGAGAGATTGGTCAGCACCCAGCGCCCCTCCGCAAACACCAATCGCGCATGTTCGCGGCTCACCGTCTGATCACGCAGTTGAATATGGCGATAGAGCGGACCTTCGTTGCGACCAAATGTGACCTCTGTTCCATTTGGTCCGGGCACACGCACAAACCGTATTTCACGCCCCGTGTCGAGTCCGGTGCTGATTTCCAGTCGGCCAGGTAGAAATTGCAGCGTGCCTTCGACCGGAGCAGTGAAACGAAGCTGATGACCTTCAATCATCGAGCCCGGCACGCCGTCGGCCGAAACGCCATTCCCGTTTGATGCAGTGGGGGCGATCGGTGTACTTGGACCGGAATCGGGCCTGATTGGTGGCACGTATCGCGGCGTCGAACTCAAATTGTTGTCGGCCGAAACGGGCCACCCCGGTGTCGAACCCCAACCGGTTCGGATCGGACGCACAGTGGGTTCAACAAACGGAGCGCTTGGCGTAACCCGCGCCGGCGGAATCCGCGGTGGCGGCACCGGAGACGACACGACAGGTGGCGCAAACGAAGATCGAGTGCCATTGACTGGCTCAACAACCGCGCGATCCGGCGAACTCGCAGCATCCAGCGCCGAGGTGTCGATCACCACCGGACTCCCAATCGGTGATGGACGATCGGCCATCACATCTTCTGCGGTGCGTCCGCGATGGACGACGGGGCGGGGCTCGCTTTCCATCTCGCTGCTATCCGGGCCCACATCACGTTCCGCGGCCACGGGCTCGCTGGCCGTCAAGTTGACGGCGAACAGCGGCACTCGTCCGTACGCATCGAACCGCTCTTCAGCCGGAGGTGTCCGGTTCACCCACCAATAGGCGCCGAGCGCAAGCAGCAGCGCGGCTCCGGCAACTCCAAGCAGCAGGGCGGCAAACGCAGTAGTCATCGCGGAAATCTGGGGGAATCGGCCGGGAGAGCAGTGACGAGTGATACCAACTACACGACCGCTTGTTCAACGGCGCCGCGAAGCGCGCTCAACCGGCGTAGCAAAACGCGCTCAACCGCGCTGCAACGCACGCTCAAATGCGGGGGAGTGTCACGCCATGCTGCCCCTGATACTTGCCTTTCTTGTCGCCATAACTGACGTCGGGTTCTTCATCGCCGGTGAAAAACACAACCTGCGCGATGCCTTCGTTGGCGTAAATCTTGGCGGGAAGCGGCGTGGTATTGGAAATTTCGAGCGTCACGTATCCCTCCCACTCAGGCTCGAACGGCGTGACGTTGGTGATGATGCCGCACCGCGCGTACGTACTCTTTCCCACCGTCAGCGTTAGCACGTTGCGCGGAATGCGGAAGTATTCAACGCTCCGCGAAAGCGCAAAGGAATTGGGCGGCACGACACACACGTCCCCCTCAAACTCGACGAAACTTCGGGGATCGAACGCCTTCGGGTCGACAATCGTGCTGAGCACGTTGGTGAAGATCTTGAACTCACGCGCCACGCGCATATCGTACCCGTAGGAACTGACACCGTAGGAGATGACGCCCTGGCGCACCTGTCGGTCCTCGAACGGTTCGATCATGCGATGTTCGCGCGCCATGCGCGTAATCCAGCGATCGGAGCAAAGCCCCATAATGTGTGTCGGATGAAAATGGGAAACGTTTTGGGGGTGTCGGCGCCGGACGGACACCCCGGACACGACAGACAAGCCGCGGTAAGCTAGACCAGCAGCAGGCTACATGCGAGAGCTTTCGCTTCACGGATGTTGAGCCCACTTGGTACTTGTACTAGACTTCCCGGTTACCGTTTGTGAATTCTTTCACGAGCGTTCGGCCCAACAGCCTGCGGCCTCGCTCGGCTCGCA
>JBDUBA010000370.1:0-2702 GCA_040004335.1 Gemmatimonas sp.
ATCCGTCACGCGCGCACCGACGCCCGCGATAAAATCAAGAAGCTCGACGGCGTGTCGGAAGACGACAAGAAACACGCAGAGAAAGATCTGCAGAAGATGCACGACGACTTCATCGGCAAAATCGACGCCGGTCTCAAGGCGAAAGAAGCCGAAATCATGGAAGTCTGAGTTCGACGGCCCACGCGGCGTCGCGAACTTTTCGTAACAACTTCCATGGCCGTCAGTCACGCTGACTTGCTGGACCAGATCCGCGCCAACGGTGCGGTACCTCGGCACATTGCCATCATCATGGATGGCAATGGACGTTGGGCGCGCGCTCGTTTCATGCCGCGCCCGTTTGGGCATCGCGAAGGCATGAAGGCCGTGCGGCAGGTCGTCGAAGGTTGTCTGGAAAGTGGTGTCGAATGGCTGTCACTGTTTGCGTTCTCGCAGGAGAACTGGCAGCGGCCCGCTAATGAAGTGTCAGCGCTCATGTCGCTGCTCGAAGAATTTATTGCGCGCGAGGTCGATGAACTGCGCAAGCAAGGCGTGCGCGTGCGCGTGCTGGGCGATCTCGATCGTTTGTCGCCCTCGGCAATGGCCGCCGTCGAACGCATTATGCGCGACACGGAGGGCGGGACGAAACTTGGGCTGAACCTGTTCATTTCCTACGGTGGACGCGCCGAGTTGGTGCGCGCGGCCCGCCTCATTGCGGCAGACGTGCAATCCGGAAAAATTTCCGCGGACAGTATCGACGAGGAGACGTTCAGTGCACGACTCTTCACGCACATGTGCCCCGATCCCGATTTGCTGATTCGCACCTCGGGCGAACAGCGGCTGAGCAACTTTCTGTTGTGGCAGGTTGCATACGCTGAGTTGTACATCTCGAGCGTGTTGTGGCCGGATTTTGGTCGCGTCGCCCTGTTCGAAGCAATTGTGGACTTTCAAGGTCGGGATCGTCGGTACGGACGCGTTACCGTATAGCCAGCATACAACGCACCGTGTCAGAAAAGCCGGCAGGACAATCGTCAGAACTGACCAAGCGCGTTTTGGTCGCCCTCGTGGCCGCACCGTTTGCGTTGTGGATGTTCTGGCTGGGTGGTGCGGCACTCGCGACGTTGCTTGGCGTGGTTTCCGCAATCAGCGCATGGGAGTTGTACCGCATTGCAAAAAGCGGTGGATCAACGCCGCTGGTTGAAGTGGGCGTTGTTATTGCGGCGTTAATTCCAATCGCGGTCCACGCGCAGTTTCTGCGCATTGTACAGATCCCGCACGTGGCCGGTGTGTTTGTAATGCTGCTGGTCATTGCGCTCAGCATCTGGATGCGCGGCGTCACCGGCAAGCCGTTAAGTGCGGCTGCAACCACGTTGTTTGGTGCAGCATTTACGGGCGGCACGCTGAGTTACGCGTATGTGTTGCGGTATTTCGGGTACGCCGTTGGTGACGCTGCCGGGTTCACGGTGGTGATGATGCCCGTCGTGCTCACGTGGGCCAGTGACTCCGGCGCGTATTTCGCCGGTCGCGCATTTAAGGGACCGAAACTCATTCCTTCCGTGAGTCCCGCGAAAACAATATCGGGAGCTGTTGGCGGCATTGTGCTGACGGTCATCGCGTGCCTCGTGCTTACGCAATACGGGCTCAAGCCGCACGCGCACCTGGCATTCAAACCGCTTGGCCTCGTGACGTTCAGCGTGTGCATCAGTGTTGCGGCGCAGCTGGGCGATCTCGCGGAATCGTTGTTCAAACGCGAAGCCGGGGTGAAGGACAGCGGCACCTTGTTACCGGGACATGGCGGCGCGCTCGATCGGTTCGATTCCTTGTTTTTTGTGCTACCGGTTTCGTACGCATTGTATTGGTGGTTGTTGATTCCAATTCCAACGTGAGCCGCACCGACGCTGGTCCATCTGGGGGAGACGCCGCTTCACAACTTGGCTCTGACCCCAGTACCAAAATCGCGCGGGCGGCGGGCGGCGGCTCTGACCCCGGTATCAAAAGCGTGCAAGGCGTTGCCATCCTCGGCGCAACCGGGTCGATCGGACAAAGTGCGTTGCGCGTGATGGACCGGCATCGCGAACGATTTCGGGTGGTTGCACTTACGGCCAACGAAAACGCGGAGGCATTTGCCAGTCTCGTGGACGCGTGGCAGCCGCCTTATCGCGGGTTGGTGAACGCGACAGCCGCAAAAGAGGGGTGGTGTACCGGTCCAGAGTGCCTCGTGGAAGCCGCAACGCACCCGGAAGCAGACATTGTGCTCAACGCGGTGGTGGGTGCAGCAGGCTTACCGGCCACGCTCGCGGCGCTCAAGGCTGGGAAGCGCGTAGCGTTGGCGAACAAGGAGTCGCTGGTTATTGCCGGCAGCATCGTAACGGAAATGGCTCGCGAATTTGGCGGAACGCTGGTGCCCGTGGACAGCGAACATTCCGCCATCCTCCAGTGCTTGGCCGGCCGTCGCCCGGAGGATATCCGGCGCATTGTCATCACTGCTTCGGGCGGTCCCTTTCGGGTGTGGACGAGTGAACGAATTGCGGCGGCCACGGTTGCGGATGCGCTCAATCATCCGACGTGGAAGATGGGAGCCAAGATTACCGTCGACAGCGCGACGCTGGCCAACAAAGCGCTCGAAGTGATCGAGGCCCACCACCTGTTCGGAGTGCCGTACGATCGCATTGACGTCGTGGTACACCCGCAAAGCATTGTGCACTCGTTCGTGGAGTTCGTCGACG